>CAMNRF010000016.1 GCA_946551795.1 uncultured Oscillibacter sp.
GCATGGTCATGGACGCGGTGCGCTCCGGCGCCAAGGACTTCATCGTCAAGCCCTTCAAGCCGGACCGGGTGCTGAAAACCGTGACCAACATCCTGGGCGAGCCCTGACCGAAATGCCGGGAGAGGACCCCCAGATGCTCAGCAGTCCGTTTTTCTCCCTGCTGTGGATGATTGTCAGCGTCGTCGTCATCATCGTCCTGGCCTACTGGTTCACCAAGCACGTGGTCGGCCGGGGGGGCCTGGGGGCCTTTGGCCCCATGCGGGCCGGCGAGGGGCTGGAGATTCTGGCCCAGCTGCCCCTGGGGCGGGATCAGAGACTGATCGTGGCCCAGGCGGGAGAGCGGTTCTTTCTCCTGGGAGTCACCGCCTCGGACATCTCCATGCTGGCGGAGTTTACGGCGGAGGAGGCCGCCCTCTGGCGGGAGCGGGCCGGAACAGCGGAAAAAAGAGAGACGCCCAGCTTCCGCCAGGCGCTGGACACGGTTTTGCGCCAGAAGGGGCGGAGGTGAGGGAATGCTGCCAGAGGGACTGATCAGTATCAACGGCGACAACGTGCAGGTGCTCCAGGTCCTGTTCCTGACCACCATGATCACGCTGCTGCCGTCGCTTCTGGTGATGATGACCTCCTTTGCCAGGTATATCATCTCCTTTTCCTTTCTGCGCACGGCCATGGGCACCCAGCAGACACCGCCCAATATCGTGTTGGTGGGGCTGGCGCTGATTCTGACCTATTTCACCATGGCGCCCACCTTCTCCCAGATCAAGACCCAGGCCTATGACCCCTATGTGGCGGAGGAGATCAGCCAGGAGGAATTTCTGGAGCTGGCCTCCGAGCCGTTGAAGGACTTCATGCTCCGCAACACCCGGGAGAACACCATACGGATGTTCTGCGACCTGGCTCATGTGGAGACGCCTGCCGCCAACGACGCGGCCGCGCTCATGGAGCTGCCCATGCGGATCATCGTTCCCTCGTTTATGACCACGGAGCTCCAGCGGGCCTTTACCATCGGACTGCTGCTGTATATCCCCTTCATGCTGATCGACATCGTGGTGTCCTGTACGCTGATGTCCATGGGCATGATCATGCTGCCGCCGTCCATGATCTCCGCGCCGTTCAAGCTGCTGCTGTTTGTGTCGCTGAACGGCTGGGAGCTTCTGTTTTCAAGTCTGGTACAGGGAGTCCATTAGCGGAGGGAGGTCTGAGAGATGGATACAGCCGCCGTGTCGGATCTGATGCGGGACGCCGTGGGCCTGGTGATCAAGCTGGGCGGCCCCATGCTGGTTTTGAGTATGCTGGTGGGCGTGGTGGTGGCCATCTTTCAGGCGGTGACCCAGATCCACGAGCAGACCATCGGTTTTATCCTCAAGGTGACGGTGATCGTCGCCGTCCTTCTGCTGGGCGGGGGCTGGATGCTGGAATCCCTGCAGGAGTACACCAGGGAGATCTTCACCCTGATCGCCTCCTGACGGAGAGAGCCGTATGATCGATTGGGCCGAGCTGACGCTCTTTTTGTATATCACAGCCCGCATGAGCGGCTTCGTGCTGTTTAACCCCGTTCTGGGCCGGCGGAATATCCCTGGGATCTTCCGCAGCGGATTCGTCCTGGTGCTGTCGGTGTTTGTGATCTCGTTCACCGCGCCGGCCGCGGTGCGGATTCCTGGCAGCGTCATCGAGATGGCCTTCCGGCTGCTGATGGAGATGGCGCTGGGGTATTTGCTGGGGCTGGTGATGAACTTTTTCTTCTATATCCCCCAGCTGGCGGGCCACGCCATCGACACCCAGATGGGCCTGACGATGAACCAGGTCTACGACGCCAGCTCCCAGGCCAATCTGTCGGTGACCAGCATGTTGCTGAACACGCTGATGACGCTGTTGTTCTTTGCCGCGGGCGGCCACCACACGCTGCTGCGGCTGATGCTGACCTCCCACGAGGTGGTGCCCTTCGGCGCCGTCACCCTGGGGACGGAGGCGGCCAGCGCCATGCTGGAGCTCTTCGTGGAGTGCACCCTGCTGGCGGTGAAGCTGTGTATGCCCATCCTGGCGGCGGAGCTGCTGGGGCAGCTGGGTATGGGTGTTTTGATGAAGGTCATTCCCCAGATTAACGTGTTTTCCATCAACATCGAGTTGAAGGTGATCATCGGCCTGGCGCTGCTTTTGCTGCTGATGGCACCCTTCAGCGAGTATCTGATAGAGGCGGAGCGGGCGATGCTGGACAGCATGCACACTCTGCTGGGCCTCCTCCGGGGGCCCCTGTGAATTGACGACAGGCCCAAGGGGGGATGACCGTTGGCCGAAGGTTCCAAGACCGAAAAGGCAACACCCAAAAAACGACGGGACGAACGAAAAAAGGGCAATGTCTTCCTCAGTCAGGACGCGGTGGCGGTCACGACGCTGCTGGGCTCCTGCGCGGCACTGTGGCTGCTGGCCGGAAACATCATCCGGGAGGTGTCCGCGTTCATGACCGCCTGCCTTGCGGCCTGCGGCGGGGACCTCCCCGTGGGAGATCAGGTGATGGAGCTGGAGCACCAGGGGATTCTGCTGCTGGTGCAGACCGTGCTGCCGCTGCTGCTGGTCACCGCTGTCTGCGCCATCGCGGCCACCTTTGCCCAGACGAGAATGCTGGTCAGCGGCGAGCTGCTGCGGCCCAAATTCAGCCGGATCAACCCCCTCCAGGGGATTAAGCGGCTGTTTTCCCTGAAGAGTGTCATCGATGCTCTGAAGGGCATTATTAAAATCACTCTGCTGCTGGTGATTATCTACATCAGCCTGGAGGACATGGTTCAGGAGAGTTACAAGTATCTCTATACGGACCTGCGGGCGGCCTGCGCCCATCTCTTTGAAAGTGCCAAGGGCATGGTGATCCGGATCGCCATCGCCTTCATCGTGGTGGCCGCGCTGGACTTTATGTACCAGTGGTGGGACTACGAGCGGCAGCTGAAAATGAGCAAGCAGGAGATTAAAGAGGAGTACAAACAGACGGAAGGCGATCCCCAGGTCAAGGGGAAGATCAAGCAGATCCAGCGGGAGCGGGCCCAGCGGCGCATGATGCAGCAGGTGCCCTCTGCCGACGTGGTCATCCGAAACCCCACCCACTTCGCGGTGGCGCTGCGGTACAGGCCGGAGCAGGATGCCGCCCCCGTCGTCCTGGCCAAGGGGCAGGATGAGCTGGCCCTGCGGATCGTGAAGGTGGCGGAGGAGCACAAGGTGGCGGTGATCGAGAACGTGCCGCTGGCCCGCTCCCTCTACGCCTCCACGGAGCTGGACCGGGAGATCCCCCCGGAGCTCTACGGCCCGGTGGCGGAGGTGCTGGTCTACATCTTCCGGCTGAACAACGATAAACGACTGGTAAAATAAAAGAGGCCGTTTTGCCATAGGGCGAAGGGCGTCGGGCGGGAAACGGCCCGGCCCGGCGGCGGAAAGGAACTTAGGGAGCGGGAGGTGACCGGCGCGTGAAGCGGATTCTGAACAACGCAATATCCCTTGGTGTCGTGGTCATCGTCCTGTTTTTGATCATTCCGCTGCCCACCCAGCTGCTGGACTTTCTGCTGATCATCAACATCGGCCTTTCGATCATGATCCTCATGATCACCATGAACATCTCCGACGCGCTGGAGTTTTCCATCTTTCCCTCGCTCCTTCTGATTACCACGCTGTTCCGATTGGGACTGAACGTGTCCACCACCCGGCAGATCCTGCGGCAGGGCTATGCCGGCGAGGTCATTCAGAACTTCGGCCATCTGATTACCGGTGGCAATATCGTCATCGGCGTGGTCATCTTCCTGATTATCGTGCTGGTGCAGTTCATCGTCATCACCAAGGGCGCCGAGCGCGTGGCCGAGGTGGCCGCCCGCTTCACCCTGGACGCCATGCCCGGCAAGCAGATGGCCATTGACGCCGACCTCTCCTCCGGCCTCATCAACGAGCAGGACGCCCGGGAGCGCCGGCACAAGATCCAGAAGGAGGCCGACTTCTACGGCGCCATGGACGGCGCCACCAAGATCGTCAAGGGCGACGCCATCATGTCGCTGCTGATCACCATGATCAACTTTGTGGGCGGCGTGATCATCGAGATCCTCATGAACGGCGGCGAGTTCGCCACCGCCCTGACCCGCTATTCCATCGTCACCATCGGCGACGGCCTGGTGTCCCAGCTGCCGGCGCTGATGATCTCCACCGCCACCGGTATGATCGTCACCCGGTCGGTGTCCGAGGGCAGCCTGAACAAGGACGTCATCAAGCAGTTCAAGGCCCAGCCCCGGGCCATTATGACCACCGGCGTCATCCTGCTGTTCCTGGCGGTCATTCCCAACACTCCCCACCTGGCCCTGGCTGTGGGCGGCGCCGCATTGCTGGGCGGAGGCTGGTTCGTCAGCCGCCGCATGGAGCAGGAGCGGGCGGCGGAGGCCGCCGCCCAGAGCGCGGAGGTCCAGCCGGAGGCCGCGGCCCCCAGCGAGATCGACTACTACAAGGACGTCAACAATGTCTACTCCCTGCTGTCCGTGGAGCCCGTGGAGATGGAGTTCGGCTACAGCCTGATCCCCATGGTGGACGAGGGCCACGGCGGCAAGCTTATCAGCCGCATTGTCATCTTCCGGCGGCAGTACGCCCAGGACATGGGCTTTGTATTCCCCTCCATCCGCCTCCACGACGCCTCGTCCCTTGGGACGAATCAGTACGTCATCCGCATCCGGGGCGAGGAGGTGGCCCGGGGCGAGATCCTGGTGGATTACTACCTGGCCCTGGAGCCGGCCAACCCCCTTGGGGAGGTGGACGGCATCGAGACCATCGAGCCCGCCTACGGCATTCCCTCCCGCTGGATTTTGCCGGAGAACAAGGAGATGGCGGAGATCTATGGCTACAACGTCATCGATCCCCTGTCCGTCATGCTGACCCACTTTTCGGAGACCATCCGAAAGTACGCCCACGAGCTCTTGAACCGGGCGGAGACCATCCAGCTGGTGGAGAACCTGAAGCGGACGGAGCCGGAGCTGGTGGAGGAGGCCATCCCCAACATCGTCACCTACGCCACACTGGAGAAGGTCCTGCGGAATCTCCTGCGGGAGGGCGTTCCCATCAAGGACCTTGGCATCATCCTGGAGACCCTGGTGGACAGCCTGTCCCAGGGCCGGGACATCGACGCCGCCACGGAACAGGTCCGCGGCGCCCTGGCCCGCACCATCACCCGCCGCTTCTGCGAGGACGGCCAGCTGCGGGTGGTCACCCTGGACGCGGAGGTGGAGAAGAAGATCATCGCCTCCCTCACCCGAAACGAGCAGGGCGTGTACCTGGCCATGGGGCCGGACCTCATGCAGCAGATCGTGGGTCAGCTGGCGGAGCAGATGCGCAAGTTCAGCGACCTCAGCCAGACGCCCATCATCCTGGTGAGCCAGGTGATCCGGGGCTATTTCAGCAGGATGATTACCCAGTTCTACCCCAATGTCTACGTGCTCTCCTTCAATGAGATCACCAGCAACGTCCAGATTCAGGCCCTTGGCAACATCACTCTGGACGCCCCCGCCCGAGAGAGAAAGGCGGTGGGGACATGAGCGAGACCGCGGCGGTCAGACAGTATACCGAGCGGGAGATTGAGGCCATGGAGACCCAGGACCTGCTGCGCCTCTACAAGGAGACCGGCAGCGAGGAGCTGAAATGGCCCCTGGTCCTGCGGTACGAGGGCCTGATCAAGAGCGCCGCCATGCAGATCCGCGGGGTCTACAGCAGCTTTGCCCAGATCGACGACATCATCAACGAGGGAATTTTGACGCTGCTGTGGGCCATCGACAAATACGACCCCGACAAGGGGGTCAAGTTCGAGACCTATGTCTCCAAGCGCATCCGGGGCATGGTCATCGACCTGGCCCGGAAGCAGGACTGGATGCCGCGGAATGTCCGCCAGCGGGCCAGGGAGATCGATCTGGCGGCCTCGGAGCTGTCCTCGGAGCTGGGGCGCTACCCGACGGACGGGGAGATCGCCCAGCGGCTGGGGGTGAGCCAGGAGCGGTACCAGAGGGACGCCGCCAACGTGGCGCTGAGCAATATCCTCTCCCTGGATATGCTGATGGACACCCGGGAGGACGGCTGCCAGCTGGAGCTCCCCTCCAGCGACATCCAGAGCCAGCCGGAGACGGCGCTGCAGGAGCGGGAGATGCAGCGGGCCCTGGCGGCAGGGATCGCCACGCTGCGGAAGAACGAGCAGATCGTCCTCTCCCTCTACTATGAGAAAAATCTGCACCTGAAGGAGATCGCCCAGGTGATGGAGCTCAGCGAGCCCCGGATCTCCCAGATCCACACCCGGGCCATCCAGAAGCTGCGCGATTATATGGAAGCGTACATGAACGACAGCGGGGAAACACCCAACGCCAGGAGGAAGAAGGGGTAACATATGTATAAGGGCTTTTACAATCTCACCTCCGCCATGCTGACCCACCAGCAGAACCTCAACGTGGTGGGCAACAACATGGTGAACATCTCCACGGCCGGATACAAGCAGCAGCGGTACACGGCCAGCACCTTTGATGATGTGATGTACAGCCGGGTGGGCAACATCTACAACATCGGGGAGGAGATTGGCCGCCAGAGCTATATCCGGGCCCCCAGCCAGATCTACACGGATTACACCCAGGGCGTCCCGGAGCCCACGGGGCTGTCTCTGGACTTCGCCATCAACGGCGACGGCTTCTTCGCCGTGCAGGACCCCGACGGGGAGATCGCCTACACCCGGATGGGCAATTTCAGCCTGAACGACGAGGGGTACCTGTGCCTCCCGGGCTACGGACAGGTCCTGGACCCGGACGGACAGCCCATCTACCTGGGGACGGATAAGGTCTCCGCCACGGAGGAGGGGCTGATCTACTACGACGACGGCGGCCTCATCGGCAGGCTGGGTGTCTATGTCTTCGAGGACAACGGGCAGCTGGTCCACAACGATATGGGCCTCTTCACCGGCGAGGGCGCCCAGGCCGCCGAGACCTTCGAGGTCTGGAACGGGTATCTGGAGCGGTCCAACACGGACATGGTCAAGCAGATGACGGAGATGATCACCTATCAGCGGGCGCTGCAGAGCGCCGCCCAGATCAGCAAGATCTACAACGAGCTGATGACCAGGAGCGCCAACGACGTGGGCCGTCTGATTTGAGCTGACTAAGGAGGCTGTCAGAATATGAATCAATCCTTTTTCATCGGCGCGGTGGGCGCCCACCAGCAGCTCAAGAGGCTGACCGTCCACAGCAACAACATCGCCAACGTCAATACATACGGCTTCAAGGCGGAGAAGGGCCGCTTCACCGCCCTGATGTACGACAACATCCGGGCCATTGAAAACGACGAGCTTCCCTCCGGTGTGGGCTCCGCCCTGTGGGTCACGGACACGGACTTCTCCGCCGGCGCCCCCGTCATCACGGACCGGGACCAGGACTACATGATCGCGGGAGACGGGTTCTTCGCCGTGGTGGATCTGGCCACCAATGAGATCTCCCTCACCCGGAACGGCGCCTTTGTGATCTCGGATCTCCAGCGGGCCAGCGGCGAGGTGGATGAGGACGGCACCCCCATCATGGAGACGGTCTACTACCTCTCGGACAACCAGGGCCGCTTTGTCCTCAGCCGCAACGGCGGCATGATCGAGGTGGAGGACCGCCACGAGGAGCAGCCCGTGGGCGTGTTTGACTACATCAATTACAGCGGCATGGAGCACATCGACGGCACCCGCTTCCTGGCCATAGACAAAAACGGCGGCATCCGCCTCAGCGAGAGCAAGACGGTGCGGGGCGTGGTGGAGCAGTCCAACGCGGACCTGGCGGAGGAGCTCACCAAGGTGATTGAGAGCCAGAGGGCTTACGGCATGGCGCTGAAAATGGTTCAGACCTCCGATGAGATCGAGACCACCATCAACGGCCTGAGCAGTTGAGACAGGAGGGGCCTATGATCATTAAAAATTATGACGAGCTCAGCTCTCTGGAGCTGGATACGCTGAAGGAGATCGGCAGCATCGGCACCGGAAATGCCGCCACATCCCTGTCCGCGCTCATCGGAATACCGGTGCGCATTCAGATGCCGGAGGTCCGCATCATGGGCTATAACGAGGCCATCGAGTGGATCGGCGGTCCGGAGGAGATCACCGCCGGCGTGCTGGTGGGCATGGACGGGCAGATCAGCGGCATCATGCTCTCCGTGCAGCAGCTGGAGTTTGTAAACCTGGTGCTGGAGAGCATGCTGGGGAAGACCGTAAAGGACTATGTGGAGCTCCAGGAGATGGAACGCTCCGCCCTGACTGAGGTGGGCAACATCATGATCTCCACGTTCATCAATGCCCTGAGCGGTCTGTCGGGCATTGACATCGAGCTGACGGTCCCCGCCTTCACCGTGGATATGCAGGGCGCCATTATGGCGGTGCCCATGGCGGAATACGGCGGGCAGTCCGATTACATCATGACCATTGGCGGAAACTTTATCTGCAACGGAAAGGAGATCCCCTGCCGCCTGTTGTTGTCGCCGGATATTCGGTCTCTAAACTTTTTACTGAGGAAGCTGGGAGTAGACAGTGGAGAGTAAGATCACAATCGGCATCGCGGACATGAAAATGGCACAGACCAGCGGAATGCTGATTACCTACGCGCTGGGGTCCTGCATCGGAATCTGCCTCTACGATCAGAAGATCAAGCTGGGGGCGTTGGTTCACATCATGCTGCCGCTGAACATGGAACCGGGCCGCAAGAACACGATGAAGTACGCCGACACGGGAATCCGTGAGACGTTGAAGATGATGGAGGCGCAGGGAGCCTCCCGCAGCCGGATTACCGCCAAAATCGCCGGCGGCGCCAAGATGTTTGAGATCAAGGGCGGTTCGCTGTCCAACATCGGGCAGCGGAATATTGAGAGCGTACACAACACCTTGAAGCGGGAGGGCATCAAGCTCCTGCAGGAGGATGTGGGCGGAACGGTGGCCCGCACGCTGCTGTTCGATGTGGGCACCGGTCTGGGCTGTGTCCGCTGCTATGGAAAACCGGAGCATATTTTCTAAGGAGGGGCTGATTCAGTCCTTACGCGGGGGCTGACACGGTTTCTTTCCCAAATACAACCATTGGAAGGAGTGTTCGGAACATGTTGGAAGAGGATAAAAGGGGGATTTTGCTGGAGTCCGGCACAAACGAGATCGAGGTCATGCAGTTCACCATCAACAACAGCCTGTACGGCATCAACGTCGCCAAGGTCAAGGAGATCATCGTCTCCGCGCCGGTGAAGAGCATGCCCCACGCCCACCCGGCGGTGGAGGGCATCTTCAAGCCCCGGGACCTTGTGATCACGGTGGTGGACCTGCCCAGGTACCTGCTGGGTGTGGAGACGGAGAAGGGCCCCAAGGACCTGTTCATTGTCACCAATTTCAACAAGATGAATATCGCCTTCCGGGTCCACACGGTGGTGGGCATCAGCCGCATCTCCTGGAAGGACATCCAGAAGCCGGACAAGACGGTGTCCGGCGGGAACGAAGGCGTGGCCACCGGCATTGCCCAGTGCGGCAGCGACCTGGTCACAATTCTGGACTTTGAGAAGATCGTGGCGGAGATCGCGCCGGAGACCACCATCCAGATGTCGGAGATCGAACAGCTGGGCGAGCGCCAGCGCAGCGACGCCGCCATCCTGGTGGCGGAGGACTCCGTGCTTTTGAGCAAGATGATCGAGGAGGCTCTCCACAAGTCCGGCTATGTCAACACCCGCATGTTCCCCGACGGGCAGGAGCTGTGGAACTTCCTCAACAGTGTCCGGGGTGAGAAGCTGGAGAAGAATGTGTCCCTGGTCATCACGGATATTGAGATGCCCCAGATGGACGGGCACCGGCTCACCAAGCTCATCAAGGACGACAAGGAGTTTACCCATATTCCGCTGATCATCTTCTCCTCCCTGATTACCGAGGAGATGCGCCGCAAGGGCAAGGAGCTGGGCGCCGACGAGCAGATGAGCAAGCCGGAGATCGGCCACCTGGTGCGGGTCATCGACCACCTGCTGGATGTAAAGGCCAAGTAACAACGGTAAAGAAGGGAACCCCATGGCTAGTAAATATATTGTAAGGCAGCCGATCAAGGACGTGAGCGGGAAGATCCTGGGCTATGAGATCCTGTACCACGGGGAGAATCAGGCCTTCAGCGCGGACAATTCCTCCGCCGGCGATTTTGCCTCCGCCGACACGGTGTACAGCTTTCTGACCCAGAACAGCACCAAGGCCCTGAAAGGCTCCTTGAATTTCATGACCTTTACCACGGCGCTTCTGATGCGCAAGACTCCCCGGCTGTTCGACCGGTCGGAGCTGGTGATTCAGATCGACGACAGCGTGATCATCCACCCCCTCTCCATGCGGTTTGTGGACCAGTTCGCCAAGGAGGGGTACAAGATCGCGGTGAACGAGTTTGAGTTTGCCCCCCGCTATCTGACGCTGATGGACAGCATCGATTACATCAAGATCAACGCCGAGACCATCGTCCCCGCGTCCATGCGCAATACCATTGAGATCGCCCACAGCATGAACAAGAAGTGCATCGTTACCAACATTGAGAATGAGGCGTCCTACCAGCGGGCGGTGAACATGGGAGCGGACGCCCTGGAGGGGACCTACGTGGCGGAGCGCGTGACCACGGCGGTCCACAACAGCGCCTATCTCCAGAGCAGCTTTTTCCAGCTGATGGTGGCGGTGACCAGGGACGAGCCGGACGTGGATGAGATCGAGCGGCTGATCTCCATGGACGCCAGTTTGACCTTCGGCCTTTTGAAGATGGCCAACTCCGCCTACTTTGCCCTGCGGCACCGGGCCACCACCATCCACCAGGCCATCATGACCCTGGGTCTGGGGCAGCTGAAGCAGTGGATCTACCTGCTGAGCGCCAGCAATATGGACAGCGCGGACAGCAGCGGCACGGAGGAGTTTTTGAAGCTCTCCTTCATGCGGGCCAATTTTTGCAGCGAGCTGATGAAGCACGCCAAGGATATGCCCATCAGCCGGTCGGAGGCCTATCTGATGGGGATGTTCTCCACGCTGAACTATCTCGTGGACGCGCCGCTGGAGGAGATCCTGGAAGAGGTGCCTGTGGCGGACGAGATCAAGGCGGCCCTGATCCGCAAGGAGGGGCGCTGCGGGAAGCTGTACGAGCTGGTCTTGAGTTACGAGACGGCCAACTGGAACGCCATCACCACCTATGCCGAGGAGCTGGGGATTCCCAACCAGGTAATTACCAATATTTACTTCACCTGTATGGAGGATGTCAATTTCCTCTGGGATCAGCTGAACCACGCCTCGCCCAATCAGGAGCTGGAAACCGCGGAGCCTGCGGCCGCGGAGCCGGCGGAGTGACAGGAGCGGCGCCCGGAAGCACGCCGGCAGCAGACAACAAGAAAGAGCCGGCACCGCAGGTGCCGGCTCTTTCTCACAGGATCACGCTCTGCCGTGATGAGGGGATTTGGATACGACCTCACAGGCCCGCATCAGCTGGGTGGTGATGTCGCTGCTGTTTTGCACCTCGTAGAAGGTGAGCTTGGGGATCATCTCGCCTTTGGTCATGACCACATATTTAGGGGGCAGGTGGCTCAGGGTGTAGGCCATGACGTCCACCATGCAGTGGTCACAGCAGCACATACCGGTGGCCCGCATATACCGCTCCACCTTCTCCCGCACCAGGACCTCCATGACGTTGACGTAGGCGGGGGGCTCGTATTCGTCCTGCCGGGCCGGTTCCGCCGCGGGCGCGGCAGGCTCCGGAGGCGCAGACGGAGGCTCCGCCGCCGCGGGCGGGGGAGTGATGGGTGCTGTGCGGGCTGGAGACGGCGCGGGCGCCGGGGGAGGCGCCGCCGGAGAAGGCGTCTGGACGGCAGCGGGCTCCGTCGGATTCAGGGAGGCCTCCAGGGCGTCCTTGATCTGGGAGGAGACGGCGGCGTCGGCGTTGATGGAGGCGATAATGGGGGCGATGGGCGCGGCCGAGGGGGCCGGGGCCTCCGTCACCGGGGCTGCGGGCGCTGCCGGTTCCGCCGCGGGCGCCGCAGGCGGCTCCGCGTTCCGGTTCTTGCTGAGCAGATTCATCACATGAGCGGTTTTGCTGGTCTTGGAGTCTTTATTTGAGGCCATCGTGAAACTCTCCTTTATGTGTAATTACCGCTTTTTCCGGCGGGGGAACCTGTCCCCTGCCACGGCGCTGACGATCTTCTGTAAGTCCTTGGCGGAGGTGGCGTCGGGCTTGTAGCTCAGGACGCTCTGCCCATAGGCCGGAGCCATGGCCACGCTGACGCTCCGCCGGATCTTGGTGGAGAACACCTGGCTGTGCAGCTGCTCCGCCACCTGTTCCGCCAGGTCCAGGATGTCCCGGGAGAGGGTGAGACGGGGGTTGTACTTGTTCAGCAGAATCCCCAGGACCTTCAGGCCGGGGTTGAAGGAGTGCTGCACCGTCTCGATGATGTCCTGGATCTGAGAGACGCCCACCAGGCTCAAAACCTCCGCCTCCATGGGGAGGATGATGCCGGTGGAGGCCACGTAGGCGTTGATGGTCAGGATGTTCAGGGACGGCGGCGTGTCGATGATGACGAAGTCGTAGCGGTCTTTCACAGCGTCCAGCTGCTGGGAGAGCATGAACTCCCGCCGGGGGGCGGTGAATTCCACCTCCGCCGCGGAGAGCAGGATGTCCGAGGAGAGGATGTCTCCGTACTCTGTGTGGGCGATGGCCTGCTCAATGGCGCAGTTTCCCTTCAGCACATCGTAGACGGTGTAGCCGTCGCCGATGTCCAGACCCAGGGTAAAGCCCAGGTTGCCCTGGGGGTCCAGATCGATTCCCAGGACCCGGGCGCCCCGTTCGTGCAGGCCGCAGACCAAGGCGGAGACGATGGTGGTCTTTCCCACGCCGCCCTTTTGATTGGTGACAGTGATGATTTGCGTCAAAGGTTTTTCCCCCTTACTGTAAAAACTATGTGCGGACCTCTTATTTTTATTATACTATATGTCGATAAAAAAACATAGAGGAATTGTAAAAAAATCTTGATTCGGCGGCCAGGTCCCGCCAGTCCGAAAGAGGACCTGCCGCCGGATGTTATTTCATGAAGGGAGTGGATCACTATGGCATCTGTCAGCGGTACCAGCAGTTCCAGCGCCAACAGCATATACGGCACCAGAAATGTCATCTCCGGCCTTGCCAGCGGCATGGATACGGAGAGCATGATCGAAAACGCGATCTCCGGCTATAAGAACAAGATCTCCAGCCTGAACCAGCAGCGCACCAAGCTGGGGTGGCAGCAGGAGGCCTACCGCGACATCATCACCAAGATGGCGGGGTTTTCCTCCAAGTACACCTCCTATACCTCCGCCACCAACCTGATGTCCAGCAGCTTTTTCAATCAGGCGGTGCAGACGACGGCCAACGGGGCCAACGCCGCCAAGGTTGCGGCCTCCGGCAGGGGCACCAGCGACGTGGCCATTAACGGCGTGCGGCAGCTGGCCACCGCCGCCACCTATAAGCTCAGCGGCTCCGCGCTGCTGGGCGGAACGGGCAGCAGTGACTACGCCTCCGCCTCCGCCTCCAAGGGCTTCGACATGGACAAGATGACCGTCAGCAGCTTCAGCGGCACCATGAACCTGACCTACGGCAAGGACCAGACTCTGTCCTTTACGTTCAGCGAGGGCGATGTGTTTGAGAGCATCGAGGAGCTGGCGGAGAACATGCAAAAGCAGCTGGAGAGCCAGACCATCTCCCTCTCCAACGGCGGCGGCAAGAAGGCCTCCGAGATGCTGACGGTGGAAGTCGACAAGGTGACCAACTCCATCTCCTTCAAGGATAAGGCCGGCAACAACGTCTATATCAGCAGCGTCAGCAAGAGCATGGCGAACGCGTTCGATGTCACCACAGGTGAGGGCAGCAAGTCTTTCCGGGTGGGAGATCTCACAAAAGACGTCGACAGCGTGGACCACCTCAATGAGAACCCGCTGAGCATTACCCTGGACGGCGTGACCAAGAGCGTCAAGATGCCCACGATGGAGGATATTGTCGCGAATCTCGACAAGAGTTACCAATGGTATGACGCATTGAAGACAAAGCTGGAAAACGGCGAAGAGATCACTAGCCCCGAATCGCGCCAGCAGCGGGACGCGGCGTATGTAAAGGCCCTCCAGGCCAACATCGACAAGGCCTTTGGCACAATGACGGATAAGGACGGCAACCAGGTGAGCAAGCTCAAGGTCAGCGACGGTCTGACCGACAGCAAGGACGCCTCGGGCCTCCAGCTGAAATTCGAGGCCGGTCAGAAGGGGTCCTCCTTCGCGGTCTCCTCCAGCGTGGGCAAGTCTATGGGCTTTGGCGGCACTCAGCTGACCAGCTACCTCAACACCGGCAAGACGCTGAAGGACCTGCTGGGTGAGGAGGGCCTGAAGGGCCTGGAGACCGGCACCGACAAAAACGGCAACACCACCTACGCCCTGGAGATCAACGGCGTCAAGATCGGCGACTTCACCGAGAAGACGGAGCTGAGCACCATTCTCAGCCGCATCAACAGCAACAAGGACGCCGGCGTCAACGTCAGCTACTCCAAGCTCACCAACGAGTTCACCTTCACCGCCAAGGAGACCGGCACCGCCGGGGAGATCCAGTTCAGCCAGGAGGGCCTGGGCGGCAAGCTCTTCGGCGGGGCGAAACAGACCGCCGAGGGTCAGGACGCCATCTTCACCGCCACCATTGACGGCAAGGAGATGGAGCTGACCCGCAGCAGCAACATCGTGGACTTCGACGGCCTCTCCGTCACCCTCAAGGGGGAGTTCGGCTACAAGCAGGCGGAGAAGGACGGCAAGCCGGAGGTGGACGAAAAGGGGAATCCTGTCTACACCAGCGAGCTGGACCGGACCGCGGAGAAGATCACCTTTACCACCACCTCCGACGCCGACAAGATCGTGGATACCATCAAGGAGTTCGTCAACGACTACAACGAGATGGTCACCCAGATCAAAAACGCCTACTCCACCATGCCCCTCCAGAAGAACAACAAGCAGTTCTACGAGCCGCTGACCGACGACGACAAGGAGGGCATGACGGATAAGGCCATCGAGCAGTGGGAGGAGAAGGCCAAGACGGGCCTGCTGTTCGGCGACCGGGACCTGTCCAGCCTGTACAGCCGCCTGACCTCCGCCGTGTCCATGTACGGCCAGGACGGCGCGGATTTGAAGGCCGCGGGCATCACCGTGAATTACAGCAACGGTCTGAGCACCCTGTCCTTCAACGAGAAGACCCTGCGGGACACGCTGGCCAGCGACCCGGACCGGGTGAAGGACATCTTCACCAAGAGCCAGGACAACGGCGCGGCCACCAACGGCCTGGTAGCCGCTATCAAGGAGCCCCTGGAGGTCTTCGGCGGCACCACTGGCGCCGTCAAGGGCACCCTGGTGGAGAAGGCGGGCTCCCCGCTGGCGCCCACTACGATCTATTCCAACTACATTCAAAAGCAGCTGGACAATCTGGACACCCAGATCGAAAAGTGGCAGGATAAGATGTCCGATCAGGTGGACTACTATACCAGCCAGTTCACCAAGCTGGAGCAGCTGATCGCCCAGATGAACTCCCAGAGTTCTTCGCTGACCCAGATGATGGGCGGCTATTGATAAGGAGTGCCACATAAAATGGAAATGCGAGGCTTCCAACAGTATAAGGAACAGAGCATCAACACCATGACCCAGGGAGAGCTGCTTCTCCTGCTGTATGACGAGCTGGTCAAGCGGCTGACGCAGGCGGAGCTGGCGCTGGGCAAGGAGAACTGGCCGGTGTTTGAAGCCTCCGTCCAGCGCGGCATCGACATCATCGACTATCTGGACCAGACGCTGGATATGCAGTATCCCATCAGCAGCAACCTGACCCAGCTCTATGAGTACTTCACCTACGAGCTGGGCCGGGTGAAGATCGGCCGCCGGAGCGAGCCGCTGACCCATGTGAAATCCATGGTGAACGAGCTGCGGGACGCCTTCCGGGAGGCGCAGAAGAACGGGGAGTCCGGGAGGTAGAAATGGAAGCGTCGACACTGCTGGACGCCCATGTGCAGGTCAAGCGGATCTATAACCTGCTCAATGAGGTGATGGACGTCTCCCGCCAGATGGCGGAGGCCATGGACCGGGACGACCAGGTGGCCATTCAGATGCTGGTCTCCATGCGGGAGGAGCCGGTGCGCAGGCTCCGGCAGGCCCGCCAGGCCCTGAAAGAGCAGAGGGACGCCCTGGAGCCGGAGACGGCCCGGCGGCTCTCCCAGCTGCTGAACGGGGAGGCGGCGGAGACAGAGGCGGAGGCGCCTCTGGCGGCCCAGGTGGGAATCAACCGCCGCCTGTTGGAGCAGGTCCTGGAGCTGGACCGGGTGCTGAACCGCAAAGTGACCCGGGAGGAGTCCATCTACAAGTAAAAAACAGGTGCCGGCCCAGGCCGGGCCGGCACCTGTCCCAAGATTTCATTGTCAGCCTCCGACAGGCGGATACGCGGAGATGACCCACAGAGGCGCTCCGTGGTCGGTACTGCGGGAGAGCTCCTCCAGAATCAGCTCCGGCTCCCACTCCATGAGGCTCCGCTCCTGGCTGTTGGGGTCGGCCACCAGGATTTTTCCGCTGAGGGTTACCCCCCGGAGGACGATGAAGTGGCCGCTTTTGGTGAAGTGGCCGGGGCCCATGAGGGCCACCACCAGGTTGCCGTTTAGAAGGGCGTTCATCAGCGCCTCCGGCGTCCGCTCCTGAAGAGAGGCGGCGGCGAGGCCGGCCTCGGCGGCCAGACCCTCCACCACGGAGAGGTAGGACCCGCCCCGCTTGGCCCAGTGGCCCAGGGATACCGCCAGCTGTGCCATCTGCTGGGGATCGGTGCCCGTGTCGGTCATGCTGCTGACCACCATGGCCATCGCTGTGGGTCCGCAGCCGTAGCGGCCGATGTCATCGGTGCCGTAGGGCTGTTCCGCCCAGGTTTCGCTGCCCTGATTAAAATAGACGATAGGGATGGTTCCGCCGGTCAGGATTTCCTGGCCGTTGATTACGTTTAACTCTGTGACAGCCGGGTCGGCGGCGGGGCCTCCGTCGGTGAGGGCCGGGCCGTCAGCCAGCTGGATGTCTGCCTCCGGCAGCTCCTCTACCCTGGGTGCCGTGAGACGGGACCAGAGAACGGAGGCCTGGACCCCGGCCGCCGCCACGCGGCGGGAGACCAGCCGGTGGGCGTTCTCGGAGGTCCGGGCGGCGGCGGCGGCGGCCCGGCCGCAGGTCTGGAGCGCCGCCTGAGCGCCCCGCCGGGCGGGAGCGGTGATCTGCTCGTAGACGGCGGGGGCGAAAACAGAACAGGCCGCCAGCTCCGCCGCGCCGACGCAGAGGACGGCCAGCAGGATGATCCACAGGAGGCTCCGTCTGGTGCGGCTGGGGGAAGCTGCTTTTTTCATGTTTTCACCACCAAAAAAATCCGAGATAACTCTTGCATGATACCCACTAACAATGGTATTATATCAGAAGAGTACGCCGCATTTCAAGAGGGAAGGCGCCCTCCGCCATTTCTGAGGTACAGGAGAGCAGGCTATGCCCACCATTACGCTGGAAAAGGTGACAAAATATTATAAGGTGCAGAAGAAGCACCGCCGGGGTGCCAACCGCGTGGAGATCGGCGTGGAGGATGTGGACCTCACTGTGGAGCAGGGGGAGTTCGTCTTCCTGGTGGGCAGCAGCGGCGCGGGAAAGAGCACGCTGCTGGACCTGATCTCCGGCAAGCTGAGGCCGGACAAGGGAACGGTCTCTCTGAACGGCAAGGACCTGGCGAGGCTGTTCCCCTGGAGCAACCAGACGGCGCTGCTGTTCGGCAAGGTGTGCCAGGAACAGACGCTGGCCCGGCGGATCACGGTGGAGGAGAATCTGCGGATGGCCGCCATGATCGGCAGGCGCAGGTTTGAGAGCGCGAGGCACATCGATGAGCGGGTCCGAAAGGTGCTGGGCCTGGTGGGGATGCGGGGAGCGGAGAAAAAGTATCCCGGGGAGCTGTCCATCGGCGAGTGCCGCCGGGTAGAGCTGGCCCGGGCCCTGATCAACAGTCCGCCCATCCTGGTGCTGGATGAGATCACCGCCAATCTGGATGACGACAACATCTGGGATATGATCATCCTGCTGAATGAGGTCAACCGGAGGGGAACCACCGTCATCATGGCGACCCACGCCAGTAAATATGTCAATATCATGCGCCGCAGGGTTATTACGCTGGTGGATGGACACATTTTTGGCGATGTGGAGCGGGGAAGATACGGCGACGTGGTGTAACGCCGCGGAGCCGATTAGAATATAAAAAATTCTGGCATATATGTAAACTGAGGAGGAGATCGGAAATGATCAAGAACATGAAGATCAGGAAGAGCCTGATCATGGGTTACGGAATCACCATCGTTGTCTCCGCAATCATCATCATCGTATCGCTGATTCTGATGAGTGTGCAGAAGGGCCAGTACACCGACATCCTGGATCATTATGTGGAGTCCAACGATCTGGTGTCCGGGTGCCGCATCGAGTACAACCGGGCCGCCCGCAACCTGCGCGACGCGGTGCTGTCCGGCAATATGTCCAGCGTTGATACCGCCAATAGCCAGATTACCACCCTGGAGGGCCATCTGAGCGATCTGATCAGCCTGTACCCCCTGGAGGATAAGACCGAGCTGAACAGCTTTGTCAATCTGGTGCGGGAGTGGGAGACCGAGGCCACCACCATCGGTCAGACGGTGCGCACCAATCAGCAGAAGGCCGCCACGATGATCGTGGAGGACTGCACCCCGGCTCTGAATCAGGCCGCCGCCGCCGGTGACGCCCTGGCCGCCAAGCTCCAGGAGGAGCAGGCGAACATCATCAAGCGGCAGTCCACCATCTCCAACATCGCCATGATCGCCATTGTTGTGGCCATGCTCATCGCCACCATCGTGGTGATCCGCATCGCCCTGATCATCATCAAGAGCATTGTGGTCCCCGCCGAGCAGGTGCGGGCGGCTCTGGTGGGCTTCAGTGAGGGCAATCTGACTGTCCCCGTGGACTACGAGAGCAAGAACGAGCTGGGTGAGATGTGCACGGCCCTGCGGACCAGCCAAAATGTCCTCTCCAATGTAATCAGCGATATTTGCGACCTGCTGCTGGAGATGTCCAAGGGCAACTTCGACATCCACAGCAAGGACCGGCGCCTGTATGTGGGCTCTCTGAGCTCCATCCTGGAGTCCATGATCAACATCAACCACAACCTCAGCGACACCCTGGCCCAGATCGACCTCAGCGCCGAGCAGGTTTCCTCCGGTGCCGAGCAGGTTTCCACCGGCGCCCAGGCTCTGGCGCAGGGCGCCACCGAGCAGGCCAGCGCCGTGGAGGAGCTGTCCGCCACCATCGCCGACATCTCCACCAACGCCCAGAAGAACGCCAAGCGCAGCGAGGAGGCCATGGAGCACTCCAAGAACTCCGACCTGCGGGTGCGGGAGAGCGCCGAGTACATGGATCAGATGGTGAAGGCCATGGAGAAGATCTCCGAGTCCTCCACCGAGATCGGCAAGATCATCGCCACCATTGAGAACATCGCCTTCCAGACCAACATTCTGGCCCTGAACGCCGCCGTGGAGGCCGCCCGGGCCGGCAGCGCCGGCAAGGGCTTCGCCGTGGTGGCTGACGAGGTGCGGAACCTTGCCACCAAGTCCGACCAGGCCGCCAAGGCTACCAAGGACCTGATCGACAACTCCATCACCTCCGTCCAGGAGGGCAGCGACATTGTCAAGCAGGTCTCCGAGTCCCTGGATAAGACCGTGCAGGCCACGAAGCTGTCCATGGAGGCCATTCAGGACATCACCAAGGCCGTGGAGGAGGAGTCCGAGTCCATCGCCCAGGTGACCGAGGGCATCGACCAGATCTCCGCCGTGGTGCAGACCAACTCCGCCACCAGCGAGGAGTCCGCCGCCGCCAGCGAGGAGCTCAGCAGCCAGGCATCCCTGATGAAGAGCCTGATGGCCAAGTTCAAGCTGCGCAGCACCAGCGGCGAGGGCAGCTATCCCGCCGCTCAGCCCAGTTACAGCCCCGACTATGCCAGCGCCGAGGAGCCGGTGGACGCCGGCAGCAGCTACAGCGGTTCCAGCCCCTTCAGCAAGTATTGAGATGCGGGCCGGTGTTCCCCTCATGGGGAATGTGACCGCCGCCGTTTTGGCGGCAAAAAGATCGAACTGGTAGAGTGAGACCCTGCCGCGGTTGCCAGAGGGCGGTTTGCAGCCGCCCTCTGGCAGTATTTTTCCCGCTGTGCGGGTGTCGACGGGGCTGAAAGGCATGGGTGCTCCCCCGGCGGGATCTGCCGGGATGCCGCGGGCCGCATGCGCGGTCATCTGCGCCCGGCTTCACGGGAGACGCAAAACGCCTCGCGCCCTGGCGGGCTTTCGGTCCGCCAATTGAAAAGAGGCAGCTGCGTCTTTTCAACCGCGTTGACAATAATCACAGACGAAAAGGAGCGTCGGCTATATGGCGGAATACAAAGCGCAGGAGCAGGACCTGGTCTTTGCCCTGGACATTGGCACACGCAGCATTGTCGGCGTTGTGGGCCGGCCCGCAGGCGGCCGCCTCAAGGTGCTGGACATCGAGATGGCGGAGCACGGCAGCCGGGCCATGCTGGACGGCCAGATCGACAACATTCAGCAGGTGGCCGCCCTGGCCCGCACGGTGACGGACCGGCTGGAGGGCCGGCTGGGCATCCGCCTGGAGCGGGTGTGCGTGGCCGCCGCCGGCCGGGCCCTGCGGACCCAGAGCGGCAGCTTTGTCATGGACCTGCCCCAGAAACAGTCCATCACCGCCGAGCAGATCAGCCGGCTGGAGGCCGGCGCCCTCTCCTCCGCGGAGGAGGCGCTGCAGCTGGAGGAGGAGACCCGGCGGCAGTTTTTCATGGTGGGCTACACCGTGGCCCAGTACCGCCTGGACAACTACCCCCTGGCCACGCTCTTGAACCACAACGGCCAGCGGGCGGAGGCGGAGGTGGTCGCCACCTTCCTGCCCGGCGAAGTGGTGGAGAGCCTCTACACCGCCATGCGGGCGGCGGGCCTCCAGGTGGCCAGTCTGACGCTGGAGCCCATCGCCGCCATGAACGCCGCCGTTCCCGTGGAGCTGCGGCTTTTGAACCTGGCGCTGGTGGACATCGGCGCGGGCACCACGGATATTGCCGTCTGCCGGGACGGCAGCGTGGTGGGCTACACCATGGCCACCATCGCCGGTGATGAGATCACCGAGGCGCTGATGCGGGCCTTTCTGGTGGATTTTCAGACCGCTGAGGAGATGAAGCGGGCTCTGTGCCCCGGAGAGGCTGTCACCTATACGGATATTCTGGGGATGGAGAACACCATTTCCTATGAGGAGGCCCGGGCCGCCATCGAGGAGCCTCTGGAGCGTCTGGCGGAGGCCATCGCCCAGCGGGTCACGGAGGTGAACACCGTGGCACCCTCCGCCCTGTTCCTGGCCGGCGGCGGCAGCAGGCTGGACGGCCTGCGGGAGTGGGTGGCCAAGTGCCTGGGAATGGACGAGCGCCGGGTGGCCATCGCCGGCAGCAACTACGCTAAGAGCGCCTTTGCCGACGGGCTGGACCTGGGGAATCCGGAGTACGCCACGCCTCTGGGAATCGCCGTTTCCGCCGGCCTGGGCCTGTTGAACGACAGCTATGTGGTCACCCTCAACGGCGAGACGGCCAAGCTGTTTCGCAGCGGCAGTCTGACCCTGCGGGATATTCTGCTGATGAACGGCTATACCTACGCCGATCTCCTGGGCAGAACCGGAAAGAATCTGAGCGTTACCCTGGACGGCCGGCGGATGCACCTGCGGGGTGAGCCCGCCGTGCCCGCCATTCTGATGATCAACGGGGAGGAGGCCCCTCTCACCGCGATCGTCAACGCCGGGGACCGCATCTCCTTTACCCCTGCCCGCTCCGGCGCGGATGCCGCCAGGACCCTGGGCCAGCTTTTGGGGGAGGGCTTCTCCGGCCGGGTGCTGGTGAACAACCGGGAGGTTCCGCCGGATACGCCGCTGCAGCAGGGAGATGTAATCCTGACGCTGGACCGCGGCGCCGCCCCCGCTGTGAGGGCGGAGACGGCGGCACCGGCGCCTGCGCAGTCCCCGCCGCCGGCGCCGGTGCCGGATGCCGCGGCCCCGGCGGCTCCCGCGCCTGTGGCTCCGCCGGTCTCCCTTGCTCCCGTTCAGAGAGAGCCGGAGGGGACGCCCAGAGGCGTGCATCTGGTGCTGAATGGGACGCCCCTGACGCTGCCGGAGAAGGACAGCGGCCAGCCCTATTATCTGATGGACCTGCTGGAGCGGTCCGGGCTGGACTTTGACCATCTGGAGGGACCGGTCCGCCTGACGGTGAACGGCAGAGAGAGCGGGTTCAGCCAGTCGGTGCGGAGCGGAGACGTGGTCACGATCCGGTGCGACTGACCGCAAAGACAGCAGCAATGACCGAGGCCGGGCGGCCCTTTGAGGTGCCGGAACCCCGCCCTCTGGAATTTGGAGTGTGAAACAGTTGAAACGCGAGAAAAAGGAAAAGGCGCCAAAGCCGAAAAAGGAAAAGGCCCCCAAGCCCAAGAAGGAGAAGCGGGCAAAGAAGCCGAAAAAGGGCAAAAAGGGCGCCGCTCCGGAAGTGGAAAATCCGGAAGAGGGCGCTGTCGAGACCGGGAAAAAAAGCAAGAAGAAGAAACTTCTGATGATTCTTCTCCCGGTCCTGGTGCTGGCGGCGGGCGCGGCGGTGTTCTTTTTCATCATCCGCCCCAGACTGGGCGGCGAAAAGGCGGAGGAGCCTCCGCCTCCGCCGGAGCCGGTGGAGCTTCCCCTCGTGTACACCTTGGGCGAGACCGAGGTCCACGCCCTGCCGGTGTGGGGGGAGAGCACGGTCTACCTGGAGGAGCAGGAGGTGCCCGCCAGTGAGGCGCCGCCTGCCGGTGAGGAGGGAGAAGCCGGTGAGGAGGACACCGCCAGTGAGGAGCCCGCTGAGCCCACGGCGGTGACCTACCGCTACGAGGGGCTCAGCAGTCCCGGCACCCTGGCCTCCGTCTACACCACGCTGATGACTGCTGAGGACGTGGGCTTCTCCCAGGTGGATGAGGAGCTGATCCGCATCAAGGAGCCGGAGGAGCTGGCTGTGGAGGCGGGCTCCGTCCACCTGGCGAAGAACGCCCCGGAGGACGGCAAGGTCCTGTCCATCCAGCTGGAATGGACGGAGGAGATCTGCACCGTCACGGCGGACCTGGTGGACGGCCGGGTGAAGAATCCCCCGGAGCCGGTGTCGCCCATGGGGCCCATGGGCATGACGGCGGACCAGATGATGGACTACATGCAGTCTTTGAATCCCGCTGTTCTGGGCCTGGAGGGCGCCAGCATGGAGGGCTATGAGCTCCTGATGCAGGACGGCTCCGTGCTCATCGACGGCAACCCCTGCGTCCGCATCAACGCCTACCGGGTCGATAACCAGACCGGCACCAACGAGATCGGCGGAAACTACTTCCTCTCTTTGGACGGCAGCCACCTCTACAGGCTGGACGTGGCCAGCAACTCCGTGGAGGAGCTGGCGCTCCCGCAGTGATCCGGCCGCAGCTGCATCCGGCCCGGCGGGCCGGTTAGGGAGAAGGTCCTCCATCCCGGGGGAACCTGGGAGAAGAGAGGGGTCAGAACTCCCTCCAGCACGCTGACCGAGGAGCGCATGGAGAGGGCGTCCTGTCCCGGAGCCAGGGCCTGAACGGTCTCCGGTGCCACGGCGGTGATTTCCAATCCGTACTCCCGGCCCAGAGCCCGGATCTGTTTGACGGTAATGGCCAGCCGGGCGGCTTCATCCAGCTCCTGAAAGCCGATGAGGCCGCTGAACCGGCCCGCGATCTCCGTCAGGACCCCGTGGCGGACCATGGCCCGCCGCGCCTCCTCGTTTTCCAGAAAGAGCCGCTCCGCCAGCTCCGCCGGCGTGGCGGCTCTTTGCTGTCCGCCGTCCGCTTTCATCTCCGTCTCTCCGCCGGAAAACCCCAGTCGGCGCCGCCCCCC
The DNA here is from genome assembly GCA_946551795.1 of uncultured Oscillibacter sp. Lineage (GTDB taxonomy): Bacteria > Bacillota > Clostridia > Oscillospirales > Oscillospiraceae > Oscillibacter. The sequence goes on from CAMNRF010000016.1 coordinate 24,014, forward strand.
TGCCGCCGTCAGATCGGCGTTGGTGGTAAAAACGAAAACGCACCGCCGGAAATCCAGCTCCCGTTTTTCGCCGTCCTCCACCCGGTGGGCGGTGCAGCGGCCCTCGTCCAGGATGGACATGAAGACTTTCAGCACCTCCGGGTGGGCCTTCTCCAGCTCGTCAAACATGAATACGGTGTGGGGATTCCGCCGTACCGTCTCAAAGATGGGCTGGTCCTCGTAGCCCACGTATCCCGGCGGCGCGCCGGTGAGGCGGTGGACGGAGTGGGCCTGCGTGAAGGTGTTCAGCTCCGTCCAGACAAACTGATAGCGCGTTCCGCAGCAGCGTTCCAGCGCCGGAGCCAGGGCCTTGCCCAGCTCCGACTTTCCCACCCCGGTGGGGCCGTGGAAGATCAGGGAGAGGGGCCGGGCGGGGGCCTGCTTTCCCACGTGGGCGTAGAGCCGGAAGGCCGTGGCCTCCACGGCGTGTTCCTGCCCCAGCACGGCCTTGCCCAGCTCCTCCGCCAGGCGGCGGTAGAGGGCCGGCCAGACCTCAGGCGCGGCCGCCCGCCGCTCCCGATTTCGCGGCTCCGGGCGGAGCGGAGGACGGCCCCGAAGGGAGGCGCCGCCCGGTTCCACCTCCCGCCGCAGGGACTGCAGCCGGACAGAGAGAGCCTGAAAGCTGTCGAACCGCCAGACGTTCCGGCCAAACAGCACCGCCAGCACCGGACTCCTCCCCCGGTAGGTCACCAGGGGCCGCCAGTAGAGGGTGTAGCCCTCCCCCTGGCGGAGAAAGCCCAGGGCGGCCCGGGCCGGAGTACATTCGGCGGGCATTTCGCAGTCTGGAAATTCGTAGGCCCTGTTCTGCCGGGCGTGGATGTCAATGCAGGTTTGCAGGGCCTGGAGGGCCGCCGGTGAGGCGGCGCACAGTTGATAAAAGGTCAAAAAATCCCTCCCTCGGTGTGAATGTGGGGACACCTCAAACCCATTATTTCCCAAACCCGCGAATTTTATAGTCCCTGCATTTAAAAACAAGCAGCCGCGGCATTTTAGGCCGCGGCAGGCCGCGAGGCGGCCAGAGGCAGCCCGACGGTGTACCATGCGCCGTCGGGCTTTTCGCCTGCCTTCAAGTGCGTTGACGATCCCAGGGGGAGGGGGAATCGCCGTCATTGCCGGATTTTTGCAAAAGAGTGCCGGCATGGCGGTTTGCCATGCCGGCTGGTGGAGCGCGCTTATGCGTAGGTGTCAATGTATTGACCCTTGGCAGGGGTGTCCGGGAGCATGTTCAGCAGCTCCTGAGCGGCCATCTCCATGGTGTCCATGGCTTTCCGCTCCAGAGCGGAGGAGTACTGCACGGAGAACTGGGCGGCACTCATGCTCATAGCGGCACTGGCGATCGCGTCCATCATGGTTTCACACTTCCTTCCTGGGTGTTTTCGCAGCCGGGGGGATCTGGTGGGAGTGCTCCGGGCTGCCGCCGAAGAGGTCCAGCAGCTCTGCCGGGGCCGTCTCACCGGCGGCGGAGTCCCGGTTGGCGGCGGTGGCATCTAACAGCTCGCTGCGCAGGATGGGAATATCCTGAGGCGCGGAGATGGCCAGACGGACCCGTCCGCCGTCCACGGAGACCACTGTGATTGATATATCCTCACCGATGACCAGAGACTCACCGGGCTTGCGCTGTAAGATCAGCACATGGCGGCCTCCTCCCTGGGGCCAAACTCGGCCAGGGGATGCCGCATACCATAGCCCTCGGTCTCCATGATGACCTGACGGGCCTCCCGGGTGCCGGGGTGGATGACCACCGGGCACTTCAGGTTCACCGTGCTGGCGGAGACAGGGTGCTTCACCGCGCACATCACGTAGAAGCACAGCCCCTGTATGTCCTCCACGCCGAAGAGCTGCAGCTCCGCCTTTCGGAGGGCGGGGGTGTACTCGGGGCAGAGGGAGAAGGGGTCCATCACCACAAAGGCCAAGGCCGGCGTGGCAGTGCTCTGGAGGCACAGCAGATTTTCCCCGCTGCCTTCAAAGGGCAGCAGAAGGAAGCTGTGCTCGTCGTCAAAGCCAAAGAGGCCGGCGGGAAAGGCGATGGTCTCAGAGGGCTCGTAGTCGATTTCTCCGAAATACTTTGTCTGGAGCTTCAATGGGGAACCTCCTGTCATGCCTGCACGTCGATGGGCTCATAGTTGGGGTCGGCGGAGGGGGGAACGTAGAGGGGACCGCCGATGTACTTAATGATGACCTCCGGCTGCTGCTTGACCGTGATCTCAATGTCGCCGGGCACGAACTCGAACTGGGTCTTGTTGAGCCGCCAGTCGAAGTTCAGTTTATCCATCTCAAAGCGAATGTTCAGCTCCGCCGGGTCCCAGCTGATCTCCGGCCCCGTAGTGGGGATGAAGTCCAGCTCAGGCTGGCTGTTCATGTCGGGGCTCAGGGCGGTGAAGGAGAACTGAGCCAGGGGGTCGCCGCCGCCCACCTTGGCCTTGAGCAGCAGCTCGCCCTGCTGGGCGTAGGTGGCGGTGGCCTCGTAGGCGGCCTGTTTGCCCTTTTGAGCGTTCTGCTCGACTTTCTGGGCCGGAGTAGGGGTAATGGAGCTTTGCATCTCGAAGGTGTCGATGTTCAGCCGGATGGGGCGGCTCTTGATGCTCAGGCCGCCCTTGTCCCGGGAGATCTCCAGATCCGCCGAGGCATTGGCGTACTCCAGCCTGGCGTGGGAGGTCTTCATTTCGATCTCGATGGGGACACTGGTGATTTCAATGAGCTGGTTCATAGATCATGCCGAACTCCTCTCTATATCAAAATTAAAAATACAATTCCGATCAGCTGAAGTTCATATAGTCCATCAGGCTCTGGCTAAGGACGCTGTTGCCCACCTTCAAGGCGGTGTCGTAGCAGTATCTGGCATAGATGAAGTCGGAGATGGCGGCGGCCTCGTCCACGTAGTCGATCCCCTGGATCTGCTCATTGATGGTATAGGCGTTGTCCTTCAGCTGCTGCTGGTTGTTTTTCAGGAACTGGGCCTGGGTGGTCAGCTCGGTATAGCGGTCCTTCACCCGGAAGGAGGACTCCTCAAAGGCGTCCACCAGGGCGTTGAACCGGGCCTCGTCCTCGGTGGTGGCGAAGTGGCCGTCCTCCGGGCTGCACCGCTGGAGGATGGTGCCGATCTCGTCGGTGATGGAGACGATGTTCTTGGGGATGTCCTTGAAGGTGAACGTCTGCTCGGCACGGACCACGTTGCCGTCCTCGTCCTTCAAAGCGGGCAGTGTCACCGTCCGCGGCTCCTCCTCCGAGCCATAGCCGCCCAGGAAGTTCACCGCCTGGAGGGCGATGTTGTACACGCTGGAGGACTCCACCTTGCCGCCGTTCATGTCGTAGCCCAGGCCGATGTCCACGTACTTCTTCTCGCCCTTGGAGATGTAGTCCAGCTTCTCCAGGTCGGAGGGGTCGTCGGAGTCCACGGGCACGCCGCGGTAGCAGAGGGTCCGGCCGGCCTCGAACTCGTCGTCGGTGGGCTCACCGTCGCTGGTGAGGTAGGGGAGAGTGACTTTTTCGTCGTAGTCGGGATTTTCCTCGGGAACCTGGTTAGCGGGGGTGGCTACGCCGTCGGTGGGCTTGCCGTCCGTCCCCAGGAAGGGCAGGGAGGCCGGGTCGTTGGGGTCATAATTAGGGTTGGGCTGAGGCACTGTATTGGCCTTAGCGGCGTCATTTGTCCCGATCTTGGTGCCGGGATTTGCTGGGTCGTCCATGAGATATTTGAAGGCTTCGGGGCTGTCCGGCGCGTAGTTCGGGTTCGACTTGGGCACCCAGGTCAGGGGGACGTTCAGGGCGTCCGCGCCGGAGAAGATGAAATTGTCGCCATACCGGCCGTTCATGAACTGCACCATGTCGTTGGCATGGGCGGTGATCTCCTGGCCCAGGGCGTTGCGGCCGGAGGCGTCGGGGTCGTTCAGGGCCCGGATGATGGCGTAGTAGGCGGCGCCCTTGGACTCGGGGTCGGTGTCGATCACCTTCTCCACGCTGTCCATGGAGCTGTACGCCACCTCGTACTTGCGCACCGTGGACTCGTTGAGGTCGTACTGGCTGCTGGTGCGAAGATACGCCCGGCGCAGATGAAAGCTCTCAGCCGCCTTGGTGGGGTCCTCGGCGAAGGAGTTGAAGGCCCGGCCGGTCATCACGGTGGTGATGGACTTGTTCAGAGTAAAGGTGGAACGCTGCAGGTTATAACGGTATCCCCTCAGGGAGCCCGTCGTCGTCATGCGAGGAATCATGGGATTTCCCTCCTTCTAAAATCAGGTGGTCATGCCGGTGTTGTTGATGAGCTTATCCAGCACGGAGTCGATGGTGGTCATCAGCCGGCAGGCGGCGTTGTAGGCCTTGGCGTACATCATCAGGTTCATGGCTTCGTCGTTGAAGTCCACGGCGGAGACGGAGTCCCGGCTGATGTCGATGCTCACCTGGGAGTCGTAGGCGTTGTCCAGGCTCTTGGAGGCGATGAACTGGTCGTGGCCCAGGACGGTCCCCATGTTGAGCCACATATCCTCCAGCTTGCCGGAGAACATGGCGTCATGCCGGACGTTCTCCACGCCCTCATAGGTCACGGTGTCAGGGTGGAACTCAAAGCTTCTGTAGGAGAAGCTGGTGAAGTTTTTGATGATGTTGTCGCTGTCCGAGGAGGCGGGCTCCGTGAACCCGGTGGGGCAGACGAAGGAGTTGACGATCATGGGTCCCGAGGCCCAGTCCAGAGAGATGGAGATGTTGCCGGCGGTGATGGGTGGGTCGTCGTCGTTGGTGTCGCCGTTGTTGCTGAACAGGTTGCCGCCCCGGAAGGTGCCGGCCGTGATCTTCACGGGGTTTCCGTCGGCGTCCTTGTATTCTGTTCCGTCCAGATTTTTGACGGTCTGCTCGCTGTTCAGGTAGGCGATGACGTCCGGAATTTCCTTGCCGTCCTTATCCAGAATGGGATTGCCATCGGCGTCCTTTTTGACATAGTCGTTGTCGGTAAGCCATGTCTTGACGTCGTCAGGCACCTTGGACATATCCCACTCCTTGGGGCTCAGCATATCGTCCTTGGTGAGGGTGTACTTTGTGCCGTTGTCGCCCACCAGGGTGATGGCCTGGCTCTCCATGCCGCCGGTTTTCTGGGAGCCGCCCTTGGGATTCCAGACCTGGGTGACGATCTCCCCCTCGGGATTCACCAGATAACCCTGGTTGATTTTGTTCAGCTCTGTGGCGAAGGTGTGGGCCAGCAGGTCCAGAGACTTCTGATAATAGGGGATGCCCCGCTTGGTGGCGGCGTTCTCGTCGATGTTGGCGATGGTGTCCTGGCTGGAGAACTCGCCGGCCTCCGTCAGCAGCTCCCGCTGGGACTGGAGCTTGCCGTACAGGTCGTTGTCGTCCAGCGCCACCTTGGAGGAGGGGACCTTCTCGTATACCTGCTTGACATAAGTGGACGGCCCCCGGGCCTCCGTCAGGTCGTTGGTATAGTCGTCGGGAACCGTGAGCGTCGTCTTATCCTTGCTGGCATACTTGATATAACGGTAACCGGACACATCGGTGGTATCCTGTTTGTCGTTTTCCTTGGGGAGCCAGCCCTCTTCCGCTTTGTTGGTGCCCGTCCCGTCAGCTTTAATGTACTGGAAGGTCCCGTCGGGTTTTGTGTTGTCCCAACCCGCGTCACCGGGTTTTTTGCCGAAGTTGGGATTGTACTGGTAGACCTTGGCGGCCTGCTGGGGATCGTCGGTGCCGGTACCGCTGGCGGTCAGATATTTGTAGGCGGTGGTGCTGCCCTTGTTCCACAGGGGATTGCGGATAATCTCGTTGGACAGCTCCTCGATGTAGGTGGTGATGGTGACGATGTCGGTGGCGGGGTCTACCTCAGAGGTGGCTTTGCCGCCGCTGGCCTCGAATTCGGCCTTTGTGATCTCCGTCCTGGTGGGCTCGCCAATAGTGAAGAGCAGCCGCCCGTTGCGGTCTTTCAGCTCGGAGACGGTGATGTTGAAGTTGGGATCGTGGGCGGCCTCCGCGTAGGTGGCGGTGGCCGTCTTGCCGTCCGCCTTCAGGTAGAGCAGACCGTCATTGGCGCCGGTCTTGTCGTACTTCGGGTTTTCCTGGGTAATAAGGGTGGCGTCCTTGGGGTCCGTGACCACCGTATGGGAACCGTCGGCCTCGACTTTGATATATTCCCCCCATGCGTTTTGGAAGGGGATCTGCGCCCGGGCCTCGTTGTTGGTCAGCGTCCCGTCCGGCTCCACGTATTTGTAGGCCTTCTCGTTCAGCACGGCGTCAATGGACAGCTGGGTGCCGTAAATGCCGTCAATCAGCACGGTCTCGTCGGTGTGGACGGCGGAGTCGGGGTTGGCGTTGTCCAGCTTGATGGTCAGCTTCTCCACCTCCGCGCCTACGCCGACCTTCTCCATGCTGTAGCTCACGTCGATCTTGATAAACTCGGACAGCTGGTCGATCAGCAGGTTCCGCTCGTCCCGCATCTCCAGGGCGTCGTCGCCGTAGATGTCCGCCTGGCGGATGTTCTCGTTCAGGTTCCGAATGCTGGTGAGGATGGAATTCACCTCATCCACATTGTTCTCGAACATCGCCACGGTGTTGTTGTACTGTTCCTCCAGACCCCGGCTGTACTTCCGCAGGAATTCCGTCAGCGACGCGCAGGCGGACTTCACCTGGACGTCGTACTCGTCGTGGCCGGTCTGGTCGGTCAGCTTGTTCAGGGCTTTATAGACCTCCTGGAACTGGGCGTGAAGAATGCCGAACTCCTTGCCCTCGGTGATCTCGCCGCCCTTGCCCACCTCGTCCAGAACGCTGGCGACACGGTTCAGACCCTCCAGCAGGGCGTCCATGGCGCCCACCTCGGCGCTCTTGGAGCGGTACTGGATGTCCAGATAGGGGTCCCGCAGCTGGGACAGGCCGTAGCACAGGACGCCCTGGCCCACCTTCGCGCCGGTGGTGGAGTAATAGCGGTCCGCGCCGGCGTTGTAGAAGCTCTTCTGGTCCAGCCGCTGCCGGGTGTAGCCCTTGGTGTTGACGTTGGAAATATTGTTGCCCGTAACCGTCAGGCCGGTCTGGGCGGCGTAAATCGCCAGGCGGGCCTGCGTAAAGGAGCCGAATGTACCGATACCCATAAATAACCTCCATGCGCCCCACGGCGCCAAGATTGAGATGCGGCCGCAGAGGGCCCTTGTAAAGCGCCCGCGCGCTGCGTCAGGCGCGAAAATCCGTCTTCATGGTGGGAGGAGTGTCCGGCGGCGGAGGCGGCGCGTAACCGGCTCCGCTCTCCGGGGCGGGCGCGCCGCCCATCTCGTTGATGATGGCGTCGATCTCCCGCAGGTGGCGCTCCAGAACCAGTCTGGCGCCCTCCGACTCTTTCCGGTAGTTCTGATACTGTCTCTGCACAGCGGCCACGGCCTCTCTGGCCTGGCCCTGCATCTCCGGCGGAAAGTGCTCCGGCATACGGGACAGGGGGACGCCGCCGCAGTTCAGCTGCTCCAGCAGCTTCTCCCGGGTCTGCTCCATGCCCCGGAACGCCAGGGCCATGGCCTGCTCCTGCTTCATGATCTCATCGAGGCCCATCAGGTCGTCGCCGTTGGCGGCGGCGGTTTTTTTCTGCGCCAGGGCGGAGAGCTGGTCTAAGCTCTCCCCCAGGGAGCGCAGCAGGGCGAGATACGCCTGGTACACATTGTCCATGGATCAGGCCTCCGTCAAAAACAGCATCCGCCCGGCGATGGCCATGGGATCGGGCGTGTACTCCCCGGAGGACACCTGCTGCCGCAGGGCCTGGATGTCCCCCGTGGTGGTGGCGGTCCGGACCTCCTGAGACAGGCGGCTGACCAGCTGCATCTGGAAGGCGCTCCGACCCTCCGGCAGGGGGGAGAAGGTGGCGGAGTCATAGTTGTGTTCCACCGCGGAGTGGGCGGAAGCGCCCCGCCGGGGGGTGGTGTAATAGGCCTTGGAAGCGGCCACAGAGGAGACGGAGCTGGGACGACTGGAAGAAGTCAGCACGGCATCTCACATCCTTTCTATAAAGTCAATCTGATTTCTCAATGTTTATATCGGCAGCCGCGCCGAAAAGTTAAGAATACGAAGGGAAGAACTTTTCATCCACGGGAAGTTTTTGGCAAAAAAACGCGGCGGAACCCCTTGGGGTCCCGCCGTGGACAGACTGCGCTTTGAGTGGTTCCCGCCGCCGGGGCGGCAGGGAGTCAGAGAGATTTCAAGTGCCGCAGCAACACGTTGGCCACACCCTCGCAGGGGGCCTGGGTGCAGACCGCTCCGATGTCGTGGGCCACCTTGGGCATACCGTACACCACACAGGACTCCTGGTCCTGGCCGATGGTGTAGGCCCCCTTGCGGCGCATGGCCAGAAGACCCGCCGCGCCGTCCTGACCCATGCCGGTCATGATGATGCCCACCATCTTGCAGCGCACCACCTCCGACATGGACTGGAACAGGGCATCCACCGAGGGACGGTGGCCGCTGACCTTCTCTCCCGGCGTGCAGGAGACGGTGTATTTGTCGCCGATGCGGACGATCCGGGCCTGCAGGTCCGCGGGGGCCACCAGGGCCAGGCCGCGGCGGAGCTCGTCGCCGTTTTTGGCCTCCCGCACCTCCATCTGGCAGAGATTGTTCAGGCGGTTGGCGTACATGGCGGTAAAGCCCTTGGGCATGTGCTGCACAATGACCATGGGGGGGATGTCCGCGGGCAGGCGCTTCATGACCTCCAGCGTGGCCTCCGTTCCTCCGGTGGAGGCGCCCAGGCCGATGACCACGCTGTTCAGGGCGGGATTGGCCCCCAGGAGCCCCGCGGGCGCGGAGGAGGCCGTTGCCGCCACAGCGGCGCCGGCGGCAGAGACGGCGGAAGCAGCGGCGGGGGAGACCGGCGCCGGCCGGGCCACACGGACGTGGGACATGGAGGCCACCAGCACCTTCTGGGCCAGGGCGGTGATAAAGGAGGCCTGGGTGTCTTCGGTGGTGGGCTTGCGGACGAAATCCACGGCGCCGGCGGCCAGGGCGTCGAACACCTTCAGGTTCAGCGAGGAGACGAGGATCACGGGCACGGGATGGGTGGGGAGGTACTCCTTCAAAAACTCGATTCCGTTCTGCCCGGGCATCTCCACGTCCATCGTGACCACGTCGGGATTCAAAGCGGGGATCTTCTGCCTGGCGTCCAGGGTGTTGATGGCGAATCCGACGATCTCGATTCTGGGATGGGCCGAGAGGCCTTTTGTGATCATGCTGCGCGCCAGCAGAGAGTCATCCACCACCAGGACGCGGATCTTTTTGCCTGGTATCATGTCTGTTGGGAAACCTCCTTACAAAGGGATCGGGGTTATTTCTGGAAGACCGCCGTGGCCAGCCTGCGGTAGGGCGTGCCGGCGCTCAGATTCTCCGAGCAGCTGATCATGAAGTAGCCGCCGGGGACCGTGGCGTCGTAGAAGCGGCGGACCAGGGCGTCCTTGGTGGGCTGGTCGAAGTAGATCATCACGTTGCGGCAGAAGATCATGTCGAACTTCCGCCGGAACTGGATGGGGCCCATCAGGTTGAACGTCCGGAAGTCCACGTTGTTCCGCACCGCCGGGGAGACGGTGTGGGTGCCGTCCTTGTTGGGGGTGAAGTACTTCCGCTTCCACTCCGAGGGGATGGTGTCCGGCAGGGTGTAGATGCCCTTTCGGGCCGCCGTCAGGGCCTGGGCGGAGATGTCCGTGGCCAGGATGCGGGTGTCCCACTGGCTGGCCTGGCTGCCCAGGTAGTCGAAGAGGAACATGGAGAGGTTGTAGGGCTCCTCCCCGCTGGAACAGCCCGCGCTCCAGATGGAGAGACATTTGTCCCGCTGGTGGCGCTGGACCAGGTCCGGGATGATCCTCTCACGGAAGAAGTCCAGAGGCTCCTTCTCCCGCATGAAAAAGGTGTAGTTCGTGGTGAGCTTGTTGATGATCAGCGTGATCTCGCTGTCCTCTTTTTTGTCCAGCACGTGGTTGACAAACTCCCCAAAGCTCTTGTAGCCCAGCTTCCGGATGGCCGGGGAGAGCCGGCCGGTGATGAGCTGCTTTTTCTGGGAGAGATCGATGCCGTAGGAGGACTGGATGAAATTCACCATCCGCCGGAAATCGGCGTCGGAGATCGTCATGGGGGAAAACGCGGCGGCCCCCTCCCCGCTCTTGGCCGTGTTACTCATGGGGGATCAGCTGGTCGCAGTCCAGCACCAGCATGGTGCCGGAGCCGTCGGGCAGGGTGCACATCCCGGACACCAGCTTCTGGGCGCTCTGGGAGGGAATGGGCAGGATGCTGGCGTTGGGAATGTCCAGCATCACCTCCACGGAGTCCACCAGGATGCCCAGCTGGGTGCCGTTGTAGTTCAGGACTACCAGCAGGTTCTCCGTCTCCGCGGGGGGCTTGCCCAGCCGCCGCCGGATGTCCATGATGGGGATGATCTGGCCGCGCATGTTGTAGATGCCGCAGATGTAATCCGGCATCATGGGAAGATACGTGGCCGTGTGGGTGTTCATGATCTCCACCACGTACTCGGCGTTTACGCCCAGACGCAGATCATCGGTGATAAAGATCAGATATTTCCGGCTCTCTACGGTCTCCTCCAGGGCGGGATTCTCCGAAGCCTCCTCCTGCACCTGGAACAGGACGTTTTCGTTGCTCATTGTGTTCCCTCCTTCGGCGCCTTACGCGCCCCGGGCCGCCGCGAAGAGGCCGCCCGCGTCCAAAATGATGCTGATGTTGCCGTCGCCCAGGATGCTGCACCCGGTGATGCCGAAGTTCTTGATGTCGAAGCTGTTGACATAGGCGGGCAGCGGCTTGACAACAATCTGCTGCTCGCCCAGCAGCTCGTCGACAAACAGGCAGTAGGAGCAGTCTCCGGATTCCAGCCACATCAAAATGCCCTTGTCAATCTCGTCCGTGCCGCCGGGGAGATTGTAGAAGTCCTTGGCGCGGACCACGGGATAGTACCCGTCCATGATCTTGACCATCTCGCCGTCAATGGAGTCGTGGAGAATGTCCCCGGCGCTCACCTTCAGTGTGGAGCGGATGTTGTTGATGGGGATGGTGAAGATGGAATTGCCCACGGAGACCTCCATGCCGTCCATGATGGCCATGGTCAGGGGGATGCGCATGGTGGTGATCATGCCCTTGCCCTGCTCGCTGGTGATGCTGACGGTGCCGCCCAGGCTCTCCACGCCGCTCTTCACCACGTCCATGCCCACGCCCCGGCCGGAGAACTCCGTCACCTGCTGGTTGGTGGAAAAGCCCGGGGCCATGAGGAAGTTCAGAATATCCTTGTGGCTGTACTCCGCGTCCGGGGAGGCGATGCCGTTTTTGATGGCCTTTTTCAGCACGGCCTCGTCGTTGACGCCGGCGCCGTCGTCCTTGATCTGGATGATGACCTCACTGCCGGTGTCCTCGGCGGAGAGGACGATCTCGCCCACCGGGTCCTTGCCGGCGGCGATGCGGTCCTCCGGGTTTTCCTCGATGCCGTGGTCCATGGAGTTGCGGACCATGTGCATGATGGGGTCGCCGATGGAGT
>CAMNRF010000017.1 GCA_946551795.1 uncultured Oscillibacter sp.
TTTTATCATCTTTACATGAAAAAGTCTGCCATTTGGCAGACTTTTTCGACAGGCTTAAGGTAGTCGAGTAAACTCGACTACCTTAAGCGTTTGATGCTACAATGTTCAAACATCAGAGGAGAGTGAACTGTACATCCTTGGCAGAAATAAACTCAACCAGAACTTTATCCCCAATTTTAGCCCCGCAAGAGATATACCATGGAGTAAAAGCTTTACAAGCACCACGGCCAATACCCTCAAACTGTTTAGCGTAAATGCCATCAGCGGTTCCATTTCCTGCTGCTTTAATCTTTATAGGGGCAGAACCATCGGTAAAAGTGGCGTTGTACTGAGTACCACGATAAATGTCATACGCTCTAGCGTATTCTACTGGAATAGCTACATATGACTCACCTGGAATCACAGCTCTATTAGTAGGGGTACGAGGAGGTTGCACACCCCAACTAATGTGCGATGGTTGAATTGTAACGATATAGTGATCCCCAGCCTTTGGCATAACTACCTCCTCCTTAAATTAAGCATAAGAATTTATCTGCGTGAAAGCAAAACATCTCCAATAAGGCTATGTGAGCAATTTAAAGCACCATAATGCTCAATTGATTCTAACACATTTGGGATTATAATGCTAGAGGATTTTATTATGACTTTAATCTCTCGAGATTTTTGTCTCCATTGCACAACTAGTGAGACACAGAAACATTGATCGGCTAATGACTGATAACCCAAAAGTGTGAAGGGCAACAACTATATTTGAAACACCCCCATAGCAAAAATACAACTGCTCCCGCACTTAATATTAATGCAGAGGCATCTTTGCCCTATTCTTCAATATTTGCAGGCATTGACTCATAGGAAATACCTGCAAATGTTTTCAAAATTGCTTCAAAAATAATCTTGGCGCCTTCGCAAGGCACTGCCATGCCAATCTGCTTGCGAACGCTTTCTTTGCTTCCCTCAAACACAAAATCATCCCGAAAAGTTTGTAGTCTGGCCCTCTCTCGGTTGGTCAATGCACGGGGTTCAGACCAGTGATAGATATGAGTTCCGCCGCCGCCGCTTCCAGTAACAGTATATGCAGGTTTATCTGGATCAAGGCGTTTATAAATCTGACTAATCTTTGCACCAGAAACATTCAGCTTTAAGCGATCAGGAAGTTCAGCTGTAAAGGCATTTTGGCCAGGTTTAATGTATCCAAGGCGCTCAATCACTGTTGCCGATTGTTTGGTAAGATCGTTATTGGGAGCATCAGGGGCAATAGGAGGAACTTCAATTGCTGTCTTACAAGTGTTATCCACTTTTGCATAAGGGGCGCTGGAAGGAATCTTAAATTCAACATTAATATTATCTCGAATGCCAACAATAATAATTCTGTGCCGCGCCTGGGGGATTCCATAAGTCTCAAATTTATATAGATTGGGATAAAGTTTATACCCTGCCGCTTTCATTTCGTCAAGTATCTTAGTAAAAGCCTTGCCATCGTTTGCATTTCTCAAACCACCAACATTTTCAGCTAAAAACCACTGAGGTCTGTATAGTTTGAGTACCTTGATGCCATAAGAATACAAAGGCCCGTAAACACCATCCATGCCTTTTTGTTCACCAACGACACTGTAGTCGTTGCATGGAAAACCAAATGCAAAGGCATCAATTGGACTCAGCTGGGTTAAATCAAATTTCCGCACATCAGCATGGTATACAGTGCCAGGCTGATCAGGACAGATATTGCGCCGATATGTTTGACATGTATTTTCATCATAGTCATTTGCCCAAGCGTGGATAATTTTGAAATTCGGATCTCCAATATCCGCATGAGTTGCTCCCCATGCCAGACCACCTGGGCCGCAAAAGAGTTCTCCAAGCCTAAAAATCATGCTTCGTTCTTCCTTTCGTGAACAAATCAATCTGCGCTTGAATGAGGTTCCTTTCATCTTCGGTGAGCAGATCTGCATTTTGAAAGACCTGCTCATAGGAAGAGAGCGCCTCTTTATCCAGGTAACCTGCAATACAGTACAGCTCAATGAGATTAATATGATACAATTTAGACAGAGTCAGCAGAATATCTGGTGCTGGGTTTGAAGCATTTGTACCATTTTCAATTCGGCTGAGTTTTGAATCACTGATGCCGGTTTCTTTGTAGACATCTTTCAGGCTGAGTTTTTGGTGGATCCGATTTTTTTTCAAATATTCGCCTAAAGTGACCATATTACCACCTCTGTTTTACTATAACACAAATGCTGCGAAATTGCAACGATTATTATTTACTGCTGCAATTTTGCAGCAGTAAGCACGCAGTAATCCGGAAACAAAAATGCCATGATTCTGCCATTAAATTTCTCTACTTCTGATTATGTTTTCTACTAGACTTTTTCCCCCTCATTCGGTATTGTGTTGGTTGCCAAGGGTACCAAAAAATACTGAATACGGGAGGAAAAAGTATGACCAGCATGAAAAAGCGCATTGCCGCCACATTGACGGCGACCATCCTTGCAACCGCACTCACCGTTCCCGCCGCAGCGGGGGCCCCGGCCATCCGGGTGAGCAGTTACAAAGGCAGTACCCTGGAGGTGGGAGAGCGAAGCGGCCTCATCATCGGCCCCAGTGATACAGAGTATACTGTCACCTCCAGCAACCCGGAAACGGTAGCGGTCGAGCAGGTGTTGACCTTCTGGGTGGCTGTCGCCAAGGCGGAGGGGAGCGCGGAGATCACCGCCTCCAACAGCGCCGGGGAGTGTGGAAGTATGACGCTGACGGTCAGTTCCACTACTCCCATCATTCCAGAAACACCATCCGATGGAGACAGTACCAGCCTGACAGACAACTTGGAAATACGGCAGGAGATGATCCGCCTGATTAACCAGACCCGCAAGGCCAATGGAGTCTCGGAACTGCCTATCAGTGAGGCCCTGATGAACGCAGCCCAAGCCTGCTCCAACCAGCGGTACACCTGGCATCACTCTCCGGAGGAGAGCCAGGCCGCTGTCGACGCCGGCTATCCCTACGGTTTCGGCGATAACTTGACTGTGTTCACCGGCACAGCCGACGCCGCCCAACGCGCCGTCAACAACTGGATCAATTCTCCTGGTCACTTCCAGACCATGGTCGACCCGAGATGCGACTGTATAGGAGTGGGGGTGACTCAGTACGACGGAATTACTTACTGCTACATGTTTGTTGGGATACCCAACAGCGTCAACTTCTATGCGTGACAGGATAGCCAGTCAAAGGAGCAGACCGGAAAACGGTCTGCTCTTGGCGTTCAGATCCTGCATCTCCATATCCAAAGAATAACCGCTCCGATCAAAATGCGGCGAACCGCTTCCGCATTTCCTCGTCTGACAGTTTTCCCTGCTCTGCCAGATCAAGTACTTCCTGAACCTGGGACATGGTGGCGTTCCACTCATCCCTGCTGATTTTCCCTCTCTGCTTTCTCGCCTTCATGCGGTTGTAAACTTTCCGGTATTCCACACCTGCTGGACTCAGCCCCGTGGGATGATTCGCCTTTCTGTGAGCGCCGACCTTGCGGCAGGTGCGCTCCGTCTCGCCGGGCGCGACATTATTGCAGTAGCAGGTGTTGTACGCGGCGGTCAGCAGGAAATAGCGTCCGCAATTGTGGCAGCGGCGGGGTGCGTTGCCTGCCATCAGACCCCGGTAGAAATCCGTGTAGAGAAAATGGGAGAGATAACGGAACTCCACTTTTTCCGCCAGGAGAACTTTTCCTGTCTCAGCAGTGTCTACCGTCGGGACAAAGCAGAGCTGGGCGGGAAAGCTCTGATTGAATTCCTGCTCCGGGAAAAACAGTTCCCCCGCGGCTGCCATGTCGGTAAAGTAGGCGGCGTAGGCTTCTGCGTATGCCTCGGCGCTGCGGCGGGAGAGCGGCTCGAAATAAAGCTCCAACATCCCGTCCAACTGTCCCCGGAAGTTTCGCAGGCTCGCTGCAAAGTATTCCAGTCCAGAGAGAAAATCCTCAAACATCCGGTGACCCTCGGAGTCAATGTCCAGAACCTCCGACCACTTCGCCCGGTCAGACAGCAGGTCAGGAAACAAGCTCTGGGCAATCCCTGTGTCCAGGCGTAAACTCCGGTAGACCGGCAAATCAAAAACCAGATCCCAGACAGCGTTGAGCCGTTCCTGCGCGGAACGGGCAGCGCTGTCTGTTTTTTCCTGGAGCAGCGTCCACACAGCGGACATGAGGTGATTAACACGCCGGTCGATCTCCGTCAGCACCTCGCCGTCCAGATTCAGAACATCCGTAGTGAGCTGGCCCAGCGGAAAAGCTGCTCCATCCAGAAACACAGTGTCTCCGGTAAAGAAAACCGAGAACCGGTCAAAGGTATTCTCTGCCATGCCGTCCCCTCCTGTACCCGATAGACTTTTGGCGTTTCCCCATCCTGCGCCAAATCTATTGTAGAGCGAATGATTTTGTGTTACCCTCATCATATCAGAGCAACAAATAAAAGTCAATCAGGTATAAAGGAGGTTCAAAATGAAAGAGTCAAGCTACAAGACCTACGACGAGCTGCCACTGTTCCTGAACGCGGAGACAGTGGCGAAGGTACTGGGCGTCTCGCCGTCCAGCGGGTACGAGCTGATGCATGAACCGGATTTCCCGGCACTGCGCATCGGAAACCGCATCGTGATTCCCAAGGAGGCGTTCATCCGTTGGGTGGAGGAACACACAGGAGGTACAGCGTGAAAAGATACGATCTCTATTCCAAGCGAGACCCAGCCAAGAATTTTTCGCCCCTGCCCAATGAGGTCTTTTACCTCGGCCTGTCCTACGGCGCCATCGCGGTCTACGGTTACCTGATGCACATCGAGGACAGGAAGACCTTCCAGTCCTACGCCGGCTACAACACCATCGGCAGAGCGGTGAAGATGAGCGCCAACACCGTCCGTAAGTATGTGCTGGAGCTGGAGGACAAGCACCTCATCCGCACGGAGCCCACCACCGTCATCACCCGAGACGGACGCAAGCGCAACGGAACGCTGCGTTACTACATCCGTCCTATTCAGGAGGCGGTGGATTACTACTACGAACAGCAGCTCCTCCGGTTGGAAGTGGATACCGAGCGGCAGAAAGCGCAGGCCCGATTGTCGCGGCTGTGTGCGGCGCAGGAGCCGCTCCCGACCGAAGGGCATCCCATGACACCCCCAGCAGCAGAGCGCGATGTGTCGGGGCTGTGCGGCCCGGTGTGCGAAGTGGGTGGCCTCAGCGATTTTCAAAACAGTCCGGTGAACCGGGGGGTCGAAAAAAGTGCAGGATAAAAGCGTGGCGCCTTGCGCCGCCACGCCGGGTCACACCGGCCCCGCAATGCGGGCCGGAGGCGGGAAACGCCGAGGCTTGGAACCGTTTGCGGTACATTTTGAGGGAAACTGTGCAAATCGCAGAATGGCATCAAATTCCCCGGCGTGGCATTGGATATGGCATAGATAAGGGCACAAGCTCTACTGCCGCAAGAAATTTTCCGGCATTACAGATGGCAAAAACAAGATTTATATGAATTTGGAGGATAACATCATGGCAGAAGAAAAAGTGAGATTTCAGATGAGGATTGACCCGGACACAGACCGGAAGGTCAAAGCGGCGATGCCGCTGGCGAACTGCCGCAGTCAAAATGAGTTCGTGGAAACAGCTCTGCGGTTCTACTGCGACTACCTGACAGCGGGAGACTGCACAGCCGTAGCGCCTATGTACCTGTCCGCTATTCGCGGTACGGTACAGGACACGGAGAACCGGATCTGCCGTCTGCTTTTCAAGCTGGCGGTGGAGCAGGACATGGTGATGAATGTGCTGGCGGCTGGGATGGAGATTCCCGATGAGCAGCTCAAGGCACTGCGGGGCCGGTGCGTCCAGAACGTGAAAAAGACCGGCGGCAGTGTCACGCTGGATGACGCGGTCCGCTACCAGAACGGCGGGCTGTAAAAAAGTAGTAGCTATTCCCGACGAAGTGTGGTATGTGTTGGTGTTGCAAAGGAGGTAGTAGACATGAGAATGACTCTGGAGGATCTCTACTACGGCAACATCACACCCTGTGAGCAGCAGATGATACCTGGCTCAGAGCTGAAGCGAGCGATAGACCGTGTCGCTAAGTGCGAGGCGCAGCTGATGGAACTCCTCAACGAGGAGGGTCAGCAGGTTCTCACAAGGTTCATCCGCTCCCAGCATGAGATCAACAGCATCACGGCGACCGAGAATTTCATCCTGGGCTTCCGGTTGGGCGTCAGGATCATGGCGGAGTGCATGGATGACAACGACGGTGATATTCGGACTGGAGGTGAATAATAGATGGCAAAGCGCAGGCCGTCCGGCGACGGTATGGTGCGCAGGCGTGAGGACGGACGCTGGGAGGGCCGTATCGTGGTGGGTCACAAGGAGAACGGCGAGTCCATCTTCCGCTACGTCTCCGCCAAGAGCCAGAAGGCCCTGATGAAAAAGCTGCACCGGAGCATCGAGGAGTACCGGGATGTGGATCTGAGCGAGGACAGCCGGATGCCGCTGGGAGAATGGCTGGACCGCTGGCTGGAGGAGTATGTCTCGCCCACGGTGCGGGAGTCCACGCTGAGAGGCTACCGCCAGTACATCGAGTGCTACATCAAGCCCCGCCTGGGGGACAGGCCGGTGTGCAAGGTGACCGCCTCTGACGTGCAGGCCCTGTACCGGGAGGTGCAGAAGAACGGGCGCAAAACCGAACACCCTGAGTACGGGTACGCGCTCTCCGGTTCCACTATCCGCAGTCTCCACGGTGTGTTCCACCAGGCTATGGACGCGGCGGTGCGAGAGCGGCTCACGGCGAGGAATCCCACCGAGGGCGTCACGCTCCCCAAAAAGAAAGCCTCCGCCAAGCAGATTCTCAACGATGATCAGCTGGAGCGGTTCATGGAGGAGATCAAAAAGGATCCGGTCTGGCACGACTTCTTCTACACCGAGCTGACCACCGGGATGCGCCGGGGTGAAATCTGCGGCCTGATGTGGTCCGACTTCGACGGGAAGAAGGGGACGCTGACAGTGCGCCGGACGCTCCACCAGCGCAGGGGCGGCGGGCTGACCGCCGGCGAGACCAAGACGGGAAAGGGCCGGCGCACCATCACCCTGCCGCCCAGCACGGCCCAGCTGCTGCGGGAACGGAGGAAAGGCTCCTGCTCCCAGTGGATCTTCCCCAATCCTCTCCGCCCGGAGGAGCCGATCAATCCCGGCAGGGCCTACAGCCGCCTGAAGACCCTGCTGAAAAGCGCCGGTCTGCCCGGCATCCGGTTTCATGGTCTGCGCCACACCTTCGCCACTCACGCCCTGACCAGCGGCGTGGACGCCAAGACCCTCTCCGGTATCCTGGGTCACACCAGGGCGTCCTTCACCTTGGACACCTACACCCATGTCACCGGAGATATGCACCGCCGGGCGGCGGAGATCGTGGGCGGCTTTCTGGATGACATTATGGTGAGGGGGTGAGGGTATGGCGAAGAAGCGGAAGAAGGGCGAGGGAACGCTCCGTCAGAGAAAGGACGGCCGCTGGGAGGGCCGGGTGGTCATCGGCTACGATGACAGCGGCAATCCCAAGACGAAAAATGTGCTGGCCAAGAGCAAAAAGGAGTGCGCCGAGAAGCTGGAACAGCTGAAAGCGGCCCAGGGCGGCTCCGGGCCGGTGAAGGTCGGGGCGGAGATGCGGTTCGGGGACTGGCTGGACTACTGGTATCAGAATTGCTCCAAGCCGGCTCTGCGGCACACCACCCAGCTGAATTATGAGAACTGGATCTATCTCCACGCCATTCCGGGAGTGGGGGATATCCCGCTGAACAAGCTGTCCCAGTCCGACCTCCAGCAGTTCTTCACCGAGATGAAAAAGGGCGGGCGGCTCAACAATGTGGAGCGCCACGGCGCGGGGATGGCGGATCGCTCGGTGCGCAGTTGTCACGCGGTGTGTCAGATGGCGCTGGATCGGGCGGTAAAGGAGGGCCTCATCCGAACCAACCCGGCCATCGGCTGTAAGCTGCCGCCCCTGCGGGAGAAAGAGATGAAGATTCTGAGCCGGGAGGAGATCCAGCGGTTCTTGATCCAGGCCAAGGCGGAGGGAATGTACGAGCTGTTCCTCCTGGAGCTGACCACCGGGATGCGCCGGGGTGAGCTGCTGGCCCTCCAATGGTCTGACCTGGATTTCAAGACTGGCAGACTGCGTATCAACAAGCAGGTGTATTCCGTCAACGGCAAGCTGGAGATCAACGAGCCGAAGACCAAGGCCGCCGTCCGTACCGTCATCCTGCCGCCCGCCATGGTGGAGCTGCTGGCGGAGTACAGGGCGCAGATTTTCTCGGAGTGGATGTTCCCCTCCCGCGTCAAGCCGGAGCAGCCTGTGGACCCTGGCTATGTCCGCAAGCGCCTGCAAGTCATCCTGGAGCGAGCGGGGTGCAAAAGGGTGAGGTTCCACGACCTCCGTCACACCTTTGCCACCATGTCCCTGGAGAACGGGATGGACGTGAAGACCTTGTCCGCCATCATCGGCCACGTCTCGTCGGCCACCACACTGAACATCTACACCCACGTCACCGACGAGATGCAGAGGAATGCGGCCCGGAACATCGACCAGGGCATTGCCGGGGCGGAGGTGGAGGAAGTGCCGGAACGCGAGGAAACCGCCCCGCCTGTGACCTTCACACCTTATCGGCCTGCCTACCGCAGACCGGGGACAGGGTGCATCAGCCAGATCAACGACCACCTGTTTGAGGGCCGCTATTCTCCCAAGTGGATTGACGGCAAAAAACACGCCCGCAATATCTATGCCCATACCCGTGAGGAGTGTGAGGAAAAGCTGGCGGCGCTGATTGTCCAGATGAAGCGGGAGCTGGCGGAGCTGAAAGCGGCCCAGGCGACGGAGACGCCCTCCAGACATTGAGCCGCCATATCCAATGAATAGGGCGGTGGGCCAAAGTAATAGCCTGCCGCCCGAAAATTTTCTGAAACCCGTCTGTGGTATTTCTGTGGTCAAAAGAAAAATCACCCCGGTTTTTACCGGGGTGATTCTCTATTTGGTGGACCTGAAGGGGATCGAACCCTCGAACCTCACGGATGCGAACCGTGCGCTCTCCCAGCTGAGCTACAGGCCCAAATCGGCACTTTTTATGCGGAAAAAGTTGCGAAATTTGGATTTCTAAAATATTCGATTTTCGGGGAAAAGACCAACAAAACGGACAGGAAAACAGGGGACAGAAAATCGGGTCGGATGTGACTCGCTATGGATGCGAACCGTGCGCTCTCCCAGCTGAGCTACAGGCCCAAATCGGCACTTTTTATGCGGAAAAAGTTGCGAAATTTGGATTTCCAAAATATGCGGTTTTCAGGGAAAAGACCAACAAATCGGACAGGAAAACAGGGAACAGAAAATCGGGTCGGATGTGTCTCGCTATGGATGCGAACCGAACGCTCTCCCAACTGAGCTACAGGCCCATGTTTTATTCATTTTTTGTAATTTTTTTGGGCGAAATGGTCCGTTCTGACTTCCTGTAAAAAAGGCCTGCTTAGCGGACCACTCGCTCTCCCAACTGAGTCACGAACTCATATTTTAATTTTTGTTGTTACCCAGATCAATGAATTGCTGATTTATGGTATTCAGCATAAAACCACTTTTTTATTATAGCATAAATTTTCCCGTTGTAAAGCATGTTTTTTTAAAACCGCAAAATTTTGTGTAGGAGTTACAATACAGATTGGACATTCATAAAAAACAGAAGGATGAGGCCCGGTCAGTCAAATGTTGAGTGACTGCATATTTGCCGAGCCTGCAGGAGGCCGTATTCCTTCTGGACAAGAGCAAGACATGGCCTGCAGGCAATTCCGAATGAGGTGCGCAGAGAAATATGGCGTCATCTGTGCCGGCAGAGCCGAGCCGGTCATATTCGCGGGCCCGCCGGGACGGGAGGGCCTGATTGTGTTATGGCATCGTTTGAAAACGCGGCCGCACCTATCGCCCTAAGAGCCTGTTCCGTGTTATACGTGAGCCGGGTACGTTCCAGCAGAAAGAGAAAAGGGCCTGTATTCCGTAATCCTCTGAAGTGATGAGTCCGCAGGAGAATCCGTGTGGAATGCATTCAAACCGGCGGCTTTGGGTTTACCAGCTGTTTTCCGGCAACAGGCGGGACGGCATAACCCTGTTTGAGAAAGCTGTTGCCGGTCTGGGGGCCGCCGTGGACTGATTCAACCGTATGCTTTAAGACGCAGCGGCACAGTGGAGCGTGGTCACAGGGAGGACCAGAAATGTTCGATTCTCTCCGTCCGTTTTTCTCCCTGCCTGATTTTGTCAGGCGGCTTGCTGTTCAGGCACACCTCTCCACCGGCCTTTCCGGTGAGGCGCCCCTTTCATTGACGACTTCGTCCCATACGTTTGACGGCCCTGTACCGGCCGCCTGCCGTGACAGAGCCAGAACAGGCTCCCGGGCCCTGTGCCGCCCGGGATATGTCCTGCCGTCACCGGCAGCGGATTCCGCAGCAGGGAGTCCCAGATCAGGGCGTTGAAATCCGCGCCGGCCTCCGCCGGAGACATCTCCACGACGGGCAGCTGCGTGTTTTCCTTATTCCGGACCGCCGCGGGGATGCCATGCCATGGATTTTCCCAGATGTGAGCTCTCCGTGTTAACTGTAAAACGCGCGGATGTACCGCTCCACATCCTGCCGGGTCCCCTGGAAGGGGCCTGGGGTCTCCATCTTCAAAGAGACCAGCGCCGTGCAGTACCGCAGTGCCTCCCCGATGTCTGCCCGTCGGCGCTCCGTGATGTATCCGGCAAAGGTGGTGTCCCCCCGTCCGGTGCGTCCCGAGAGGTTCCGGGCCCGGATGGGACAGGTGTGGATACGGTTCCCGTCATAGGCCAGAACCTCGGTGTTGTGGGTAATCAGCACCTCCTTCGCCCCCCAGCTGTGGAGCAGCTTCGCCGCCTCCGCCCGGTCGGTGAGGCCGGTGAGGATCTCCGCCTCCGCCGCGTCGGTCTTCAGGTAGTCGATGCAGGGGAGATATTCCCGCTTCTCCGCCCAGTCGCGGAAGGCCATGGTCCTGTCGGCCTCCACACAGCGCAGCAGGCACTGGACGTCCACCGCCACCTTGCCGTGGCGCGCCGCCTCGGCAAAGAGCGCCCCGTCAAAATCCCCGCGGACCAGGCCGGCGAAGTGGTAGATCTCCGCCTCGATCTCCGGCAGCTCCTCAAACCGGAAGGGGTCGCACACCCCCAGGGAGGTGCAGGCCCGCTTTTCCTTGTCGGCGGTGAAGTACTGGTTGCGGATGGAGCAGGTAGCCGTCGAGGGCTTCCAGTAGACGTCGGCCCCGGAGCCCCGGAACCGCTCTTCCACGTCGGCGTCGGCGGGATTCAGCTTCGTGAAGACCGCCGTCCGGTTTCCGCTCCTCGCCGCCGCGAAGCCGGAGGCCACCACCGCGCCCCCGATCTCTCTGCGCTCATTGCCCTGGCAGTCGATATTGTGGTCCAGGGAGACCGGGCCGATCACCAGGACGTCATACCGCTTCTTTTCCATATTCAGCCTCCTAGGCACTGATTTGTAATTGCTGTCCCGCGAATTTGCCGGCTGCGGCCTGGTATCAAAACACGGGGGACGGCGGCCGTCCCCCGTGTTTTTCAGGCGCCTAATTATTTCAGCACCCGCACACAGCGGTCGATCAGAGACATATAGACCTGATCTCCCACGTCAAACCTGCGGGTCAGCTGGGGATTGTAGACCTCCACAATGACGGGCTTCTCCCCCAGCATGACCTCGTACTCCACCTTGGCTCCGTAGTAGGTGGCCCGGGAGACCACGCCGGGCAGGGGACCCTCCTCGCCGGAGAGCTGGATGGACTCCGGGCGGACCGTCAGGCAGCAGGGGCCGCCCGCCTCCACGCCCTCCATCTTACCCGGGACGGGGACGGAGAAGGTGTGACCGCCGATCTCCACCAGGGCGGCCTCGCCATCCCGGCCCCGGAAGGTGCCGTCGATGAAATTGGCCTTGCCGATGAAATTGGCCACAAAGCGGCTGTTTGGCTGCTCGTAGATCTCCGTGGGGGAGCCCTGCTGGCAGATGACGCCGTCCTTCATGATGACCACCCGGTCGGAGATGGCCATGGCCTCCGACTGGTCGTGGGTGACGTACAGGGAGGTGATGCCCAGCCGCTTCTGGAGGGCCCGCAGCTCGTCCCGCATGCTCTCCCGCAGCTTGGCGTCCAGGTTGCTGAGGGGCTCGTCGAACAGCAGCACGCTGGGCTCGATCACCACGGCCCGGGCCAGGGCCACCCGCTGCTGCTGGCCGCCGGAGAGCTGGTTGGGAAACCGCTTCTCCATGCCGGAAAGCTGCATCAGCTCCACCACGTCGTTGGTGCGGCGGATGATCTCGTCCTGGGGGCGCTTCGCCACCCGCAGGCCGTAGGCGATGTTTTCCCAGATGTTCATGTGGGGGAACAGGGCGTAGCTCTGGAACACCATAGAGATGCCCCGCTTGTTGGGCGGCACCTTGGCCACGTCCCGCTCACCGATGAACACATTGCCGCTGCTGGGGTACTCGAAGCCGGAGATCATCCGCAGCGTGGTGGTCTTGCCGCAGCCGGAGGGGCCCAGCAGCGTCACCATCTCGCCGTCCTGGATCTCCAGGTTGATGCGGTCCACGGCGACAAAGTCCCTGCCGGTGTCCGGCTGCTGGAAAATCTTTGTGACATCCTTCAAAATCACGCTGGAGCTCTTCTTGTTGAAGGCCAGCTTCTCGCTCTGATTGCTCATTTCGTTCCCTCCGTTTTCTCTGACTTGGCCTGGGGCACCCTGGAGCGGGGCGCCAGCAGCAGGTTGATCACGCCGTTGAAGATGCCGATGAACACCAGCAGGATCACCACCATCATGGTGACAAAGGCGGCGGCCTGGCTGTACTTCGCCTGGTCGAACAGGGAGTAGATCTTGCTGGTCACCAGGTTCCACCGGGCGGACACCAGGAAGATGACGGCGCTGACGGCGGTGATGGCCTTGGTGAAGGAGTACACGATGCCGGAGAAGAAGGCGTTGCGCAGCATGGGCAGCGTGATGCGCCGGAAGGAGTACCCGGTATCCGCGCCCAGGATGGTGGACGCCTCCTCGATGGAATTGTCGATCTGCAGCAGCGTGGTGGTGCCGGACTCGATGGCCACCGGCATGTTGCGGAAGGTGAACACGATCACCAGGATCACGGCGGTGCCGGTGAGGACCAGGGGCTTGGTGTTGAAGGCCAGCACGTAGCTGATGCCCAGCACCGTGCCGGGGACCGCGAACATCAGCACGGAGGAGATCTCGATGAACCGCTTGCCGTAGTAGCTGCGCTTGGCGGTGATGTAGGCGATGACCATGCCGAAGAGGCCGCCCACCAGGGCGGAGATCAGCCCCAGGACCATGGAGTTTTTCAGGCTGTCCCAGCCGTAGGCCAGGGCCTTTTTGTACTGGTCCAGGGTCAGCGTGTAGTCGTAGCCCCAGGTCCGGATGAAGGAGCCGTAGATCACGCTGCCGTACAGCAGGATGATCACCGCCGCCACCACCAGGCAGAAGGCGAAGAGGGGCCACTTGATATGGGGCTCGTCAATGAGCTTCCGGGCCTGGGTGGGCTTTCCGGTGACGGTGACGAAGCTCTTCTTCCCCACCCAGTATTTATTGAAGAGATATGCCGCCACCGCGGGAAGGAGCAGCAGCAGGGCCAGAACGGACCCCTTTTGCATATCGTAGCTTCCGGTGATAATCTGGTAGACCTCGATGGAGAGCGTGGAGAACTCGCCGCCGATGGTGGCGGGGTTGGAGAAGTCCTCCAGGGACTGGATGAACACCAGCAGGCAGCCGGAGATGATCCCCGGCAGGGACAATGGAAAGGTCACGGTCCAGAAGGTGTGCCAGCGGCTGGCGCCCATATTGCAGGCGGCGTCCTCCACGGAGGCGTCGATGCTGGAGAGGATGCCGGAGAGGGTCAGGTAGGCCACCGGGAAAAAGCTGATGACCTGGACCACGATCAGACTGCCCATGCCGTAGACGTTGTTGCCGGTGATGCCCAGCAGCGTCTTGGTGATAAAGCCCTGCTTGCCGAAGAGGAAGATGATGGACAGTGACAGAATGAACGGCGGGGACAGGATCGGCAGCGTGGCGATGGTCTTCAAGAACCGTTTGCCGGGGACGTTGGTGCGGGTGATGGTGTAGGCGAATACGTACCCGATGAAGGTGGAGATGACCGCCACCACCAGCCCCAGCAGCATGGTGCGGCCGAAGACCTGCAGGTAGCGGGAGGTGGAGAGGATCGCCCCCAGGTTTTCCAGGGAGAAATTGCCCTCCGCGTCGGTGAGGCTGAAAATCAGGATCTTGAGCAGGGGATAGATGACGAACAGAAGAAGCAGCAGCACCGTAAGGACCACGGCGGCCAGCAGGATGGGCTGGCGCAGGATCATCTTGGTCTCGTTCAGCTTCTTCAGCCGGGCGGCGCTCTTGCCGCCTGTGCCGGCGGAATTTGCCATAGTTGGGTCCCTCCTGTGCGGTTTATGGGATGGGGTCTCCTCCCCCGGGGGGAGAGGAGACCCTCTGTCTGCGGCGGGCGGACTGCCTGGCCGCCGCTTACTCCTTGGGGGCGCTGGCGATCTTCTCCTCGAACTGAGCGCAGTAGTCGCTCTTGGCGCCGGCGGCCCAGACGGCGTCATAGTCGATGACCTCCACCTGGTCCAGCGTCACCAGACCGTCGGCCACGGGGGCCTTGGTGTTGGTGGGCACGCGGAAGGAGCTGTTCTCAGCGTACAGGCCCTGGCCCTTTTCGGAGCACATCCAGTCGATGAACAGCTTGGCGTTCTCCTGCTCCTCGGCCTTGCCGCCCTTGATGAGGGCGGTGGCGCCCACCTCGTAGCCGGTGCCGTCAGAGGGGAAGGACAGCTCGATGGGGTAGCCCTCGGCGGTGGGCTGGAGGCCGTCGTGGGAGAAGGTCAGCGCGATGGCGGCCTCGCCCATGGCCACGGCGTTGGGGGCCGCGGCGCCGGACTTGGTGTACTGGGACATGTTGTTGTTCAGCTGGCCCAGGTACTCCCAGACCTGGTCGTCGCCCTTGAGCTGGACCAGGGTGGCCAGCACGGTGTAGGCGGTGCCGGAGGTGGCGGGGTGGGCCATGATGATCTCGCCCTTATAGGCGGGGTCCAGCAGGTCCTCCCAGCTGGCGGGATAGGACAGGCCCTTGTCGGCGAACCACTCCTTGTTGCAGGCGAAGGCGATGCAGCCCACATAGATGGGGTTCCAGGTGCCGGTGGGGTCAATGTAGGTGTCGGGGGTGCTGCCCAGCTCGGAGGACTGATAGGGCTCCAGCAGGCCCTTTTCCACGGCGGCGATGTAGTTGTCGGTGGAGCCGCCGAACATCAGCGTGGCCTGGGGATTTTCCTTCTCGGCCTCCACACGGGTCAGCATCTCGCCGGCGGAGAGGCGGATGTAGTTGACCTTGATGCCGGTCTCCTTCTCAAACTCGTTGAAATAGTAGACCACCTCGGCCTCGGGGAAGGCGGTGTAGACGGTGAGCTCCTTGCTGCCGGAGGGGGCCGCGGGCTCCGCGGCGGCATTGGAGCCGCCGCCGTTATCGGCCGGGGCCTGCTGTGCCGTGTCTCCGCCGCCGCAGGCGGTCAGCGCCAGCAGCATCACGAGGGTCAGGACCATTGCAAGGACGCGCTTGGTAGGCTTCTTCATGATCGTTTCTCCTTTTCATTCAATTGTGGTGGTATGTGCACCCATGCCTCCGCATGGAGGGGTTACAAACTCAGTCCAGCCGGCACGACGCCCAGACCGCGTTGTGGTCGGACAGCTCCGCGCCGGTGAACGACGCCAGGGCCGAGCCGGGGCGGGCGTAGGTCAGATCCTCCCGGGCGGTGGAGACCATGCGGCTCTCCGCCGCCGTGGCGCCTCTCAGCAGAATCCAGTCCAGCCGCAGGGGCAGGAAGTCCCCTCCCGGCAGGGGCTTGCGCCGGGTCAGCCTCGGCTCCCCGGGCACGATCTGGTACCCCGCCTCCGCCGCCATGGGCAGCAGCTCCTCAAACTGGAACACATCCTCCAGGCACCGGCGGCGCAGGGCGGGACTGGCGGCGATGTCCCCGATGTCCTCCTTGTCCCGGCCGTCGAAGGTGTTGGTGTTCAGGTCGCCCCCCAGGATCACCGGCATATCCGGCAGCTCCCGCTCCACGGACTGGAGGATGGTCTCCATCTGGCGCCTGCGGCCCTCGCCGTGGGTGCGGTTCTCCAGGTGGATGGACACGGCCCCCAGGGGCCGCCCGCCCACGTCCAGCTCCGCGAACACCGCCAGCCGCCCCCCGATGCGCCTCTGCCGGTCAAAGTACCAGTTGTACTCCTCCGGAAGGCGGATGACCCCCGCCCGGCGGATGGGCCAGCGGGAGAAGACGGCGTTGCCGTGGAAGCCCTTCTCGTTCTCGTCGTTTACCAGCTCGATGAACTCCAGCCCCCAGGCGTAGTTGAGGCCAAAGGCCGCCGCCAGCTCCCGGGCGGTGTTTTTGTTGCCGGACCGGGCGCAGCCGTCGTCCAGCTCGTTGGCCAGGATCAGGTCGAAGGGCTGGATGTCCGGGCAGTCCCGCAGGAAGTCCTGAATCTCCGCCAGATGGACGCCCCGCTCCATGTTGAACATCAGCACCCCCAGAGACGCCGGAACCGTCTCCGGCGGCGGCACGAAGTTGTCGGTCTCCGCCTCCCCAAACTGGGGGATTCGGCCCATGACCTCCGCCTGGGACTGCCCCTCCAGCAGCGCCCCCAGGGCCTTACGTTCGCTCAGTGGGATTCCGCGCATGGCGTTCACTCCTGTTCTTCTCGTTTTCGGCAGGTGGAGCGGATGATCAGCTCCGGAGGGAGGACGTCCTCCGTCCGCGCCTCGGCTCCGCCGATTTTCTCCAGCAGGCGGTCCACCGCCAGCCGCCCCGCCTGAAACTTTCGCTGTGAGACGGTGGTCAGGCCGATCTGCGGCAGGCCGCCAAAGGTGATGTTGTCAAAGCCCACCAGGGAGAAGTCCTCCGGCACCCGGAGACCGCAGGCCTCCGCCGCCTCCAGGACTCGGACCGCCGCCATATCGGAGTAGGCCAGGATGGCGTCCGGACATTCCCCGCTCCGGAAGAGTGCCTCCGCCTGTTCGCCGCACCAGTCCAGCAGGCCGCTCTCCGCCCCCGTCCAGGTGATCTCCCGGCAGGGCAGGCCGTTCAGCGCCATGGAGCGCCGGTACCCCGAGAGCCGCTGCTCCAGGGTCCGGGAGCCCTGCCGCCCTCCCAGGAAGACGGTCCCCCGGTGGCCCAGGAGGCGCAGGTACTGGGCCGCCTCGTAGGCCCCCCGGGCGTTGTCGGCCTCCACATAGCTGCACCGGGGCCCGTGGTTGCTCCCGAGATAGACGCAGGGCGTACTGCCCAGCAGCGCCCGGTGCTCCTCCTGAGAGCCCGGGGAACAGGCGGTGATCAGCATCCCGTCCACCCTGTGGGACAGCAGCTGGTCGATGGCGTCCAGCTCATAGGCCGGGTCATGGAGCGTGTTGATCAGAATCACCCGGTACCCCGCCGCCGCCGCGCGTCCCTCCATGGCCGTGCACAGCGCGGAGAAATACGGGTTTGAGATGTCCGGGACCACAATGCCTATGGTGTGGGTCTCATGTCCCGAGAGGCCCTTGGCCGTAAAATCCGGCACGTAGTTCAGGGCCTCGCAGGCGTCCCGGACGGCTTTTTTCGTCTGGGGGCTGATGGCCGGATGGTCGTTCAGCGCGCGGGAAACCGTGGAAGTGCTGACGCCCGCCAGCGCCGCGATGTCCCGGACCGTTACTCGCTTCATGGGCACCACTCTATCTCCGCAATCCCTGTTTGGGAGCAGATCTTTCAAGTAAAACGAAAATGGAATGCAACCGTTTTCTTCTACTAAAATATCACAGCCGGTAGAGCTCGTCAACGAGAAAAACCATTTTCTGTAATTGTTCCAAAAAACGACGTTGTTTTTGTGCAAGAATACTGCTGTATATTTCGTTGATTTTTTGTGTATTTCCGCCTATAATAGTTCATATATGAAAGCCGGGACGTTCTCCCCCGGCCTTCCACGGTATTCCACGCCGCGGCGGGGGTCTGCCGCAGCCACGGGAGAAACCGCGGTTTTATGCAACCGTTTAACAAAGGGGGCAGGGCATTTATGGAAGCTGTCACGATCAAGGACATCGCCAGAATGGCCGGGGTCTCCTGCGCCACGGTCTCCCGGGTGCTGAACGGGAGCCCCACGGTGACGCCGGAGCTCCGGGAGAGGATTCTGGAGCTGTGCCGCCGGCACGGATACCGCAGGAACCTGCTGGCCCGGGGCCTCAGCTCCGGGCGGACCAATCTGGTGGGCTGTATCCTCTCGGACCTGGACAACCCCCTCTTTGCCGACATGGCCCTGGCGCTGGAGCGGTTCCTCCGCCTGCGGGGTTATCATCTCTTCCTCTGCCGCGGACGGGTGGAGGACGGCAATATCGGGCGGCTCTTTGAGTTTCTCATCGGGCACCGGGTGGACGGCATCATCCTGGCCAGCTCCTCCCGGCAGGCGCCGGAGCTGATCCGCCGCTATATCCAGTACATTCCCATCGTCCTCCAGGGGGGACTGAGCGATTCCCATCCGGACCTGGACATCCCCTCCGTCTATGTGGACAGCGAGGCGGGGGGCAGGGCCGCCGCGGAGTATCTCTTCCGCCTGGGCCACACCCGGGTGGCCTACCTGGGCGCCCGGGAGAACAACTACTCCCACCTGGCCCGGCAGCGCGGGTTCACCGGCGCCGCGGAGCGGCTGGGAATGTCTGTCCGGACGTTTTCAAACGAGGCGTACTCCTCCACCATGGAGGTGGGGTATCACCTGGCCCGGCGGTTCTTCCTGGACCCCTTTCAGGAGACGGCCGTCTTTGCCGCCTGCGACAC
The DNA here is from genome assembly GCA_946551795.1 of uncultured Oscillibacter sp. Classification (GTDB taxonomy): domain Bacteria; phylum Bacillota; class Clostridia; order Oscillospirales; family Oscillospiraceae; genus Oscillibacter. Next base: position 18,903 of record CAMNRF010000017.1, read on the forward strand.
CATCGCCCTGGGGGTCATGTCCGCCGCCCGGGAGTTCCACGTGGCCATCCCCGGGGACATCTCCCTGCTGGGCTTTGACAACATCATCTACGCCGGGTTTCCCCACATCCGCCTGAGCACGCTGGACCATCAGGCCCGGCAGGTGGTGGAGACCGCCGCGGACCGTCTCCTTGCGCAGATTGAGCACCCGGAGGCGGCCTGCACCCAGCCGGTGATGATCCCGCCGGTGCTGGTCCAGAGGGACACGTGTAAGCCCCGGCGCTGAATTCCGCCGTTCCCCCGCTGGTGAGAGGAGAGGCGTCTGGAGAAATCAGGAGAACAGGAGGAGACCTATTGTGACCATTCAGCAGATGCGGTATTTCCTTGAGGTCGTTTACGCCGGGTCCGTCAGCAAGGCGGCCAGACAGCTGTACACCGCCCAGTCCACGGTTTCTGTGGCCATCCAGAGCATTGAGTCCGAGTTCGGCTTCGCGGTATTCAAGCGCAGCAGCAGCGGCATCGAGCTGACGGAGCGGGGAGCCAGCCTGGCGCTGGACGTGAAGCGTGTTTTGCAGCAGGTGGATCTCCTGAACGCGAAATACGCCGACCACACAGAGCAGCGCGTGGAATTCTCCGTCGCCACGCAGCACCATATGCCGGGGATCGACGCGCTTTGCAGCCTGATCCGGGGGCATATGGAGGACTGCTACAGTGTGAATTTCCTTGAGATGCGCACGACCGAGGTTCTGGACACCATCTCCGCCGGGCGGTATGATGTGGGAATCCTGTTTTTCACCTCGGACAGCAAGAATCTGCTGATCCAAAAGCTGCGCATGGGCGGCACGGTGTTCAACCACATCGCCTACAAGCCCATCCACGTTTACCTGCGGCAGGGCCACCCCCTGGCGGGGGGCGGCGTGGTCTGTGAGGAGGACCTGAAAAACTATCCCAGGATCGCCTATGACCGGGTCATCGACACGGATATGATCTTCACCGACGCGCTGAAAAAATACTCCTCCCGTGTCATCAATGTCAACGACCGCGCCGCCGCCTATACGATGCTCCAGGAGCTGGACGCCTTTATCGTGGGCAGCGGGTACCGGACCTCCAGCGAGCGGCAGAACGGAATCCTGGCGATTCCGGTGGCGGACTGCGGTCCTTGGGAGGTCGGCTATCTCCTGCAGTCCAAAATCGGAGAGTCTCCCCTGACCCGGGAGTTCCTGAAACTATTCCAGGAGGAATTGGAGAGAGATTGATTTTTTACGCGGCACCCATCGCTAAAAACGATGGAGCTCAAACGATTTTTGGATACTTCTCAAACCGCGGATCTTCCTCTATAATTGAAATCGCTTCGAAGCGACTCGATATGACATAAGAGAAAGGGCTGATTTCATGGAGAAAGTCTCTGCGTTTGTGCGCAAATACTGGAAAATATACCTTGTGGCCGCGATCCTGTGCGCTGTCTGCGACTATGTCGGCACCCTGCGGATCAATACGCCGATCGGAACCTTTACATTTTTCTCTCTGCTCTTTACAACGATCCTTGCCAGCCTGCTGGGCCAGGACATTTTGAAGGTGTTCACCGTGGAGGAGAGCGAGACCGCCGGCGCGCTGGTGCTTGTGATTCTGGCGCCCTTCATGGCCAAGATGGGCGTATCCGCCGGGGCGAACCTCAGCAAGCTGGTGGCCGTGAGCCCCGCGCTGATCCTCCAGGAGTTCGGCAACCTGGGCACCATCTTCCTCTCCCTCCCCCTGGCGCTCCTGCTGGGACTGAAACGGGAGGCCATCGGCGCCTGCTACTCCATCAACCGGGATTCCAACCTGGGCCTTACCACCGACATCTACGGCCCCGACGCGCCGGAGACAAAGGGCACCTTTTCCGTCTACGTGGTCGGCTCCATCATCGGCACGGTCTTTATCTCCCTGCTGGCCAACTTCATCATCCAGCTGGACGTCTTCCATCCCCTGGCGCTGGGCATGGCCAGCGGCGTTGGAAGCGGATCTATGATGTCCGCGGCGGCGGCCAGCATCGCGGAGGCCTACCCCGAGTTCGGGGAGCAGGTGCTGCTGATGGGCAGCATGAGCGATATGCTGACAGGGGCGACGGGCATCTACATGGGAACCTTTATCAGCCTTCCCCTGACCACGAAGCTGTATCAGTGGTTGTCTTCGCGGATCGGAAAGCGCGCCGCAAAGGAGGAGAGATAAATGGTTGCTAAGTATTTTGGAAAGACCTGCGCCCTGATGGTGATGATCTTCACCCTGATCCTCATTTCAAACTGTGTGGGCTACGGCGTCTCCGTCGTCGATTCCGTGCCGGGCATCCTCATCCTGTGCGGCATCGGCCTGGGCGGCCTGACCATCAGCAAGGCGATGAGCCGCTTTGTCAAGCTCCCGTCCATGATGTATGTGGTGATCCTGGCGGTCCTGCTGGCCTGCCCCATCTCCCCCGTGCAGGAGCAGGTGATCGCGCTGACCTCTAACGTTCAGTTCATGGCTCCCACTGCCGCCATGGGCGCGTTTATCGGCATCTCTCTGGGCAAGGAGATCAAGGCCTTTGCCAAGATGGGATGGAAGTACATCATCATTACGCTCTTTGTGATTTTCGGTACATTTGTGTTCTCCGCGATCATCGCTCAGATCGTTCTCAAGGTTACCGGCGTCATTTGATAAAAAGGAAGGAGAGGCGGAGAAATGGAACAGACATATGATCTGCTTATAAAGAACTGCCGGCTTCTGCAAAAGGATTTGTCCGTCGCGGACGGATGCGCCGTTTCGGTCAGCGGAACGCGGATCGCCGGCATTTTCACCGCCGGCGAGAGCCTGCCGGCTGCGGCCGAGGTGATCGACGCCAAGGGGAAGCTGCTGATGCCCGGCCTGGTGGATGGACATACCCACTGCTGCCAGCAGCTTCTGCGGGGCAGCGTCGCGGATGAATACCCCATGGTCTGGACACGCATCCTGGTCCCCTTTGAGAGCAACCTCCGGCCGGAGGACTCCTATGTGAGCGGCCAGCTGGCCTGCCTGGAGATGATCAAATACGGGACCACCTCCTTCGCGGACTCCGGCGGCGTGTTTATGGACCGCGTCGCCGACGCGGCGGTGGAGTCCGGGATGCGGGCGGCGATTGCCAAATCCACCATGGATATGGGCAGCGCCATCACCGGCGCCATGAAGGAGACGCGGGAGGAGGCCGTCGCCAATACCGAGGACCTCTACCGGGCGTACAACGGCAAGGGCGAGGACCGGATCAGGATCTTTTTCGCCATCCGCCAGGTGATGACCTGCACGCCGGAGCTCATCGGCATGGTCAGGGACCGGGCGGCCGCGCTGCACACGGGGATTCACGCTCACCTGTGCGAGCACCGGGATGAGGTGAGCTTCTGCCTGCAGCATTACAAAATGCGTCCCGCGGAATTTTTGGACAGCCTGGGCGTCCTGGGCCCCAATCTGCTTACCGCCCACAACGTCCTGCTCTCCGAGCACGACATTCACATCATGGCGGAGCGGGGGGTCAAGGTCATCCACTGTCCCAGGTGCAACCTCTCCAACCACGGCTTCCCCAAGACGCCCCAGATCCTGGAGGCGGGCGCCTCCGTCGGCCTGGGGACGGACGGCGCCGCGCCCAACAACGCGGACCTGTTCGAGGAGATGAAGGCGCTGCGGTACGGCAGCCAGGCGTTCTGGGGCCTGGCCTCCTTTGACCCGGTGGTCATGACCTGCAAGACGCTGCTGCGCATGGCCACCCAGGGCGGCGCCAACGCCCTGGGCCGGGGGGACGAGCTGGGGACGATTGAGACGGGCAAGCTGGCGGACATGATTCTGGTGGATATTGACCAGCCCCACATCACGCCCACGCAGAATTTGGTGAACTCCCTGGTATGCGCGGCCGGAGGCCGTGACGTCACGGACTCCATCATCAACGGCAAAGTGGTGATGCGCAACCGTCAGGTCCTCACGCTGGATGAGGAGAAGATCCGGGCGGACGCGAAGCAGCATATGAAGGAGATTCTCTCCAGAATCCGCGGCTGAGGCGGCCGCCGGACTGGGAGGAAACGAGATCAAAAGGCCGGACGGCACAGGCTGTCCGGCCCTTTTGGGAGGGGTGCGCGATGATCTGGCTGGCAGTGGGCCTGAGCTCTGTGGCGGCCGGCTTTTTACAGACGGTGACCGGATTTGGGGCGGCCACCGTTTTGATGCTGGTCCTGCCGTACTTTTTGGATATGGCGGCGGCTCCGGCGCTGTCCTCGTCCATATGTATGGGACTGGCGGCCTCTCTGGCACTGCGGTTCCGCCGCGCCATCCGGCCCCGGCTGGTTCTGCTCCCGTCGCTGATCTATACGGTCACAAGCGTCGTGGCGATCCGCCTGGCCGCCGGGGCGGACCTGCGGCTGCTGAGCATCGCCTTTGGCGTATTTCTGATTCTGCTGTCGGGGTACTTTCTCTTCTTCGGCGCAAAGGCCGCGCTGAAGGGAGGCCCGCTGTCCATGGCGGTTTGCAGCGCCGTCTCCGGTGTGTGCGCCGGGCTTTTCAGCATCGGCGGGCCCACAATGGCGCTGTACTACCTGGCGGTTACGGAGCGGAAGGAGGAGTACCTGGCCAATATTCAGTTCCTGTTTGCGGTTACATATGCCGCCGGACTTCCCGCACGCATCAGCAGCGGGGCGTACACCGCGGCCCTTCTGCCCATGACCGCGCTGGGGATCGCGGCGATTCTGGCGGGCCGCCAGCTCGGCCTGCGCGTAAGCGAGAGGCTGGACGTGGAACGGGTGAAAACCCTGGTCTTTCTCTATGTGGGCATCACCGGTGTCCTGACGCTGGTCCAACAGCTGGGATGAGGCGGGATCGCCGTCCGGGGCGCCCCGCCGGGCTCCGGCGGAGGACCTGGGGGCAGGCGGAGCCGCGGGCCGGGGGAGAAAAAAGGATATGAGAAGGAGGGAGGAGCTGAGCTCCTCCCTCTCCCTATGGGTCAGCCCGCGCCGCTCACTTCGCATCCGGGACACCCCACAGGGCGTCCGCCACCGGCTTCCATTCCGCGGCATACCGGTCGCATTTGGCGCAGAGGTGTTCCACGCTCTCCGGTGACATGGGGTCGGTGGAGTGAGCGCCGCTCTCGGCGACCATGGCCCGCAGCTTCTCCGGGTTTTCCAGCATGGGGCAGGGCCGGAGCATGTTCTCGTTGAAGGGCTGGCCCCGGTGATAGGCCATGAAGATGGGGCTTCGCAGCGCGTCCAGCAGGCTGCATTCCCGGATGTTGGCGTTGGAGTAGTGGATGAACACGCAGGGGTCCACGTCGCCGTTGGCGTTGATGTGGAGGTAGCGGCTGCCCCCGGCGATGCACCCGCCCACATACTGGGCGTCGTTCTGGAAATCCATGGCGAACAGGGGCTTCTCCGCCCGGAGCTTCCGGACCCGGTGATAGACCGCCGTCCGCTGTTCCGGGGTGGGCAGCAGCTCCGGCGCGGCGTCGCTGCCCACGGGCATGTAGTGGAAGTACCAGATGAAGTAGGCGCCCATCTCGATCAGGCTGTCGTAGTACGCCTCGGAGGTGATGGACTCCCAGTTCCGGCTGGTGTAGCAGGAGGAGATGCCGTAGGGCAGCTTCCGCTCCCGGAGCAGGCGCATGGCCCGCATGACCTTCTGGTAGGTCCCCGCGCCCCGGCGGGAGTCCGTGGCGGCCTCGTCCCCCTCCAGGGAGATGGCCGGGATGAAATTGCCCACCCGGAGCATCTCATCCGCGAAGGCCTCGTTGATGAGGGTGGCGTTGGTGAAGCAGAGGAAGACGCAGTCGTCGTGCTTCTCGCACAGGCGGATCAGGTCGGCCCGGCGCACCAGCGGCTCCCCGCCGGTGTAGATGTACATATAGACGCCCAGCTCTTTCCCCTGGGAGATGATGCCGTCCAGTTCCTCAAACGTGAGATTGAGCTTGTTGCCGTACTCGGCGGCCCAGCAGCCGGTGCAGTGGAGGTTGCAGGCGGAGGTGGGGTCCATCAGGATCGCCCAGGGGATGTTGCAGTCGTACTTTTTCCGCATGGCCTCCTGCTTCGGCCAGCCGATCAGATTGGCGTTGATGAAGAAATTGGTGACCAGCGTCTTCATCACGTTCTGGTCCAGGTCCGTCACCAGACGGCGGATGTAGGAATAGTAGGGGTGGGCGGGGTCCTCGATGGCCTCCCGGATCACGGCACGCTGGGGCTGAAATTCCCCGCCGGCGAAGCTGTCCGCCCAGTCCATGAGGACGTGGAGGTTTTTCTCCGGGTTCCTGTAGAGATAGCTGACGGCCTGCTCAATGCCCAGCCTTTGAAGTGTGGTGTGGAAGCTCATGAAATATCTCTCCTTTTCTCTATGGTTGGTCCTGATGAAGCGCCGGGTGGGCCTCCGGGTTTTTGACGGTCAGCTTGACGACACAGTGGTTCAGGCTCCCCTCTGACAGGAGCGCGAGAATCATCAGGATACGGGCGGCGTTTTGCCTGGAAAAGCTCAGAATCAGAAAGAGCCCGATGATGCCGGTGATCACGGCGGCCGCGGAGATCGTGCTCCACTGCTCCAGTCCGAATTTTTTGGCCTCCTCCGACATCTGGATCTTGAAGAAGCAGTCCAGCAGGACCATCCAGCCGAAGCCGCCCGGCAGGTATTCCACCGCCGTTTTGTGCCGGACCAACAGCAGAATCCCGGCGGCCAGCAGCAGGAGGCCGAAGGCGAGATCATACCGAAAGGCCAGGCAGAACAGATCCTCGGAGAAGTAGCCGACAATTTTGATGATCCCATAGATCAGCAGAAGCAGTCCGCTGAAGATGCAGAGGGCCAGAGGCGGGAGCTGGGGAAACAGAAGATACAGCACCGCGGCAAGACAGAAGATCACGGAGACGGCGTTGTATCCGATCCGCGCGATGTGTAATTTCCTCATGGCGCTTCCTGTTCCTGCCTCTGGGCGGTGCGGCCCGCCGCTTTCCGGACGTTTCCCGATTCATTGAACATCATAAGACCTCCGATCCCGTAAATGAACAGCCCGCGGACCGTGCCCGTTCTCCAGCGGGGCGGGTTCCCCGGCTGTTTGCTGTTCTTATCATAATCGTTTTTGGCGCCGTCAAAAATGGATAATTGAGGCCGAATGCTTAAAAACCAGACATTCATTGCCGAAATGACCAAAAATAGAGAAAAAGGCCGCCCCGCTGCTGCGGGACGGCCTCTGCGTATCAGATTTCCGGTTCTCCTCAGAAGCTCAGATCGTTCCAGTACAGGCTTCCGTTAAAGATCTCGATGCCCTTCATGTAGCTGTTGTAAGCCACATAGGTGGCCTCGCTGTAGAAGGGGATGATGTTCCAGTTGGCGAACATGTCCTTCTGGATCTCTCCGATCTTCGCGGCGCGCTCCTCCGCGTCCACCGTACCTGCCGCTTCGGCTACCGCGGCGTAGTAATCATCCGTGTTGCCGGGGGCGTTCAGATCGTAGTAGCAGGCGTTCAGGATCAGGATGGGCTCCGCCCACTCCAGCCACTCGATGCCGGCGTCGTACTCGTCGTTGTTGATGTTCTCGTAGATGTAGTTCCAGTCGAGGGCCTCGATGTTCATCTTGATGCCCACCTGCTTGAGCTGCTCCTGCAGGCCCTGGGTGATGATCACATTGGCGCCGGTGGACCAGGAGTAGAAGGTGAACTCCACGTTCTTGCCGTCCTTGTCCACATAGCCGTCGCCGTTGCTGTCGGCGTAGCCCGCGTCCGCCAGGATCTGCTTGGCCCGCTCCGGGTCATTGGCACAGTTGGCCATGAAGTAGTCCTTGGCCTCCTGGGAGAAGCTCTGCATGGAGTCGTAGATCATGGAGTAGGCCGGCATGACGGCGCCGTCGGTCAGCTCGCAGAGGGCCTCCCGGTTGATGGAGAGGGCCACGGCCTGACGGACCGCAATATCCGCGAAGGCGCCCTTGTCCGTGTTCATCTCAAAATAGTCGATGTTGGGATAGGTCTTCTCCGCCACGGTTATGCCGTCCTCGGCCTCCAGCTGCTGCTTTCCATCCATGGTGATGCCGTTGATATAGTCGATGTTGCCGGCTTTCAGCTCCTCAAGGGCGGTGAAGTCCTCCATGTTGAACTTGACCTCCACCCGCTTGATCGCCGGGGCTCCCTTGTTCTCCACCAGGGGGTTGTCGGTCTTGTACCCCTCGTTGGCCACCAGGGTCACGCCGGAGCCGGGCTCGTAGCTCTCCACGGAGTACATTCCGTAGGGGACCGCCTGCCACATCAGCTCATCCTTGCTCAGGGAGTCCAGCTGGTCCTTGTCGATGACGCCCATGAACACCTCGCCCAGGTAGTACAGAAGGTCGGAGCGGAACTCCGTCAGGTGCATGATGACCTGCCGGCCGTCCACCTCCATGGACTCGATGTTGCTGTATCCGTCGGCGTAGACGCTGACCTCCTTGCCCCACTCGATGGAGGCCACCACGTCCTCCGGCTCCACCTGCTCGCCGGTGGCGTAGAATTTGCCCTCTGGGACCGTCATGGTCAGGGTCAGGCCGTCCTCACTGGCGGTCAGATCCGTGCAGATGCCGTCCAGCAGGTCGCCGCCCTTGGGGTCCATGGTGAACAGGGGGTCGGCGATCAGGCCCTGGCCGGAGGTCCAGGAGTCCTGCTGGTACAGGTCCGTGCCGTACCACTCGTCGTCCGCCAGGGTGAAGACCTCTTTTCCACTCCCGCCGCCGGTGCCGCCGTCCGTCTTGGGGCCCGCGTCGTCCACGTAGCCGCCGCCTCCGCAGGCGGCGAGGGACAGCGCCATCGCGCCGGCCAGCAGGAAAGCAATCAACTTACTCTTTTTCATAATCTTCCTCCTTCGTTTCATAACATAACTGCGCTATTGTTCTATTTTCAGCGGATGTACGCACGCGACCTGATGCCCATTCCCGGCACTCAGGATTTTCGGGTCCTCCTTTTCACACTCTGGCGTCGCGTATTTACATCTGGCAAAAAACCGGCAGCCGGTTCCGATATTGATAAGGCTCCCGGGGTCGCCCCGCATCAGCTCCTTCTCCCGGCCCCGAAGGCGGGGGTCCAGGATCGGGGCCGCGTCCATCAGGCCCTTCGTGTAGGGGTGCTTGGGGTGCCGCGTCACCTCGTCCGTGGGCCCGAACTCCACCAGCTTTCCCAGGTACATCACGGCGATCTTGTCGCTGATGTACCGGATTACGTTCAGATCGTGGGTGATAACCAGATACGTCAGGTTCATCTGCTCCTGCAGGTCCAGAAGCAGGTTCAGGATCTGGGCCTGCACGGACACGTCCAGCGCGCTGGTGGGCTCGTCCAGGATCATGATCTTCGGCGACAGGGCCAGGGCCCGGGCGATGGCGATCCGCTGCAGCTGCCCGCCGGAGAGCTGGTGGGGGAAGCTGTCCAGATACCGCTGGTCCATCTTTACCATGTCCAGGACTTCCTTCGCCTTCCTCTGGGCCTCCGCCCTGGGAACGCCGTGGATGACCATGGGCCGCATGATGGAGCTCTCCACCGTCTGGCGGGGATTCAGATTGGACGCCGGGTCCTGGAACACCACCGCGATCTCCCGGTGCAGCCGCTTCATGTCCGCCTTCGTGGCCCGGGAGAGGTCCACTCCGTCGATCATGGCCCTTCCGCCGGTCATCTTGGTGAGGCTCAGGAGCACCCTGGCCAGGGTCGTCTTTCCGCTTCCGGACTCGCCCACCAGGCCCACGATCTCGCCCTCCCCGATGGAGAAGGAGACCTGATCCACGGCCCGCACCACTCTCTTGTCGGTCTCAAACACGCTCTTGGAGATCCTGAAATGCTTTTCCAGCTTCTCCAGCTCTACCATGTTTGCCATCGCTCACGCCCCCTTTCGGTCCGAGGAATCCGACACCAGGAAGCACCGGCAGCGGTGGGTCTCGCTGACCTTTGTGACACCCGGCGTCTGGCTCCTGCACGTCTCCGACGCATAGGGACACCGGTTGGCGAACCGGCACCCCGGCTTTTTGTCCAGGATTCTGGGTACGGAGCCGTCGATGGTCTCCAGGCGGCCCTCCCGCTTCGTCCTCCGGGGCAGAGCTTTCATGAGCAGCCTGGTGTAGGGGTGCATGGGGTTTTCAAAGATCTCAAACACATCACCGCTCTCCACCACCTCGCCGGCGTACATGACCGCGATCTTGTCCGCCGCCTCGGCCACCAGGCCGAAGTTGTGGGTGATCATCAAAATCGCCGTGTTGTTCTTCTCCTTGAGCTCCTTGATGATCTCCAGGATCTGGGCCTCGATGGTCACGTCCAGGGCCGTGGTGGGCTCATCCGCGATCAGGAGCCGGGGGTGCCTGGAGAGCATCATGGCGATCATGACCCTCTGGCGCATGCCGCCGGAGAGCTCATGGGGGAAGCTGCCTGCCCGCTCCTGGGCGTCCGGCATCTTCACGTCCTGAAAGAGCTTGACGGCCTGCCGCATGGCCTCCTGTTTGTCCACCCGGTCCAGCATGATCGCCTCGCTGACCTGGTTTCCCACCGTGTACACCGGGTTCAGGGAGTCCAGCGGGTTCTGGAAGATCATGCCGATCTCTTTTCCCCGGACGGCCTCCATCTCCTTTTCCGAGCAGGTCATCAGATCCCGCCCGTCGAAGAGGATCTTTCCCTCGATCTTCGCGTTTCCGCCGGAGAGCAGGCGCATGATGCTGTGGGCCACCGTGGACTTTCCGCAGCCGGACTCGCCTACCACCGCGAAGATCTCTCCCTGGCAGATGTCCATGCTGACATCGTTGACCGCCGACAGATAGCCGCCCCGGATCTTGTAGTCAATGCTGAGATGTTCCAGGCTTAACAACGCTTCCTTCATACCGCGCACCTCCCTTTATTGTGATTTCATGTGGGGGTCCAGAATGTCCCGGAGTCCCTCGCCCAGCAGGTTGAAGCCCAGCACCGTGTACACCAGCGCGATGCCCGGGAAGATGCTGAGCCACGGGGCGTTCGTGATATAGGTAATCCCGTTGGAGAGAGCCAGTCCCCAGTCCGGGGAGGGCGCCTGGGAGCCCAGGCCCAGGAAGGAGAGCGTGGTGGTGGAGAGGATCGTGGCCGGCAGGCTCATAGAGACCATGACGATGAGGGACGGCACCACGTTGGGCAGGATGTAGCGGAACATCAGCGAGAAGGAGGACTCGCCGAAGGCCGTCCCCGTCTCCACGAAGGCCATGTTTTTCAGGGACATGGTCTTGGCCCGCACGGGCCGGGCGTAGGACGCCCAGCTCACCAGGGAGATGGCGATGACGGAGTTGGTGAGACCCTTTCCCAGCAGGGTCACCACCGCCAGGGCCAGGATCGTGCCGGGAATGCACCAGGTGAGGTCCGTCAGGAAGGAGAACACCCGGTCCACCCAGCTGCCGAAGTACCCGCAGATCAGGCCCACCGTCACGCCCAGGACCAGCTCCAGCGTGGCGCCGATGAAGGCCACCCAGAGGGTGATCCTGGTGCCCTCCACCACGCGGGAGAACACGTCTCTTCCCAGCTCGTCCGTTCCAAACCAGAATTCCGCCGAGGGAGGGGAGAACTTGGGGCCCACCAGCTGCTCCGTGTAGCCGTAGTGGGCGATCTGCCCGGAGAAGATGGCGACCAGAAAGACGCTGAGCAGGATGATAAAACCGACCATAAAGTTGCCGTTTCTCAGGCACTCCTGGAGGGTCTCCCGTACTTTTCCCCGTCCGCGCATCACTTGTCACCTCCGCCCATAGAGATCCTGATCCGCGGGTCCAGAATGCCGATGACCAGGTCGCTGATCAGGTTGCAGATGACGGTCAGCGCCGCCACGATCAGCAGCACCGCCTGTACCACCGGGAAGTCCTGCACGATGATGGAGTTCAAGAGCAGGCCGCCCATGCCGGGAATATCGAAGATCTTCTCGATGACCACCGCGCCGGAGATCAGCCAGGGGATGGACATGAACACCTGGACGGTGACGATGATCAGGGCGTTGCGGAGCACGTGCTTCACCATGACCGTCCGCTTGGGGAGGCCCTTGGCCGTGGCCGTGGTCACGTATTTCTCGTTCAGCACCTCCAGGACCTCCGCCTTGGTCAGGCGGATAGTGCCCGCGATGCTGGCGGACACCAGGGCGAATACCGGCAGGATCAGGTACTCCGGCCCCTTATAGCCGCTGATGGGCAGGATCTCCAGCCCCACGCCGAAGGTCAGAATGAGGAGCGCCCCCAGCCAGAAGGCCGGCATGGCCGTCAGGATCAGGGTGAAGACCACGGTGAAACGGTCAAAGAACGAGTTTTTCTTGATGGCGCAGAGCAGGCCGATGGGCAGGGCGATCAGCATCTCGATCAGCAGCGACCACCCGCAGAGCACCAGGCTTCTGGGAATCCGGTCCTTCAAGAGGTCCAGGACCGGGACCTTGTACCGGGTAGAGTTTCCGAAATTGTGGTCTACCACAATCCCCTTCACCCATCTCACGTACTGCTGGGGCAGGGGCAGGTCATACCCCATCTCGTGGGCCAGCTCCGCCTTCTTCTCCACGGACACCTTCCGGTCGACGATCATGTCCACCGGGTTTCCCGGCATCATGTACAGCAGGCTGAACACCAGCATCGACACCGCCACGATCAGAAGAATCCCCTGCAGCACGCGCTTGATCAAATATCCTCTCATAAATACCTCCCTTTTTTGTACAGGTACAGCCGCCGGAGGGAGCGTGTCCCGCTCCGCCGTCAGTCCGCTGTGCGCTGGTAGATTCTGGTATCACATTTCACCCCCCAGGCCTTTCCGCCTCTGATATAGAATTGCAGGGTCTCCACCCGCTGTTCCGGGTGGTCCCGCTCCACCGCCGCGAAGCAGGAGCCGCCGCAGTGGAGTAGCCGGGTCTTTTTTTCATGGACCTCCGCCGTCAGCTCCCCGTCCTCCAGGCGGACGGTGCAGTGGGAGGGAATTCCCTCCTTTGACACGAAATCCCCGCAGAGCATCTCCGGCCGGCTGAATTTCCGCCCGGAGGGCACCGCGTGGTGGTGCGTGGTCTCCAGGGGCAGTCCCAGGATGAAATTGTAGCAGATCCACTGAAACTCATCCATGGACAGGCCGCCCTCATTGCAGAGCACCACCGCCGAGAAACCGCCCTCCACAAAGCCGCCGTGGGTGGATACCCCGTGGAGTCCGCCGGCGTGTTCGCATACCAGTTTCCCGCCCATCAGCCGTTTTTCCAGCCCCATGCAGTAGAAGGGCCTGCTCCGAAGGGGAAACTCCCTCCCGTACATCAGCTCAACCGCCTCGGCCGGAATCACCTGACGGCCCTCCCACCGGCCGCCGTCCGAGAGCATCTGGTAGTATTTCGCCATATCCCGCGCCGTGGACTTGACGCAGGCGCAGCCCCGGAAGGGGGGCAGCACGGACCAGTTGTTGTCCCAGACCAGCTTTCCGTCCTTCTCCCGCTCAAAGAGGCTGGTGATATTGCCCCCCGCCAGCCTCGCCGCCTCGCCGCCGTCCAGGTCTAGGACGGTCCGCGTCATGCCCAGAGGGCGGAAGATCCGCTGGTCCAGGAACTCCTCCAGGGTGATCCCCGCCGCCTGGTCCACGATATAGGAGAGCAGGGCATAGCCCTCGTTGGAATAGCTCATGTACTCCCCGGGAGCGCCCAGGGGCTCGTAGTTTCCCGCGGAGATATAGTCCACGATCTGCTCGATTTTGTCCATGGAGTTGGGCGCCGTCCGCAGCATCTCCCGGTACCACTCGGTGTCCCGCTCGATGCTGTTTTTCGCGATGGACCACTCCAGGGGCTCCATGGGGGGGAGCCCGGCCCGGTGCATGGCCAGCGTCTTCACCGTGACGCACTCGTCCGCCGCTCCGGGGATGTGAAGGTCCGGAAAATAGTCCGTCACCGGGTCGTCCAGACGCATCTTTCCCTCCGCCTGCAGGATGCAGCAGGCCAGCGCCGTCATGGATTTGCTCATGGAGGCGATGCCGAATACGGTGTCGCCGTCCACAGCCTGTTTCGGCTCCATGCTCCGCCAGCCAAATCCCTTTTCAAAAAGGACGCCCTCCGGCCCCCGGATACAGACCGCCATACCCGGGTACCCCCGCTTTTCAAACAGGTCTCCAAAGGCTCTCTCCAGTTTTTCCACAGTTTCCATGTCACTTTCTCCCTTGAGTTGATTTAATAATTATAAATGGTTTCAAGAATTTATGCAACCATTTTCTGGAATTTGGACATTTTACCAAAAATTGAGGTGTTATTTCACTGTTTTCAAAAAAGTTTTGGCCTTGGTAATTTGACAAAAAAAGAGGGACAATTTTGGGTTTTTATGCCATAAAATATCCAAGGCCGCCCCTCTGCGCGGACAGTGTACGGCTGCCGGCACCGGTAAAGCAAAACGGGAACCGCGAAAAAAATGCGGTTCCGGAGGAAAGGCGGGAAAAATACCGTACTCTCATTGAGAACGGCAGAGGCCGCGGAGGGAAGGCGGCCCTGGATGGAAGACGGAAAATATGAGAGCTGAGGTGAATAAATATCCAATTTTGCGTGTCCCCTTCCCGCCTGCGGCAGGGCGGGAAGGGGGGGTCCGCCTGCGCCCGGGCGCGATGGAAAAATGTGCGGATCTGTATGGATTTTCCTCTTAAAATCTGATATAGTATCCTAAAGGTGCCTCTCGCGGCCGGGTGAGGCGCGCGGAGAGCGGGACATATCGAGAGAGGAGCGTCTGTCCATGAACAACTATTCCTTCTCCGTTTTCCCCAATGAGAACTTTCTGGACTTCCGGCTGTACCAGTACGGCTGGGAGCAGTGTGAGCCTCTGCACTCCTTCGGCCCCTTTGTGCGCAACCACTACCTGTTCCACTACATCCTCTCCGGGCGCGGGACGCTGGACTCCGCCGGCCCGGACGGCAGGGACCGCCGGTATGAGCTGGGCCCGGGGCAGGGATTTCTCATCTGTCCCGGACAGGTCAACACTTACGCCGCCCACAAGACCGAGCCCTGGGAGTACACCTGGCTGGAGTTTGACGGCCTGCGGGTGGAGGAGTATCTGGACGCTGCGGGCCTCAGCGCCGTTCAGCCCATCTACCGGCCTCAGTTTCCAGCCCAGGGAGACGAGCTGCGGGACACCATGCTCTATATTGCCCGGCACGCCGAGGCCGCGCCCCTTCATCTGATCGGCCATCTGTGCCTTTTCCTGGACGGGCTGATCCGCTCCTCCTCCACACGGAAGCTGCTCCACGGCGGAAGGCTCAAGGACTTCTACATCCAAGAGGCCATCAACTTCATGGAGCACAACTACCAGCGTGACCTGACGGTGGAGGAGATCGCCGACGTGTGCCGCCTGAACCGCAGCTATTTCAGCAAGCTCTTCAGGGAGAGCATGGGCTGTCCGCCCCAGGAGTTTTTGATCCGCCTGCGGCTGTCCAAGGCGGCGGAGATGATGAAGCTGTCGGGGAACTCCATCCGGGACATCGCCGCCGGCTGCGGCTACCCGGACCAGCTCCACTTCTCCAGGGCCTTTAAGAAGCGGTACGGGGTATCCCCCAGGCAGTGGCGGGCGGAGAACCAGCAGAAGAAATAGCGCCGCGGGTCCGCGTTTGAAGAAAACCTCCTTGGCGATAAAAAAGCTCCCGTTCTCACCCAGTGAGAACGGGAGCTTGCAGACTGTCAAAAAGAAGAGAGACCTCCGCAACGGGAGGGAGGGGTGTGTGCGGGGAACCCAGGAGGGGTTCCCCGCCCATTGGGTCTCGTTATTAGAGCGCGGAGCGATTGGGGGGCGTGGACGGGTGGTCGCCGCAGGGCGTGGG
>CAMNRF010000018.1 GCA_946551795.1 uncultured Oscillibacter sp.
CCGTCCGGGAGGAGCTGGGGCTCCAGACGGTGCTGGGGGTGTCCAACATCTCCTTCGGCCTGCCGAACCGCGCCCTGGTGACCGGGAGCTTTCTGACCCAGGCCCTGGCGGCGGGGCTGACCCTGCCCATCGTCAACCCCTGCCAGCGGGAGATCATGGACGCCGTGGCGGCCTTCCGGGTCCTCTCGGGAGAGGATGGACAGTGCCGGGACTACATCGCCCGGTTTGCCTCTGCCCCTGCCCGGACCGTCTCCGCCCAGGGCGGGACCCTCACCCTGGAGGAGGCCGTGGCCCGGGGACTGCGGGGCGACGCCGCCCGGCTGGCCCGGGAGGCGTTGGAGACAGAGGACGGTATCGCCCTGGTGGAGCGCCGCCTGATCCCCGCCCTGGACGATGTGGGGGACGGCTACGAAAAGGGCACAGTGTTCCTGCCCCAGCTCCTTGGCGCCGCCCAGGCGGCCCAGGCGGTGTTTGAGGCCGTCCGGGCCTCTATGGAGGAACGGGGCGGCGCCCCGGTGAGGAAGGGGAAGCTCATTGTGGCCACCGTCCGGGGGGACATCCACGACATCGGCAAAAACATCGTGAAGACCCTGCTGGAGAACTACGGCTACACCGTCGTCGACCTGGGCCGGGACGTGCCGCCGGAGGTGGTGGCCCGGACCGCGGCGGAGCAGAACGTGGGCCTGGTGGGCCTCTCCGCCCTGATGACCACCACCCTGCCCGCCATGGAGGAGACCGTCCGGCAGCTGCGGGCCCTGGAGCACCCGCCGGCGGTCTTCGTGGGCGGCGCGGTGGTGACGCGGTCCTACGCGGAGAAGATCGGCGCGGACGACTATGCCAAGGACGCCCGGGCGTCGGTGGAGATCGCCAGAAGGGTGCTGGGATGACGGTTATTCTGTACCGGCGTCCTCTGTCTGATGACCATCTTCAAGCAGGTGCCCCTGATGGCACGCGCATCCTCCGAAAGATCCGGGATACACAGGCGCAGAGACGAAAAAAGAGCGCCTTCTCTCGCGGACATGCCGCGGGGAAGCCGGCACCCGCCGAAAAGAATTTGCTTTTCGGCGGGTGTTGTTTTATAATAAGCTGACCGGAAGATTGAAAGTCAGGGAGTGGGTATATGGCGGACAGGAAACTGAAAGCGACGTTGTTTGCCCTGCTGGCGGCGGCGTTTTACGCGTTGAATGTACCGTTTTCAAAGCGGTTATTGCAGGAGGTCCCTCCGACGCTTATGGCCTCGTTCCTGTATTTTGGAGCGGGCGCCGGCGTGGGGATTTTGTATCTCCTTCACTGGAGAGAGGAGCAGCGGGAGGACCGTCTCGCGGGAGAGGACCTGCCATATACGGTCGGAATGGTGGCGCTGGACATTCTGGCCCCAATTTTTCTGATGCTTGGGATCAGTATAGGTTCATCGGCCAACGCGTCCCTGCTGGGCAATTTTGAAATTGTGGCGACCGCGTTGATCGCCCTGCTGGTATTCGGGGAGAAAGTGTCCCCCAGGCTGTGGACGGCCATCACGCTGATTACCATTTCCAGTGTCATTTTGTCCTTTGAGGGCAGCGGGAGCTTTCGGTTTTCCACCGGCTCCATCTTTGTTCTGCTCGCCGCCGTATGCTGGGGGCTGGAGAACAACTGCACCAGGAGGATTTCTCAAAAGAGCACCTATCAGATCGTTACCATAAAGGGATTGTGCTGCGGCATGGGTTCTTTTGTGATAGCGTCCGTCATCGGCGAATCACTGCCGGGAGTAAAGCATGTGGTATTGGCGATGATCCTTGGGTTTGCGGCGTACGGTCTCAGCATTTTTATGTATATCCGGGCCCAGCGCGACCTGGGCGCGGCAAAGACGAGCGCGTATTATTCCGCCGCACCGTTTATAGGGGCGTTTCTGGCGTTCGTTGTCAATGGAGAGCGGCTCACGGTCACCTATCTCGTCGGTCTGCTTTTTATGGCGGCGGGCACCGCGTTTGTGGCGGCGGACACACTGGTTTGCAGCCATACGCACGTCCATACGCATCAAATCACGCATACCCATGATGGAACGACCCATACGCACACCGTGACCCACGAGCACAGCCATAACCACATCGGTCAGAGCCATGGGCACGATCACCGCCATAACGAGAGAATCCTTCTTCGGGAAATTCACTCGGCGCATACCGGGCGGTAAACCGCTTCCGATTTGCCGCGCTCCCCACGGATGACGAAACGCCGCGGTGAGTGATACCGTGTAAAAAGAGCAGGGCAGGCCATGGCGGCCTGCCCTGCTTCCGGACGGCGCCTTCCCCCTGTGGGGAGGCGCTTTTTCTATCGTTTTCCGTATCGCTTTTGGACTGTGGACAGAGCCTTCCGCAGGGGCTTGAACAGCGCCAGGGCCACCACGAAGTTCCCCGCCCCATGGAGCAGGTCCATGGGGATGCCGGCCGCCCACCAGCTCACGGCGAAGGCCCAACCGCCGCTGATCCAGTACACCAGCGCGCACTGGGCGCCGAACAGCAGCCCGAAGCACCCGGAGAGAGCCGCCCACGCCAGGGGGGACTCCACCCGCCGCAGCAGCCGGGCGGCGGCGAAGAGCACCAGCCACACGTAGAGATAGGCGATGTTCCACAGTCCGACGCCCCACACCGCGAACTCCAGGAACACATAGAGGTAGACGGCGTACAGTCCCCGCCAGCCGAAGCACACGGCCGCCAGCATGACCATCAGGGACACCGGTTCGATGTTGGGCAGCTGGGCCATGGCCATTTTCAGGGCGAAGGTCATGGCCCCCAGCAGGCCGAACAGGGCCAGCTCCGCGGTGGTCAGCCGCCGCCGGTCAGCCGACGGTGTAGAACCACCCATACCGGTCACCGTCGTGGAGGACCACGGCGTCCACACCGGTGGTCACATCCTCGCCGTTGCAGGCCAGGCGCCACCAGCTCTGGTCCCTGGCGTAGTCCACGGCCTCGCCGTCCACCGTCTCCACAAACAGGCCGTAAGGGCCCTCGCTTCCGGAGATCAGACCCTCCTGCAGCAGCAGCTCGCCCAGGTACTCCAGATCTGTCCGGTAGGTGAACTCCGCGGTGGACCCATCGGCGTGGGTGACCTCCACCGCCACCGCTTTGGAGCCCTCCGCCGTCTCAGGCAGGCTGGACCGCCAGACACGCCAGAGGCCAAAGGCCAGCGCGCAGAATACCGCCGCGCCGATGATCCCACAGAGATATTTTCGTTTCATCCCAGTCCTCCAGATTTGGTATTTTATATCTGTCCGTCCCCAGTATACCATAAATTGGAACATTGTAAAGGGGCGGCCGGTTTAATGGGTTAAAAAATCTCAAAAATGATCCCCGGATTTGTTATATATCCGTTAAAAAATCCTCTGGACACAGAGCGGAATATATGCTATAATTCCTATCGCTTTAAAGCTGTAAAGCCATAAAGCGATATATCGGCAAAGTAAGGAGAGAGAAATTTTGAAAGTTCTGCTGAAAAAAGAAAACCTGTTCCTGCGGGTCGCCATCGGCTTCGTCCTTGGCGTCATCCTGGGCCTGACGGCCAAGGATTTCTCCATCGCCACCAAGGTGGTGGGCGACATCTACCTCAACCTCATCAAGCTGATGATCATCCCCATCGTGGTCTGCGCCGTCTTCTGCGGCATCGCCAACATCAAAGACGGCACGCTCCTGCGCCGCATCGGCGTGCGCACCGTGGTGCTGTACGTGGTGATGTTCATTATCTGCGCCGTGATCTCCCTGGCCATTGCCTGGGTCATCCGGCCGGGCCTTGGCACCGTGTTTGAGAACGCCCCCGTCTACGAGGGGGAGATCACCACGCCCACCATCACCAGCTTCCTCATGACCATCGTGCCCACCAACATCATCAAGGCCGGGGCCGACGGCAGCACCCTGCCGGTGATTCTCTTCACCATTGTCTTCGCCGTGGCCATCCTCGCCATCGGCGAGAAGGGCCGCCCGGTGCTGGACTTCATGAACAGCCTGTCCGACGCCTTCTTCAAAATGCTGGGCTACTTCATGGAGATCTCCCCCATCGGCGTGCTGTCCCTGATGGCCTACTCCGTGGCCCAGTACGGCGCGGGCATTTTCAGCGCCCTGGCCAAGTACATCGGCACCTGCTGGCTGTGCTGCATCGTGGTGTTCTTCGTGGCCATGGTGCTGCCCACCTGCCTGTACACCAGGGTCAGTCCCGCGAAGTTCCTCAAGGCCTGCGGCAAGGTGGCGCTGGTGACGCTGTCCACCACCTCCTCCGCCGCCACCCTGCCCACCACCATCAACGTCAGCATGGAGGATCTGGGCGCGCCGGAGGGCGTCTCCAAGTTCACCCTGCCCCTGGGCTGCACCATCAATATGTGCGGCGGCGCCTGTTCCTTCTGTTGCCTGGCCGTCTTTGTGTCGGACTTCTACAGCATCAACCTGCCCCTGGGCACCATTATCTTCCTGGTGCTGGTGGCCACGCTCCTGAACATGGCGGCCCCGGGCATCCCCGGCGGCGGCGTGGTGCTGGGCGCCTCCTTCCTCTCCATCCTGGGCCTGCCCATCGACCTGATGGGACCCATCAGCGGCTTCTACCGTCTGCTGGACATGGCCTTCACCACCATCAACGTGGAGGGCGACGTGGCCGCCAACCTGATGATCGCCAAGAGCATCGGCGAGTACGACGGCTCCATGGCGAAGTAAGGGTGCGGTTATGAGAATCGGCTATCAGGGCATCGAGGGCAGCAACTCCGAGGCCTCCGCCAGGAGCATGGCGGCGCGCCTGGGGTGGACGGAGGTGGAGTATGTCCCCCTGGTCCACTCCAAGGGCGTCGTGGACGCCCTCCGGGCGGGAGAGGTGGACTGCGGCGTCATGGCCACGCTGAACCACGTGGCCGGTGTGGTGCTGGAGACGGAGGCGGCCCTGCGGGGCCTGAGCTATCGGATGCTGGCTCTGGACTGCATTCCCATCCACCACTGCCTGTTTGTCAAGGACGCCTCCGTTCAGGAGATCCATACGGTGGCCTCCCACATCCAGGCGCTGAAACAGTGCCGGGAGACCCTGGCCCGGGACTACCCCGGGGCCGCGTGGAGGGAGGAGGAGGACACCGCCATCGCCGCCAGGCACCTGGCGGAGGGCCTCCTGCCGCCGGACACCGGCGTACTGTGCCGCCGGGACGCCGGAGAGGCCTTCGGCCTGCACCTGGTGCGGGAGAACCTGGAGGACGACGCGGAGAACGCCACGGAGTTTGAGCTGATCCGCCTCAGCGAGCGGGGGCCGGACAGGCTGGTCGTCGTGGCGGGCCTGGGCCTGCTGGGCGGGTCCATGGCCAAGGCGCTGAAACGCTACACCGGCTACACCGTGTACGGCTGGAACCGCACCCGCTCCGTGGCGGAGGCGGCCCTGGCGGAGGGCGCCATCGACGGCATCGCCGACAGCGCGATCTTCGCCCAGTGCGACCTGCTGATCCCTGTGCTCTACCCGGAGGCCACCATCCGCTTTCTCCGGGAGACCATCCCCCTGATGAAGCGGGGGGCCCAGGTGGTGGACCTGGTGGGGATCAAGCAGCGGCTGGTGGAGGAGGTCACGCCCGTGGCCCTGGCCCAGGGGGTCCGCTACACCGGAGGCCATCCCATGGCGGGACTGGCCAGGGCCGGGTACGAGCGGTCCACGCCGGACCTCTTCCAGGGGGCCAGCATGATCCTGGCGCCCACGGAGGCCACCGCCCCGGGGGACCTGGAGATGCTGGAGAGCCTCTTTGCCCAGGTGGGGTTCCGCCGGGTGAAGGTCTGCGACCCCCAGACCCATGACCGCATGATCGCCCACACGTCCCAGCTGGCCCACATCGTGTCCAACTCCTATGTCAAGAGCCCTGTCTCTCCGGACTACGTGGGCTTTGCCGGGGGGAGCTACAAGGACATGACCCGCATCGCCTGCCTCAACGAGAAGGTCTGGAAGGAGCTGTTCCTGCTGAACCGGGACGCCCTCCTGCCGGAGATCGACCTGCTGATCCGCCACATGACGGAGCTGCGGGAGGCCATCGCGGCCGGCGACGGGGAGCGGCTGGAGGATCTGCTCCGCCAGGGCCGGGAGGCCAAGGAGCACATCGACGCGCTGAACCCGGACCAGCCGTCGGAATAAGAGCAGAGAGGGACCGCACAGCGGTCCCTCAGGCTGTCGAAAAAGTCCTGACGGACTTTTCCGGCAGCCTGCTAATGTCTCAATTTTCAAAACGCGCAGCGTTTTGAAAATTTCCCGCTCCGCGGGGCAAACGCCTGCACAGCAGGCGTTTGCAGCCATTCGATCCAATTCGAGGCGGGCGCTGCCCCCTCGAGCTCTCCCGCGTCATGAAAGTCTATTCCTTCCATATAGTGTTTTTTTGACAAGCTGAGGGACCGCACAGCGGTCCCTCTCTTTTTCACAGATACACCTGTATATGGGGCAGGCGCTCCAGCTCCCGGCGGAGGCACTCCAGAAACGCCCCGGTGAGCTCCGGCCTGCGGCGGGGGCCCAGGAGGTAGAAGATCCGCTCCTCCGGCGGCCCCTCTTCCAGCTCCAGAATCCGGATGTCCACCCGCCGGCGCATGGAGAGGGCCGCGGACATGGGCGCCGCCGCCCAGCTGTCCGCCCAGCTTCCCCGCCAGCTGAAAAACTGCTCCAGCAGGGACATCTGGTCCAGCACCGCCCGGGGCTGTGCCCCGCCGGAGAACCAGAAGCTGTGCCAGAGGTCGAACTCCGGGTTCCAGGGCAGCCGCAGCTCCCGGGAGGGGTCCAGCAGGGAGGGGTGCACCCGGGGCGGCAGCTCGCAGCCGCTCCCCGCCGCCAGCACCATGGGCTCCCGGTAGGCGGGGATGGTCTCCACCTGGGGGTAGAACATATCGTCGGAGATCAGCGCGATGTCCAGCGTCCCCTCCGCTATGTACTGATACGCCTCCCAGGAGTGGCAGTTGTGGAAGGTCAGGGCGCAGGCGGGGTTCTCCTCCAGAAAGGCCCGGAATACGGCCGGCAGCAGGTAGGTGCTGACACTGCCCACGGACCCCACCCGCAGCGTCCGGCCCCGGTCCCGCCGGGCCACGTCCCGGGCCTCCTGCCACACCTGCCGCCATTTCTCCGCCACCTGGACGAAATCCTGCCCCTGCTCCGTCAGCTCCAGCCGCCGCTGGCCTCGCTTCCGCTCCAGCAGGACGCAGCCCAGCTCCTGTTCCAGTGCCCGGATGTGGCGGCTCACCGCCGGCTGGGTGATGTACAGCGTCTGGGCCGCGCCGGAGAGGCTTCCGGTCCGCACGGCGGCCAGAAATACCTCGATCTCCTGATGTGTCATGACCTGCCCCCTGAAATATAATAGAATTATTATATTTTAATCCGGTTTTTGGCATTTTACAAGGGGAGATTTTGCCGGTATACTGATGAAAATTCACCGGGAGGTGCGGTATGACATCCACAGCCGATCTGACACAGGGGCCTATCCGGCGGCAGATGATCTCCCTGGCGCTGCCGCTGCTGGCCAGCAATATTTTGCAGCAGCTCTACAACACGGTGGACGTGGCCATCGTGGGACGCTGCGTGGGGGAGGAGGCCTTCGCCGCCGTGGGGGTGGCCGGGTCCGTGATGAACCTCTTTCTGTTCCTCATCACCGGCTGCTGCAACGGCGTGGGGGCCCTTTTCTCCCAGTCCCGGGGCGCCGGGGACGGCGGCGTCTTCCGAAGGGAGTTCTTTCTGGCCTCCGTCTTTGGCGGCGGGGCTTCCCTGGCCCTGGCAGCTTTGGCCGCCCTGGCCCTGCCGGTTCTCCTGACTGCCCTCCGGACGCCGCCGGAGATCGCGGACCCCGCCGCCGTCTATCTCCGGGTGATTTTTTTGGGATTTCTTCCGGCCTTTGCCTATCAGCTGGGGTTTGCCGTGCTGCGGTCCGTGGGGAACACGGCGGCGGCCCTGGGGTTCCTCATGGCCTCCATGGCGGCGAACCTGGCGCTGGACATCCTCTTTGTGGCCGGGTTTCACTGGGGCATCGCCGGGGCGGCCTGGGCCACGGTGCTGGCCCAGACGCTGGCGGCGGTCTGCTGCCAGGTCTATCTCCGGAGGCGGTTTTCGGACTTGGTGTTCCGCCGGGCGGACATGGGGTGCGACCCCCGGCTGCTGGGGAGGATCGCGCGGTTCAGCCTGGTGTCCGCCCTGCATATGTGCAGCCTGTACATCGGCAAGCTCCTGGTTCAGGGCACGGTGAACGGCCTGGGGGCCGGGGCCATCACCGCCTACACCGCCGCCACCCGGGTGGAGGGCTTCGCCAACTCCTTCGGGGACAGCGGCGCGGCCTCCATGTCCGTCTTCACCGGCCAGAATACCGGCGCCGGGGACGGCCGGCGGAGCCGGGCGGGCTTCTTCACCGGGGAGCGGCTGCTGGCGGCCCTGGGGCTGGTGATGTCCGCGCTGATGATCGCGGGGGCCGTGCCGGCACTGTCCCTGGTGCTGCCGGAGGGCAGCGGGGAGGCGGTTTTGGCAGAGGCCCAGGGGTATCTCCGGCTGGTGGCCTGCTTCTACCTCTTCAACTTCCTGGGCAGTGGCATCGTGGGCTATTTCCAGGGCCGGGGACTGGTGAACCTGCCGGCCATGGGTGCCGCGGGGCACATCACGGTGCGGGTGGTTCTCTCCGCCCTGCTGGCGCCCCATATGGGCCTGCCCGCCGTGGCCCTGGCCACGGGCCTGGGCTGGGTGGGAGTGGTCTCCGTCTGGTCCTTCCCCCTGCGGCGGGACCTGCGGCGGGCCGCGTCACAGGGCTGAATCGAAAACAGGGCGCGCCGGTTTCCGGCGCGCCCTGCTGTGTCACGTGCTGTACATGGGGAGGGTCCCGTAGTATTTGGAGATGGTGGAGTCGTCCGTGACGTAGGGCCCCACATCCTTTGGGCCGTACCGCAGGAGAAAATAGTCCAGGTCGTGGAGGGCCTTGTACTCGTTGACGGCGTGCTCCATGGAGTGCTCTTCCTTCGCCAGCCGGGTCTCCTCCCGGAGATAGCCCAGGGCGGAGCGCAGGCTCTCGCTTTTGGCGGCGGCCGTCAGCTCATCCAATACTGCCACAAAGTCGTCCGCGGTATACTTGTTGTCGGTGACCACCGGGGTTCCGTATTTGGCGTAGAACTGATCCTCGGTGAGCCCCTCCCTCCGGCAGATCTCCTCCATGTCCAGCTTCCCGTCATAGGCCCAGGCGAACTGGATCTCGCCCGTCTTGTCAAAGCAATTCCAAAAAAGGTCCTCCGGGTTCTCCAGACGCGCAAAGATATTCCCCCACAGATACTGGTGCTCCCACCAGAGATTTGCCTCCTTTACCACCAGGTTCAGCCGCCGGGCGTGGGCCGGGTCCATGCCCGCCAGGGCCTCCTCCCGGGCCTTTAGGACCTGCTTCTCCGAGGGGGCGGGGGGGCTTTTTTCCAGCTCCGCTCTGGGGACGATGACCGCATGGCCCCGCACGCCCTCCGCCGTCCCCTCCGGGACCCGGACGAACAGGCGGTAGGTGCCCTCCTCCGCCGGAGGGGAGACCTGAAAGACGGAAGCACAGCGGAGCACGCCGTCCGTGCGGCGGCTGGATACGGAGTAGTAAGAGCGGTTGGCGGGGTCCTCCTGTCCTCTGGCAAAGCCCACCTGGAGGGATTCCCCCGTCCGGGCGGAGACGCTGTACCGGATCTGGTCACCGTAGTGCAGCTCATACTCCCCCAGCCACCAGACGCCGCCCTGCGCCGGACCCAGGCGGGGGATATTCAGCTCTCTGACGACGATTCCCCCGGAGGAGGTGTCCGCGGTCTGGGCCCCGTCGCCGGGGTCCTCCAGGTCCGCCAGCAGGGCCTCCGCCTCCTCCCTGGACATGGGGGAGACCGCCGTGATGGCGCCCTCGGCGTCCCGGGTGACCTTGAGGTCCACCGTGCCCTGGGGATTCACGGCCAGCGTGACAAAGGAGCTGTCATTTGCCCGCTGGTCCAGAAAGACCCGCGCCAACTGGCCCTGGTAGCGGTACTCCGCGCCGTTTTTGACGATGCCGTGGGCGGCGTACTCCCGGACCTGCCGGGCCTCCAGCTCCGCCTTCACGGCCTCCAGCTCCTGATCCCGGTCCAGGGCCCCCAGCAGCATGGAGGCGAAGTTCAGCCGTCCGTCCGTCTGTGCTCTGGCCAGCCAGGTCTCCAGTTCCCCCTGGCCCATGTGGTCCGTCAGCAGGGAGAAGGGGGCGATGTCCCGGGCCTCGTAGGCCCTCTCCGCCAGACGCGGGATCAGGGGGCTGTCCGGCTCTAGCTGCTTGAGGGCCACGGAGAGGAAATTGATGGCGTCGTCGCTCCGGAGCCGCTCCAGCATGGCCTCCTGGGCCGCCTCGTCCAGCAGGGCGAACACCGCCCCGAACTGGGGGAGGGCCTCCTGGCTGTAATACCGCTCCGCCAGGGCGGCGGGGTCGGCGCCCCGGATGTTCCGCACGCTGACCACCAGCGGGCGGGTGATGGGAAGGGCCTGCTCCTCGGACCGAAGGCGGCCCAGCAATGTGGACAGAGCCGCCATGGCCGTCCGGTCTCCGATCACACTCTTGCAGGCGTCGGCAAAATAGACGGTGATGGTGCCGCCTCCCGGCAGGGAGGCTCCGGCGCTGGCATAGCCTCCCGCCGGCTCGCCGATGTTCCAGGCCAGCTCAATGAGATACGGCTCCTGGTAATAGCACTCCTGGGTGTAGAAGGACGCGGAGGAATCGGCGCTTGCGAAGGCGCCGTCCCGGGCGGGGCCGCCGTAGGCCCCCGCCGCCGCCGCGCCCGCCGCCACGGCAATGGTCAGAACCAGGGACAGCGCGGCCGCCGCCCGGGTGGTCTTTTTGAAATTCATGATGGCTGTCAGCCTCTCTTTCAGCAGTTTTCCGTCCTCGCTCAGCGTCGCCGAGCCGAAGGGCGCTCCCTGGGGCCCGCCGGCCTCCGCGGCCCGGAGCAGCATGTCCCCGTAGGCCCGCCGCTCCGGGCCGTCCAGGGCGCGGAGGACCGACTCGTCGCAGGCCAGCTCGCAGGCCCGGCCGATTTTCCGGGCCATCAGCCACACCAGGGGGTTGAACCAGTGGAGGCACACCGCCGCCTGCACCAGCCACTTGCAGGCCAGGTCCCGCCGGCGGCAGTGGGTCAGCTCGTGGAGGAGCGTGTACCGGAGGTCCCGCTCCGGCAGGTCCGGGGTGGTCAGGACGATCCGGGGGTGGAGGAGGCCCAGCAGCATGGGGGAGGAGGCCGCGGGGTTGACGCACAGCTCCACGGGCCGCCTCACTCCCGCCTCCGCCCCGATCCGGGCCAGGCGGTCCAGCAGGGCGGGGTCGGAGACCTCCCGGCACCCGGCCCGGAGGGACCGGGAGAAGTCCTGGTAGACGGTGATCTTCCGTACCAGCAGGATCAGCGCGCCCCCCAGCCAGACGGCGGAGAGGATGTCCCAGGGGTCCGGAGCGGTCTCCACCGGCGCCGGCTCCGCGGGAACACCGGTTGGGCGGAGCACCTCGCCGCCGTCCCCGGCGGGAGCCGGGAGATCGGGGAGGGTATCGTCCATCACCGGGGCGGAGATAACCGGCGGGGACGCCGGGCCGGCCTGCCGGAACAGCGCGTCCACCGGGCTCCCCTCCGGAGAGAGGGGCAGCAGCAGCCGGGCCACCGCCGCCAGCCAGATGTAGTACTGCCACCGCCTGCTGAGGCGGTCTTTCACCAGCGGCCCGCACAGCAGCAGCGCCAGGATCACCCCGGAGCCGGAGACGGACAGGGACAGCACGGTCTTGAAGACGCCGCTCATGGCTCCCCGTCCTCCCAGAACTGCCTCAGCTCCTCGTAGTCCTTGGCGGACAGGGCCTCCCGCTGGATCAGGGCGGCCACCAGGTCCCTGGCGCTGCCCTGGTAGAGCCTGTTCACCAGGGACTGGGTCTGGGCCGCCTGGTAGTCCGCCTGGGACACCACGGCGGTGTACTCGTTGCGCCGGCCGATTTTGCCCACCTTCAAATACCCCTTGTCCACCAGGCGGGACAGCAGGGTGATGACAGTGTTTTTCTGCCAGGCGCGGCCCGTCCCGGCCAGTTCTTCCATGATGCGGGCATAGAGGGCGGTGCCGCCGCTGGACCAGATGATCTTCATCAGCTCCAGCTCAGAGTCAGAGATTTGCTGCTGCATGGAACCAGACCTCCTTTGGACTACAAGGTGTAGTCTTGAAATCTGCTGTTATGATAACAGCATGTAGTCCAATTGTCAAGAGGGGAAGGGGAAAAATTTTCCGGGTCCCCCGGTGAATAAAAAGAGGGCCGGAGGGTCTCATGACCCTCCGGCCCTCTTGCGCTTAGGCATTGTTTGAAAAATGTCAAAACGCCCAATCGGCGGATTTTTTCCGCTGTGCTGCGTTAAAAATTCTTGAAATACACAGAGTATTCCTGGGAATTTTTGCCTTGCCCAGCGGGAAAATCTCTCGCCGTGTGCATTTCGCCATTTAACAAACAAGGCCTAGGAGAAGTCGGCGTGCTGCCGGCGGTAGGTGTCGTTGTCCTTTTGGGCCAGCTCCCGGTCCACCTGGGCCAGCTGCCGCTCCAGTTCCCTGGCGCGGGTCTCGTCCGTCTCCGTGCGGAGGCGGCCCTCCAGCTGTTCCCGGCGCTCTTTCAGCCGCCGGATATCCCGGTCCACCCTGCCGGTGTCGCAGGTGCACTTCTCCGCGTCCCTGCCGGGGGCAGGGGCCTCCGGCACCTCCGGCGGCCGGGATTCTGCGTCCTCCGGCAGGTCCTCCGCCGCCTTCGGCGCGGGATCGTCGAAGAAGATCTTCGGACTGCCGTCCTCGTCCCTCCCCATCCAGTACAGGCCGCAGGGTGTGTGGGCCTCCTCCGGGACGTACTGGTCCCGCGCGGGAGCCGCCGGGGCGGTCCGGGGCTCCTCCTGCCGGGGAGCCTGTACGGCGGAGGGCTCCCGGACGCCCGCGGGGGCGGGGGAGTGGATTGTGCCGGAAATCGGTTCCATGGCTGTCGCTCCTTCCATATTGATCTGTGGGACCAGTTTCCCTCTTTCCGGCGGGGATTTCAAGGGGTTTGCTCCGAACTGCCGTCCGGCGGACCTGAGATGTTCAGCAGCACGTGGAGGCGGAAACAGCCGTCCTCCTTTTCCGCCAGCACGGCCCCGCGGTACTTCTCCGCCGCCGCCCTGATATTGCGGAGGCCGGTGCCCATGGGCGGAAGGGGGCCGGGGGCGCAGGTGTTCTCAAAGGACAGCCGGCAGAAGCTCCCCTGGCGCTGGCCGGTGATCCGCAGGGACCCGGGCTCCGGCGTCTCCAGGCAGGCCCGGACGGCGTTGTCCAGGGCGTTGGCGAAGATGACGCACAGGTCGAAGTCGTCCACGCCGCTCTCCCGGGGCCAGAGCAGGGAGACCTCCGCCTCCACGCCCCGGGCCTGGGCGTCCGCCAGCTTGTCCGCCAGCAGGATGTCGATGACGGCGCTGCCGGTGCGGAAGGCGGGGGACAGGGCCTCCGCCGCGGTTCGCAGGGACGCCAGATAGGCGGCGGCCTCCGCCGTCTCGCCGGCGCGCAGCAGCCCCTCCAGCACGGTGAGGTGGTGGTTCCAGTCGTGGCGGAGGGAGCGGGTCCGCTCCTCCCGGGCCCGGGCGTCCCGGATATAGGTCCGCTGGGCCCGGGCCGCCTGGGACAGGGCATCCAGCGCCGCCTGGGCCCGCTGTCCCTGGCAGGCACGGCGGTAGGCGTGCAGGGTGCACAGCAGAGCACTGAGGCCCAGGACCTGGAGAGCCAGCAGGCCCAGGTGCTTTCCCGGTTCCGCCGGGGCGGGGACAGACAGGCGGCCGTAGACGGTCTGGGTGAAAAAGACCTCCGCGGCGAAGAAGAATACGCTGGTCAGCAGGGGGAGCCGGAGATAGGGGGCCGGCTCCTCCTGTGGAGGGAGACACTTCAGGATAAGCCGGCAGCTGCCCCAGCACAGGGCAAAGGCCAGCAGGACGGCCAGGATGACCAGCGGATACAGAAGAGGCGTGCCCGTTATCCCGATAAAGGCGATGCACTCCAGGGACCCGACAATGCCGGAGGAGAGCTGAGAGGTGTAGACCGCCAGCACCGCCGCGGCGCAGGAGAGAGACCGGGAGCTCTTCAGCGCCAGACGGCTGAAGGCGAAGAGGGCCAGCAGCTCCCCGGCCGCGGCGAAAGCCTCGCCCAGGGCGAGAGCGTGGGAGACCGCGTCTACGGCGCAGAGAAACAGGAGATACCCGGCAAAATACCGGCGTTTGGCGGGTTTCCCCGACAGGCGGCAGGTAAACGCGATGTGGGCGGCCACCAGAGCGGCCAGGGTCAGACCCTCCAGAAGCAGGCTGAACCAGTCCATATCAGAAAGACCTCTCTCTCATGCGGCGCAGCAGCGCCTGGGTGAACTCCCGCTCCCGCAGCCGGGAGACGGGAATCTCCCCGCCCCGGGGCAGCGTTACCCGCCCCCCGCCGCAGCCCAGCACATCGTCCAGATTGACCAGGTAGCTCCTGTGGCACCGGAAGAAGCGGCCGTCCACCTGCCGCTCCAGATTCTCCAGCTTTTCGTAGTAGTCCACCGTGGTGCCGTCCCGCAGGTGGAGGTAGACCTTCCGGCCCAGGACCTCTCCGTACACGATGTCTCCCAGGGGAATCATCCGGCGGAGGGTGCCCCGCTGGACCAGGATGCGTCCGCCGCTTCGCCGTTCCAGGGCCCGGAGAGCCCGGTCCACGGTCTGCCGGAAGCGGGCGGCGTCCAGGGGCTTGAGGAGATAGTCGAAGGCCTCCACGGCGAAGGCGTCGAAGACCAGCTCCTCCAGCGCCGTCACAAAGATCAAAAGCCCCCGGTCCCCCGCCTGCCGCAGGCGCCGGGCCGTCTCCATGCCGTCCGGCCCCTCCATCCGGATGTCCAGGAGGATCAGGTCAAAGTCCCCGCCCCGCTCCAGAAGGGCGGCCCCGGAGGAAAAGCCCTCCACGTGAAAGGACAGGCTCCGCTCCTCCAGAAGAGCCGTGAGACAGCCGGTGAGCTGTTCCAGCATCCGGGGCTCGTCGTCGCAGACCGCGCAGTTTATCATATCAATCACCATTTTAAGAAGCTGTATATACAACCGGTGGATGTCGGATGAACGAGGATTTTTCCCGTCAGACAAGGAGATTTTCCGTAGCAATCCCGGCGGATTGCAAGGGAAATCGACGCGGTATGGCGGGAAAAAGACCGGCCAGACGGCGTTCAAGGGTTGTGAATACAGCTTCTAAGATAGCAGATGCTCGGAAAAAGCGCAATCCCGCCGTCGTGAGATGGCGGGATTGTGCCGTGAACGGCGCTAAAAGAGGTCCGCCCATTGGCACAGCAGGGACTCCGCCAGGGCCTCGTCCTCCTTCAAATAGGCCAGGTGCAGGCTGTACAGCACCCCGTCCTCCACCAGATAGCCGTCCATGCCGTAGTAGCCGCTGGCAAGGCCCGTGTCGGTGATGACCTGGTACCGCCGCCCGCCGGCGCTGGTGCGGAGGGATTCGCTGAACGCCACGTCCTCCGTGGTCCTGGTCCCGATGACCACCGTGTCATCGCTGTCCTCCGTAAAGACAGTGGCAAATGCCTGGAGCTGGACGCCCTCCACCTCGTAGTCCGTCTCCAGCTGGACGCGCTGCAGATACCCCTGGGGATCGCCGGTGACGTCCAGTGCCGTCCGTGTCTCCTCCAGGTCCCAGTCCAGCCCCCGCAGGGCGTCCAGGCCGATATACGCCCGGGCCTCGGCGGCGGAGGGGAAGTGTGTCCGCAGCAGGGTGCCGGGATACCAGCTGCTGGTGGGGTCGTAGTTCTCAAATTGCCGGGCGATCTCCTCCCCCGCCTCCCGGATGTCCCCCGTCAGGGCGGAGGCGGGGAATTTCTCCACGTCCGCCGCCAGGTCGTAGCCGGACTGGATCAGGTCCGAGCCCGGCGCTCCCCGGGCGGTGAAGCTGTCCAGCAGCCAGGTGCCGCCTCCGGCCGCCGCCGCCGCGGAGGCCAGCAGGCACACGCACGCCGCCCCCAGGAGGGCCCGCCGCAGCCGGGGACGGCGCCTCTCCGGGGGGGCGTCCGCCGCCGCCTGCACATAGGCCGGGTCCGCCAGCTCCAGTTTTCTCAGCAGTTCCTCGCCTGTCATAGGTCGTAGCCCTCCTGTCTCAGAGATTCCCGGAGGCGGTTCCGGCTCCGGTAGAGGGAGACCTTCACCTTGCTCTGGGTCAGGGCGTACCGCTCCGCAATGGCGGCCACG
The DNA here is from genome assembly GCA_946551795.1 of uncultured Oscillibacter sp. Lineage (GTDB taxonomy): Bacteria > Bacillota > Clostridia > Oscillospirales > Oscillospiraceae > Oscillibacter. The sequence continues at coordinate 16,200 of CAMNRF010000018.1, forward strand.
GGGTCCATGTACCAGTACCGCCGCAGAAAGATGTTCCGGTTCTCCTCACTGAGGGACCCCAGGAAGCGGTTGACGGCCTCCCCCAGGGCCAGGTCCTCCAGGTGCCCGGCGGCGTTGTCCGGGGCGGGGAGGCACTGCTCCAGCTCCCGTGTGAGCTGGAGCAGTGGGGCGCTCCGCTTGCGGCGGCTCCGCTCCCGGCAGCGGTCCAGGGCCGTGTGGCGGGCGATCCGGGCCAGGAAGGGGAAGAGGTAGTCCCGGGGCTCATGGGGCGGGATGGCGTTCCAGGCCGCGAGATACACGTCGTTTTCGCACTCCTCGGCGGCCTGGGGGTCCTCCAGCAGATTCCGGGCCAGAGCCCGCAGGGCGCCGCCGTATTTCTCCGCCGTGCGGGCCAGGGCGGACTCGTCCCGGGCCAGGTACAATTCTACAATCTGGTGGTCCTCCATGGGCTGCGTCCCCCTCTCCAGTGTGGTTCCCTCTGCTTACCTAAGCGCCGTCCGCCTCTTTCGGGTTACAGATTTCTCTGAAATTATAGCGAAAACCCTCCGTTCTGTAAAGATTCCGAAGCCGCCCGCCCTGAGAGGAAAAATTTCTCTTGACAAGCGGCGCTCCGGCGGATACAATAACTTCAATTATTTTAGTTAAAATAATTTAATTAAAATAATAAAAACTTTTAGGATAAGGAGCGGACATATGGAATTCGAAAAAGTGCGGGACGTGATCGTGGAGACCCTGGGCTGTGAGGCGGAGCAGGTGACCGAGCAGGCCACCCTGGAGGAGCTGGGGGCGGACTCCCTGGCCGCCGTGGAGCTGATCATGGCCCTGGAGGAGTCCACGGGCATCGCCATCGACGATGCCGCCGCGGCCGATCTCAAGACCGTGGGAGACATTCTCGCCTATCTGAAAAGCCGCCAGTGAGCGCCTCCGCCGGGTGAGGGGGGAGAACAGCCTCCTCATCCGGCGGAAGGGATTCATCCTGAACGGAGAGGTACCGATATGACCAACCAGGAGATTTATGATCTGATTGCCTGCTTCGACCGCAGCACCGCCCAGACGATGCGGCTGTCTCTGCGGGATTTTTCCATAGAGCTGACCCGGGGCGGAGCGGGGGCCGCGGACGCCCCCCTGGCCCCCGCAGCCGGGCCGGAGCCAGCCCCCGCCCCCGCCCCCGCCTCTGCCGCCAGGGGAACGACCATCGACGCCCCGCTGGTGGGCACCTTCTACGCGGCTCCCTCGCCGGAGGACGCGCCCTTTGTGACAGCGGGGGACCGGGTAGAGAAGGGGCAGACCGTGTGCCTCATCGAAGCCATGAAGATGATGAGCGAGGTCTCCGCCCCCTGCGACTGCGTCATTGAAGAGGTGGTAAAGGCCAACGGCGAGCTGGTGTCCTTCGGCGAGCCCCTCTTCCGCTGCCGGCCATGCTGAGGCGGGTGCTGATCGCGGGCCGGGGGGAGATCGCCCTGCGGGTCCTGCGAAGCTGCCGGGAGCTGGGCGTGGAGACGGTGGCCGCTTACTCCGAGGCGGACAGCGACGCCCTCCATGTCCAGCTGGCGGACCAGGCGGTCTGCGTGGGACCGGCCAGGGCGGCGGAGAGCTATCTGAATCAGGACGCCCTGCTGACGGCGGCTCTGGGGGCGGGCTGTGACGGCGTCCACCCGGGCTACGGCTTTCTTTCTGAGAACGCGGACTTCGCCGACGCCTGTGTTAAGGCGGGACTGACCTTCATCGGCCCCTCCGGGGAGTGCATCCGGAAGGCCGGGAGCAAATCCGCCGCCCGGGACATCATGCGTGCCGCCGGGGTGCCGGTGACGCCGGGCTCCGACGGGCCGGTGGGGTCCCCGGAGGAGGCCCTGTCCGCCGCGGAGCGGGTGGGCTGGCCCGTTTTGCTGAAGGCCAGCGCCGGAGGCGGGGGACGGGGCATCCGCCGCTGCGACGGACCGGAGAGCCTGCCCGCCGCCTTCGCCGAGGCCCAGGCGGAGGCCCGGGCCTGCTTTGACAGCGGGGAGATGTATCTGGAGAAGCTGGTGCAGAATCCCCGGCACATCGAGTTTCAGATTCTGGCGGACCGGCAGGGGAACGTGATCCACCTGGGAGACCGGGACTGCTCCATCCAGCGCCGGAACCAGAAGCTCCTGGAGGAGGCTCCCGCCCGCTGCCTGACGCCGGCGCTGCGCTTCCGCATGGGCGAGGCCGCCGTCCGGGCGGCAAGGGCCGTGGGCTACGAGGGCGCGGGCACGGTGGAGTTCCTGCTGGACGCGGACGGGGAGCACTTCTACTTCATGGAGATGAACACCCGCATCCAGGTGGAGCACGGCGTCACGGAGCTGATCACCGGCGTGGATCTGGTGCGCCAGCAGCTGCGGGTGGCCTCCGGCCTGCCTCTGGGAATCACTCAGGAGGACGTGCGCCTGGAGGGCTGTGCCATCGAGTGCCGGATCAACGCCGAGGACCCGGCCCGGGACTTCCGGCCCTGCCCCGGGAAGGTGGAGTTCCTGCACTTCCCCGGCGGGCCCGGGGTGCGGGTGGACTCCTGCCTGTACAACGGCTGCACCCTGCCGCCCTACTACGACTCCCTGGCGGCGAAGCTCCTGGTCCACGCCCCCACCCGGCTGGAGGCCGTCCGCCGGATGCGCCGCTGCCTGGAGGAGTTCACCCTGGAGGGTTTCCCCACCAACGGGGAGCTGTGCTACGAGATCCTGTACCACCCCGTGTTTCTCCGGGGCGGCTGCACCACCGCGTTTTTGGACGAACACCTGGGCGAGCTGCTGGAGTTTAACCGGCGGCTGGCGGAGAGGGAGGAAGAGGGATGAACAGCGTCTTTGCCAAACGGCGCTCCCGCCTGCTGGCCATGAAGGCCCTGCGGGACAGCTACGCCGCCGGGGAGCGGAGCTTCACCTGCCCCCATTGCGGAGAGGACAGCGACCGCAGGCAGGTGGCCCAGGCCCTGTACGTCTGCCCCAAATGCGGCTTCCATCTCCCCCTGGGGGCCTACTGCCGCCTGAGCACCATTCTGGACCCGGGCTCCTTCCGGGAGCTGAACGGGAGGCGTACCGCCGGAGATCCCCTGCGCTTCCCCGGCTATCGGGAGAAGCTGGCCGCCGCCCGGAGAAAGACGGGTCTCCAGGAGGCCGTGGTCACCGCCGCGGGGACCATCGACGGACGCAGGTGCGTGGTGGGCGTCATGGACAGCCGCTTCCTCATGGGCAGCATGAGCGCCGCCGTGGGGGAGAAGATCACCCTGGCCATTGAATACGCCGCCAGGAATAAGCTGCCCCTGATCCTCTTTGCCGCCAGCGGAGGGGCCCGGATGCAGGAGGGCATTCTGTCCCTGATGCAGATGGCCAAGACCAGCGGCGCCCTGGCCCGGTTCTCCCAGAAGGGCCTGCTGTACATCTCCGTGCTGACGGACCCCACCACCGGAGGCGTCACCGCCAGCTTTGCCTCCCTGGGGGACATCATCCTGGCGGAGCCGGGGGCTTTGATCGGCTTTGCCGGGCCCCGGGTGATCCAGCAGACCATCGGGGAGACCCTGCCGGAGGGGTTCCAGCGGGCGGAGTATCAGGACCGGCACGGCTTTGTGGACGCGGTGGTGCCCAGGGGGGAGCTGCGGGAGACCCTGTCCCGGCTGCTGCGGCTGCACGAGAGGGGAGGACGGTCATGAGGGAGCTGACACCGGCCCAGCGGGTGGCCATTGCGCGCCATCCCCAGCGGCCCAATCTCACGGACTACATCGGCGCGCTGTTCACCGACTTTTTTGAGCAGCACGGGGACCGCCTCAGCGGGGAGGACGGGGCCGTTCTGGGGGGCGTGGCCCTCTACCACGGAAGGCCCGTCACCGTCATCGGCACCCGCAAGGGCCGCACGGCGGAGGAGAACCTCCGCTGCAATTTCGGCATGCCCGGTCCCGCGGGATACCGCAAAGCCCTGCGGCTGATGAAGCAGGCGGAGAAGTTCCACCGGCCCATTCTCACCTTTATTGATACCGCCGGCGCCTATCCCGGTCTGGAGGCCGAGGCCTGGGGGCAGGGGGAGGCCATCGCCCGGAACCTCTATGAGATGAGCCGCCTGACCGTGCCCGTCATCTCCGTCATCACCGGAGAGGGCAACAGCGGCGGCGCCCTGGCCCTGGGCGTTGCCAACCGGGTGCTGATGCTGGAAAACGCCGTCTACGCCATCCTCTCCCCGGAGGGCTTCGCCTCCATCTTGTGGAAGGACGCCCAGCGGAGCCGGGAGGCCTGTGAGCTGATGAAGCTGACGGCGCCGGATCTTCTGGAGCTGGGGATCATCGACGGGATCATCCCGGAGGTGGAGGGCGGCGCCCATCTGGCCCCCCGGGCGGTCCTGAAGGAGACGGACCGCTGCGTCAGGAGCCATCTGGCGGAGCTGCTTCGTCAGAGCGGACCGGCCCTGGCGGAGGGGCGGTATCAGAAATTCAGACGGATGGGCGGCGGCGTCCAGAAGGAGGAGGCATGAAGGGAATCAGGATCAAGGGCACAGGCCGCTGTGTGCCGGAGCGGGTGGTCACCAATGAGGACCTGGCGGCCCGGATGGACACCAGCGACGAGTGGATCACCAGCCGCACAGGCATCCGGCGCCGCCGTCACTGCACGGCAGAGACCCACAGCACCCTGTGCGCCGGAGCGGCCCGGGCGGCCCTGGCGCGCGCCGGCGTCTCCCCGGAGGAGATCGGGGCCTGCATTGTGGCCACGGTGACGGCGGACGATCTGGTGCCCTCCGCCGCCTGCGTTTTGCAGCGGGAGCTGGGCCTGCCCCAGGACATCCCCTGCTTTGACCTCAGCGCCGCCTGCACCGGGTTCCTCTTCGCCCTCCACACCATGGAGTGCCTGCTGAACGCCTCGCCCCGGAGATTCGGCCTGGTGGTGGGGGCGGAGGTCCTGAGCCGGGTCACCAACTGGGAGGACCGGGGCACCTGCGTCCTCTTCGGCGACGGAGCCGGGGCGGCGGTGGTGGAGTGCCGGGAGGGCTGGCCCTCCATCGGCGCGGTGCTGGGCTGCCACGGGGACGACCGGCTGCTGCGTCTGCCCGGCGTGGAGCGGGGAGGACGGAGCCTGATCTCCATGGAGGGCACCCGGGTCTTCAAATTCGCCGTGGAGGCGGTGCCCTGGTGCGTGGACCGGGTGCTGGAGCGGACCGGCCGCACCGTGGAGGACGTGGATTTCTTCGTCTTCCACCAGGCCAACGCCCGCATCATCGACCTGGCGGTGCGGAAATACCATATTCCGCCGGAAAAGTACTATAAGAACATCGCCGAATACGGCAACACCTCCGCCGCCAGCATCCCTCTGGTGCTCAGCGAGCTGGAGGAGCAGGGCCGGGTGGGACCCGGCTCTCGGACGCTGGTGGTGGGTTTCGGCGGCGGGCTGACCTGGGGCGGCGCCATGGTGGAGTTTGCGTGATCAGGATTGTATGTTAAGGTTTAGGGCCGCCCTTTTCAAAGGGCGGCGGGGTCTGGGGCAAAGCCCCGGCGGTTTCGAGCGAAGCGAGAAGTGAGGTGTCGTTTTGAAAAAGCTGAACGAAATTCTGGGGACGGAGTTCCCCATCATCCAGGGCGGTATGGCCAACATTGCCACCGGGGAATTCGCCGCCGCCTGCTCCAACGCGGGGGCCCTGGGCATGATCGCCACCGGCGGCTGGGACGCGGAGCGGCTCCGGCAGGAGATCCGGCGGGCCAGGGAGCTGACGGACAGGCCCTTCGGCGTGAACCTGATGCTGATGAACCCCTGCGCCGACGAGATGGCGGAGGTCATTGTCCAGGAGGGCGTCCGGGTGGTCACCACCGGCGCGGGCAACCCCGGCAGGTACATCCCCGCCTGGAAGGAGGCCGGGATCAAGGTTCTGCCCGTGGTGGCGGCGGCGGTGCTGGCCAAGCGGCTGGAGCGGTACGGCATCGACGCCGTCATCGCCGAGGGGACGGAGTCCGGGGGCCATGTGGGGGAGATGACCACCATGGCTCTGGTGCCCCAGGTCATCGACGCGGTGAGCGTCCCCGTGGTGGCCGCCGGGGGCATCGCCGGAGGACGGCAGATGGCGGCGGCCATGGCCCTGGGGGCCTGCGGCGTCCAGGTGGGCACCTGCCTGCTGGCAAGCCAAGAGTGCCCCATCCACGAGAACTACAAGCAGGCCATCCTGCGGGCCGGGGACAGCGACACGGTGGTGACGGGCCGCTCCGTCGGCGGCCCAGTGCGCTGCCTGAAAAACAAGATGACCCGGGAGTACCTGGCCCTGGAGAAGCGGGGCGCCACGTTGGAGGAGCTGGAGACCGTCACTCTGGGGGGCCTGCGCCGGGCGGTATTCGACGGCGACATGGACCGGGGCAGCGTCATGGCCGGACAGGTGGCAGGGATGCTCCATGAGATCCGGCCTGTGCGGGAGATCTTTGAGGAGCTGTGCGCCCAGGGCCCCGCCGTGCTGGCGGAGACTGCCCGGGAATGGGGGGCGGAGCGGTGAGGCTGGGCTTTCTGTATGCCGGACAGGGCAGTCAGCACGCCGGTATGGGGGCGGACCTCTATGAGGCGTACCCCGCCTTCCGGGCGGTGCTGGACCAGGCGGCGGGCGAGGTGGACTTCGACCTGCGGGAGACCTGCTTCCGGGACCCGGAGGGCGTTTTGAACCAGACCCGCTGCACCCAGCCCTGCATGGTGGCCTTCGCCGCGGGCCTGACGGCGGTGCTGGCGGAAAAGGGGATCGTCCCCTCCGCGGCGGCGGGCCTCAGCCTGGGGGAGTACTCGGCCCTCCACGCCGCCGGGGTCTTCGACGCCGGGACCGCGGTGCGGCTGGTTGCCTTCCGTGGCAAGGCCATGGAGGAGGCTGCCGGCGGCCGCGACAGCGCCATGATGGCCGTGCTGAACCTGGACCGGGAGACGCTGCAGTCCGCCTGTGACGAGGCCTCTGCCCTGGGCACCGTGGTCATCGCCAACTACAACTGCCCCGGCCAGCTGGTGATCGGCGGAGACCGGGCGGCGGTGGAGAGAGCCGCGGCGCTGGCAAAGGAGCGGGGCGCCCGCCGCTGTCTGCCCCTGAAGGTCAGCGGACCCTTTCACACGCCCCTGATGAAACCCGCCGGCGCGGCACTGGAGGCGTACTTCCGGAGCGTCCCCTTTGGAGAGCCTCAAATTCCGGTGGTGTTCAACTGCCTGGGGGATGTGCGGGAGGAGGGGACCTCCATCCAGTCCCTGCTGGTGCGGCAGGTGCAGAGCAGCGTGTATATGGAGGACTCCATCCGGAAGCTGGCCGCCATGGGTCTGGACGCCCTGGTGGAGATCGGACCGGGCAAGGCGCTGGCCGGCTTTGTGAAAAAGACCGTGCCGGGGTTTCCCGTGTGCTCCGTGGAGACCGCGGCGGAGACGGAGGCCCTGGCGGACACCCTGAGAGAGATCACGGAGGGAAGAACATGATGGATTTTACGGGAAAGACCGCCCTGGTCACCGGCGGCAGCCGGGGGATCGGACGGGCCGTATGCCTGGAGCTGGCGAAGGGCGGGGCCGGCGTGGTCTTGTGCTATGCCGGAAGTGAGACTGCCGCCGGGGAGACAGTCCGGGCGGCGGAGGCGCTGGGGGCCAGGGCGCTGGCGGTCCGCTGCGACGTGTCCGACGCCGGGCAGGTCAGCGGCATGGTCGACGCGGTGCTCCACGGCTTCGGGAGAATCGACATTCTGGTGAATAACGCCGGGATCACCCGGGACAATCTGCTGATGCGCATGAGCGAGGAGGATTTCGACGCGGTGATCGCCGCCAATCTGAAGGGGACCTTCCTGTGCATGAAGGCCGTCAGCCGTCTGATGCTGAAGCAGCGATATGGCCGCATTGTCAGCCTCAGCAGCGTGGTGGGCCTCCGGGGCAACGCCGGGCAAGTGAACTACGCCGCCAGCAAGGCCGGGATCATCGGCATGACCAAATCCCTGGCGAAGGAGCTGGCCGGCCGGAATGTCACCGTCAACGCCGTGGCCCCGGGCTTCATCGGCACCGATATGACTGCCGCCATGCCGGAGGCGGCCCGGGACGCCGTGCTGGCCTCCATTCCCATGAACCGCATGGGCACGGCGGAGGAGGCGGCCCGGGCCGTGGCCTTTCTGGCCAGTGACGAGGCCGCTTACATCACCGGCCAGGTGCTGGCGGTGGACGGCGGCATGTCCATGTAGAGAGGGAGGGAGAGCGTTATGGAACGACGCAGAGTCGTCATCACCGGCATGGGCGCCGTCACGCCCCTGGGCCTCACCGCGGCGGAGAGCTGGCGGGCGGTCCGGGCGGGGGAGTGCGGCATCGGGCCCATTACCCAGTTCGACCCCGCCGGCATGAAGGTGCGCCTGGCCGCGGAGGTCCGCGGCTTTGAGGCGGAGGCATATATCCCGAGGCCGGAGGCCAAACGCATGGGCCGCTTTACCCAGTTTGCCGTGGCGGCGGCCAGGCAGGCCCTGGCGGACGCCGGGTTTACCCCGGAGGAGGGGGAGCTGGGCCGCTGCGGCGTCATGGTCTCCAGCGGCATCGGGGGGCTTTCCATCACCGAGGAGGAGCACGACCGGGGCCTGGCCCGGGGCTGGGACCGGGTGTCCCCCTTCTTCATCCCCTCCGGCATCTGCAACATGGCGGCGGGACAGGTGGCCATCGCCTCCGGCTTCCGGGGCATGTGCACCTGCCCGGTGGCCGCCTGCACCGGGGGTACCTACGCCGTGGGAGACGCCTTCCACGCCATCCGGGACGGCTATGCCGAGGCCTGCCTCTGCGGCGGCACGGAGTCCGCCGTCACGCCCCTGGCGGTGGGAGGCTTCACCTCCATGCGGGCCCTGACCCAGACGGAGGACCCCAGCCGGGCCTCCATCCCCTTTGACAGGGAGCGGAGCGGCTTCGTCCTGGGGGAGGGGGCGGCCATCTTGCTGCTGGAGGAGCTGGAGCACGCCCGGCGGCGGGGGGCGAAGATCTACGCCGAGCTGGCAGGCTGTGGCGCCGCCTGCGACGCCTACCACATGACCGCGCCCCGTCCGGACGCCAGCGGGGGTGCCGCCGCCATGAAAATGGCCCTGGAGGATGCCGGCGTCCCGGCGGAGGCGGTGGGCTACATCAACGCCCACGGCACCTCCACTCACCTGAACGACGCCATGGAGACCGCCGCCGTCAAGACGGTGTTCGGTCCCCATGCCCGCAGGCTGGCCATGAGCTCCACCAAGTCCATGACCGGACACATGCTGGGGGCGGCGGGGGCTGTGGAGGCGATGTTCACCGCCCTGTCTCTGCGGGACGGCTTCCTGCCCGCCACCATCCACTATCAGACGCCGGACGAGGAATGCGACCTGGACGTGGTGCCAAACCAGGGCCGCGCCGCCGACCTGGAGTACGCCATGAGCAACTCCCTGGGTTTCGGCGGACACAACGGAAGCATTCTTTTGAAGAGATGGGAGGACTGAGAGATGGGAATGTGGTACGACTCCGATGAGATTGCCCGGATTCTGCCCCACCGCTACCCCTTTGCCCTGGTGGACCGCGTCGTGGACGGGGAGCCGGGGGTATGGGCCAGGGGGATCAAGTGCGTCACGGTGAACGAGCCCTTCTTCCAGGGCCATTTTCCCCAAAAGCACGTGATGCCCGGGGTCCTCCTCATTGAGGCCATGGCCCAGGTGGGCGGCGTGGCCATTCTGTCCCTGCCGGAAAACCGGGGGAAGCTGGCCTACCTGGGCCGGGTGCGGGACGCCCGCTTCAAGAGGCAGGTGGCGCCCGGGGACGTGGTGGAGATGGAGTGCAGGCTGACGAAGCGCCGGGGCCCCGTGGGCGTGGGGACCTGCCGGGCCACGGTCAACGGACAGGAGGCCGCGTCGGCGGAGCTGACCTTTGCCATCGGCACGGAATGACCCTTGCCGTTTCCCCGGAAGTTTGCTATACTGTGGAAAAACCGGCAAATCTGCGGGAAAGCGGGCGAGAGCAATGCTGCAGCATGCGTTTTTCAACGTCTATACCAAGTTCAAGGTGCACTTCTATCAGGAGATCTTCCAGCGTTTCCAGACCCGGGAGGCCAACCTGACCACGGTGGAGACCTTCTGCGTGGAGACCATCCAGGCTCTGGGCAGTCCCACGGTGAACGAGTTCGCCACCTTCATGCGCATCTCCCCGCCCAACGCCACCTACAAGGTCAACAGCCTGGTGAAGAAGGGGTATATCCGCAAGGTCCAGTCCGCCGAGGACCGCAGGGAGTACCACCTGGAGGTCACGCCCAAGTATTTTGACTATTACAACATCTCCACCAGCTACCTGGTGGAGGTGATGAGCCGGGTGACCAGGCGGTTTTCCGCCGAGGAGTGCGCCCGGCTGGAGGAGATGCTCAACGTGGTCAGCCGGGAGCTGATGCCGGAGGTCCAGATTCCGGACGTGGAGCTGCGGCTGTGAGCGGCAGCGCGTAAAAGAGCCCCGGGGGGGTGTTTTTTAACCGCCCGGGGGCTTGGCAGGGAAAACCCCCCCAAAAAAAGGCTGTGGCCCCCCCCCCCGTGGGGGCCGGCAGCGCGGCGTGGCGCTCTCCCCCTTCCCGTCCGGGGCTGCGGGGCGGGCCCGGGCCCGCTCATAAACCCCCCCGGGGGTTTACTTAAAACCCCCCCGGGGCTCTTCGCATGGAAACCGCCCCAAAAATCAGGCTGTGCCGCCGCCTCCGTTGGAGGCCGGCAGCTCGGCGGTGGCGGCGCCGTCCGGATACTGCCCAATCGCCCGGTCCAGCCCCTGTCAAGCGAAGGTGCGGTTGATCGGGCGGGAAACCAAATCTTTATTGACAGCGGCGGAGGATGGATGTATAATCCATATAAACCTATTTATAAAGTAGGTATAACGCGGAGGGGATGTCCGCCGGGCTCCGCCTCCGCTTATGAAATTCGGGAGGAGTTTATGATGGGCAGAATCTATACATCCGCCGACCAGCTGATCGGCGGCACCCCGCTTCTGGAGCTGACCCGCGTGGAGCGGGCGGAGGGACTGGAGGCCAGGATTCTGGCGAAGCTGGAGTATTTCAACCCCGCCGGCAGTGTAAAGGACCGGGTGGCCAGGGCCATGATCGACAGCGCGGAGGACTCCGGCGCGCTGCGGCCCGGCTCTGTCATCATCGAGCCCACCTCCGGCAACACCGGCATCGGCCTGGCCTCCGTGGCGGCGGCCCGGGGCTACCGGGTCATCATCGTCATGCCGGACACCATGAGCGTGGAGCGGCGGCAGCTGATGGCGGCCTACGGCGCGGAGGTGGTGCTGACGGCGGGAGCCCTGGGCATGAAGGGGGCCATCGAAAAGGCGGAGGCCCTGGCGGCGGAGCTCCCGGACAGCTTCATCCCCGGCCAGTTCACCAACCCCGCCAACCCGGCGGCTCACAGGGCCTCCACCGGCCCCGAGATCTGGGAGGACACCGAGGGGCAGGTGGACATCTTCGTGGCGGGGGTGGGCACCGGCGGCACCATCACCGGCGTGGGTCAGTACCTGAAGAGTAAAAAGCCCTCCGTGAGGATCGCGGCGGTGGAGCCCGCCGCCTCGCCCCTGCTCAGCGAGGGCCGGGCCGGCAGCCACGGGCTCCAGGGCATCGGCGCCAACTTCGTGCCGGAGGTGCTGGACACCGCCGTCTACGACGAGGTGATTCCCGTGGAGGACGCGGACGCCTACGCGGCCAGCCGGCAGCTGGGACGGCTGGAGGGCGTGCTGGCGGGCATCTCCTCCGGCGCGGCGGTGTGGGCTGCCGTTCAGCTGGCCAAACGCCCGGAGAACCGGGGCAGGACCATCGTGACCCTGCTGCCGGACACCGGGGACCGCTATCTCTCCACCCCGCTGTTCGGAACCTGAGCCGGACCGGAGGGAGCCATGGGATTTCAGATCGCCGGTATAGCGGTTCTGCTGCTGTTTTACGGCTGTTACATCGCCAAGATGACCGCCCAGGGGAGAAGGGGCATCCGCACCGACCAGATGGGCCGGGGGAAGTCCGGCTCTGCGAAGCGGATCGAATTATTTCTGCGGACCGTCACCATTGGGACGGTCCTGACGGAGGCTGTCAGCATCGCCCTGGACACGGGCTCCCTTCCGCTGCCCGTCAGAACCCTTGGGGTGATTACAAGCTGTATTGGAACAGCGGTGTTTATTCTCTCCGTATTGACCATGAAGGACAGCTGGCGGGCGGGCGTCCCCGGACGGGGAGAGACGGAGCTGGTGACAGGGGGCATCTATCAGCTCAGCAGGAATCCGGCCTTTCTGGGCTTTGACCTGGTGTACGCCGGCCTCGCGGCGGCGTTTTTCAACTGGGCGCTGCTGGCGGTGTCCGTGACTGCCGCCGGGGTGCTGCACCTGCAGATCGTGAAGGTGGAGGAGCCCTTCCTGGCGGAGACGTTTGGAGAGGAGTATCTGAGATACCGGGAGACCGTGTGCCGGTATCTTGGCAGAAAGCGGCGCTGACGGGGCATGCGGGCCCGCCCTCCGCATAATAAAATCCCGGAATCGGACGCTCCGCCCTTGCGCCGGGACGGGGCTTGTGCTATACTGCCTCATGATAAAAGGAAAAGCGCGGCGGGTGCGGATGCCGCGTTTTGAGGAGGCCGCTATGACGGATATTACAACCATCGGTGAAATTCTGATCGACCTGACCCAGACCGGTTTCAGCGGGACGGGCGTTCCCCAGTACGACGCCAACCCCGGAGGGGCCCCGGCCAACGTGGCGGTGGCGGCCTCCCGGCTGGGGGCCAGCGCCGCCTTCTGGGGCAAGGCGGGGGAGGACGGCTTCGGCGCATACCTGCGCCGGGTGCTGGAGGACAGCGGCGTGAACTGCGCCGGGCTTCTCACCGGCCGCCAGGCCACCACCATGGCCATTGTCTCCGTGGACAGCCGGGGGGAGCGGAGCTTCCGCTTCGTCCGGGGGGCCGACCAGGAGCTGACGCCCCAGGAGGTGGACGAGGCCGCGGTGCTGGACAGTAAGATCCTCCACTTCGGCTCCGTGAGCCTGACGCCGGGCCTGGCCCGGAACGCCACCATCTTCGCCGCCCGGACCGCCCACAAAAACGGCCGGGTGGTGAGCTACGACCCAAACTACCGCCCAGCCCTCTGGGCCAGCGAGGCGGACGCCGTGGAGTGGATGCGCATTCCCCTGCCCCTGGTGGACATCATCAAGCTGGCGGAGGAGGAGCTGCCCCTGGTTACCGGCTGTTCCGACCCGGAGGCGGGCAGCGCCCTGCTGGAGGAGCAGGGCGTGAAGCTGGTGTTGGTGACGCTGGGGAGCGAGGGCGTGTTCTGCCGCTGGCAGGGCCGGACCTGGCGGCAGAGCGGCGTTGCCGTGAAGGTGGCGGACACCAACGGCGCGGGGGACACCTTCCTGGGGGCCGTCCTCAGCCGGCTGTGCCGCCGGGAGCCGGAAAATCCCCTGGAGAACCTGACCCGGGCGGAGCTGGAGGACATTCTGGCCTTCGCCAACCGGGCGGCGGCCATTACCTGCTCCCGCAGCGGGGCCATTCCGGCCATGCCCACGCTGGCGGAGGTGGAGGCTCTGCTGTAAAGTCCGAAGCATTGACAGTTAAAAATAATGAAGTTTAGGGCCGCCCTCTTGGGGCCCCGCGCGAGCCAAACGGAGTGGGTCGCGTGGGGAGAGGAGGAAGGAACGGAGCTTTAGCGGAATTTTCGCCGCCTGCGGCGGAAATGGAGCGGCGGAGTTTCTTCCGACGACGGCGGTGGGCCCAGGGCAAGCCCCTGTGGGTTTGGGCGGAGCTCAAAAAGTTGTAGGGGCAAGGTCCCCATGCCTTGCTAATTGTAGAAAACGCGGAGCGCATTGCGCTCCGCGTTTCTCTATGCGTTTTTCACTCTCTCCCCCACCAGGGCCATCTGCTCCGGCGTCAGGTCCGAGGAGTATTCAAATTCCACCAGCCGGTCAGAAAAAATCAGAAGCACGGTGTCCGTAAACTCTCCGTCACACAGCTCCCGATAGGCCCTCTCCGCCCCCCAGGGGGCGGCGGGGACCTCCTCCCAGGTGTAGAGCCAGGAGAAGCGGGCAGTTTGATAGGAGAACGTCTCCTCCCGGGAGGACGCGGCGTTTCTCACCGCCATGTCATACAGCCATCCGCGGGGCTTGGTGATCTCATAGCGGACACCGCGCCGGACGGTTCCCTCCATGACGTGCTCACGGCAGACCCGCCGGGGCAGGAGGACGGAGCCGGCGGAGGTGTCCTGCCGCGAGATATGGCTGTAAGTCTCCCCTGTGAGGTCCGAGACCGTGAGGGGCAGATCCATGGGGGACACGTCCCACTCCTGGCCCTGATAGATGTAGGTCTCGCCCCTGTCCCCATTGAACCAGCCGCCCTTGATGGCGGCGAAATTCAGCCCGCCTACCAGCACGGCGGCCAGCACCACATCCGCCAGCAGGGTGAGGACGAGATTCAGTCCAAAAGATGCCTTCATCCGCCGCAGCAGGGCCGTGGTCCTTCGCAGCAGGAGGATCATCAGGCAGATGATGAGCATATGGAGCACAAAGTAGACGGCGGGACCCGGCAGACCCTGGACCAGATAGGCCAGCAGGTACAGCGCCGTCCAGGGGATCAGGAGGGCCCAGCCCGCCCAGTCGACCCACCGGATGTCCCCCGGGGCGGCGCAGGCGCCGCCCTGGGCCACGGACCTGGCGGAGCGCCGGTACCAGAGCCAGTAATGCGCCAGACTGACCAGCAGGACCGCCGCCAGCAGCAGCCACAGAGGGCCGAGGAACAGTCCGCCGTTATTCTCCAGAATGTGAAGCGGGTCCACGATCAGCGTGCGGATAAACAGTCCCAGCATCACCAGAGAGAACAGCAGAAAGAGGATATTGGCCGGCAGGAAGTTCCGCTTCATGGAGCGGTGGACGGCCTCCAGTCGGACGGACTCCTCCGTCTCCAGGGGCACGGGCTCCTCCGCCTCGGAGCAGTAGATCTGCATCTGGAACCAGTCCGTCACCTTGGTCCATCCGGCGGCGGCGCACAGCTCCTCCAGGGTCTGCTGGCGCTCCGTGGGGCCGGGGTTGAACTGGGAGGCGTCCTGAATGTAAGCCACGGCGTAGTGGACGTTGGCCGGCTCCGCCCGGCGGTACTTCCACAGCCGGGCGCCGATGCTCTCCAGCCGCCAGCCCTTGGCGGCCATGGCGGAGAGGTGCTGTTCCACGCGCTTGTAGTCGTACAGGACCAGGTTTTCCACGCGGTATTTCGTATCCCTCATTCCAGGCGCCTCCTTTCCTCTGTGCAGGCTTCATAGTCCGCTGTCAGCATCTGCAGCCGGCGGTACTCCTCCTCCAGGGCCCGCCGGCCCTCCTCCGTGATGAGGTAGCTGCGCTTTCGCCCCTCCACCCGGGTCTCCCGGATCATCCCCGCCTGGAGAAAGCTGTCTAGCAGGCTGTACAGCGTCCCCGGTCCCACGTTGACACGGCCGGAGGTCAGCTGCCGCACCCGCTCCATCACGTCCGTGCCGCAGCACTCCTGCCGCAGGCACAGCAGGGTGTAGAACATCTGCTCCGTCAGGGTCTGGAATTTCGTCCGGGCCATGGTCCCGCCCCCCTATTATCGAATATCGTTATTTCATGCCCCCAGTATATTATCGAATATCGACATTGTCAAGAAAAATTTTTGTCCGGGGCTTTTTTCTTGCCTTTTGGGAAACATTGTAGTATACTACTCAAGATAAAATTTGAAAAAGAGGGATTTGACATGACGTATTCATTTCGCCCCCGGGGCATCTGCGCCCAGGAGATGATCGTAGACGTGGACGAGCAGGGCGTGATCCAGAATCTCCAGATCGTAGGCGGCTGCGACGGCAACCACAAGGGCCTGGCCGCCCTGGTGAAGGGCATGAAGGCCCAGGAGGCCATGGAGCGGCTCAAGGGCATCTCCTGCGGGCCCCGTCCCACCTCCTGCCCGGACCAGCTGGCCCGGGGCCTGGAACAGATCCTGGCCAAGAGCTGAGAGTCGGGAGCTCAGGAGACGGCCATGAAGATCGTATTGGTCATCGACCAGTTTGACGACGCCAACAACGGCACCACCATCAGCGCCCGCCGCTTTGCCATGGCACTGAAGGCCCACGGCAACGAGGTGCGGGTCATCGCCACCGGGAAGCCGGCGGATTATAAATACGCGGTGCGCCAGATGCGGTTTTTCCCCATTGTGGAGCATCTCATGACCAGCCAGGGGATGCGCCTGGCCATTCCCAACAAGCACGTGTTTGAGAAGGCGGCGGCCTGGGCGGACGTGGTCCACTTCATGATGCCCTCGCCCCTGGCCGTCATGGGGCTGAGGCACGTGGAGAAGATTGGCATCCCTCACACGGCGGCCTTCCACTGCCAGCCGGAGAACATCACCTTTACCCTCCACATGGGCAACAGCCGCCGGATGAACGACTTTGTGTACGAGAAGTTCCGGGACACTTTTTTCAACCGCTTCACCCACATCCACTGTCCCAGCAACATGATCGCAAATCAGCTCCGGGACCACGGCTACACCGCGCAGCTCCACGTGATCTCCAACGGCATCAGCCCGGAGTATGTGTACGGCAAGCAGCCCAAGGAGGACTGGATGGAGGGCTTTTTCAACATCCTCATGGTGGGCCGGTACGCCGGGGAGAAGCGGCAGGATGTGCTGATCGAGGCCGCGGCCAGGTGCCGCCACGCGGGGGAGATCCAGGTGATCCTGCCGGGCAAGGGCCCTCTGGAGAAGAAGTACCGGCATCTCGCGGAAAAACTCCCCAATCCTGTGGTCATGGGTTTCTACGAGCCGAAGCGGCTCATTGAGATCCTCCATATGGCGGACCTGTACGTCCACACCTCCGACGCGGAGATCGAGGCCATGAGCTGCATGGAGGCCTTCGCCTGCGGGCTGGTGCCCGTCATCGCGGACTCGCCCCGCTCCGCCACGCCGCAGTTCGCCCTGGACGGGCGGAGCCTGTTCCCGGCGGGGGACAGCGATGCGCTGGCAGAGCGCATTGACTGGTGGATCGAGCACCCGGAGGAGCGGCGGGAGATGGAGCGCCGTTACGCCGAGCACGCCAAACAGTACACCCTGGAGCGGTCCATTGAGCAGACGGAGGAGATGTTCCGTCAGGCCATCCGGGAGCAGGGCGGCGCAACCGCCTGAAAGGGCAGGTGCGAAGCGCGATAGAGGTTTCGCTCAAGCCTTTTCAAAGGCTTGTGGGGTCCCGGGGCAAAGCCCCGGGCCGCGCCCCGCAGGGCGCGAAATCTCCA
>CAMNRF010000019.1 GCA_946551795.1 uncultured Oscillibacter sp.
GGGCGGCCCCTACGGCTTCGTCTTTCGATAGAACACCGTGTAGGGGCCGCCGCCCACGGCGGCCCGGCCCCCCGCAATATCGCGGCTTAAATCTTCACCAGCTCGTACTGCCGGCTCCCCAGCCCCAGCTTCTCGGCGTGCTCCAGGCAGGTCTCCCAGTCCGTGTCCGGGTGGGCGGCCTTGAAGTAGTCCGTGCCGCAATCGCAGTTCACGTCCGTCAGGGCGGAGTTGGGGGCCACCGGCTGGGCCAGCACCGCGTCGGCGCAGGCCTGGTCCAGTGCCACCGGGTCGAAGGAGGCGAACATCCCCACGTCCGGGGCGATGGGTACGTCGTTCTCCCCGTGGCAGTCGCAGTTGGGGGAGATGTCCAGCACCAGGGAGACGTGGAAGCAGGGACGGCCGTCCACCACGGCCTTGGTGTACTCGGCGATCTTCCTGTTCAAAATGGCGGGGGCCTCGTCGTAGAGGCACTGGATGGCGTCCTTGGGGCACACCGCCAGGCACCGGCCGCAGCCCACGCACTTGTCCGTGTCGATGTGGGCCTTCCGGTCCGCGCCGAACTGGGGCGCGCCGTGGGCGCAGATTTTGGCGCAGGCCCGGCAGCCGATGCACAGGTCCTCCTTGACGAAGGGCTTGCCGGAGTTGTGCTGCTCCATCTTGCCCGCCCGGGAGCCGCAGCCCATGCCGATGTTCTTGAGGCACCCGCCCATGCCGGCCTGCTCGTGGCCCTTGAAGTGGGTGAGGCTGACGAACACGTCCGCGTCCATCACCGCCCGGCCGATTTTGGCCTCCTTGACGTACTCGCCGCCCTCCACGGGGACGGATACCTCGTCGGTGCCCTTGAGCCCGTCGGCGATGATCACGTGGCAGCCGGTGGAGTAGGGGGTGAAGCCGTTGACGTAGGCGGACTCGATGTGGTCCAGGGCGTTTTTCCGCCCGCCCACGTACAGCGTGTTGCAGTCCGTCAGGAAGGGCCGGCCCCCCTGGCTCTTGATGAGGTCTGCCACGGCCCTGGCCCAGTTGGGCCGGAGGTAGGCCAGGTTCCCCGGCTCGCCGAAGTGCATCTTGACGGCGACGTACTTGTCCTCCATGTCGATCTCACCGAACCCGGCGGTCATCATCAGCCGGGCCAGCTTCTGGGGCAGGTTCTCCCGCCAGCTGGGGCAGCGGAAGTCCGCGAAATAGACCTTGGATTTTTCAGCCATATGACGTTCTCCTTTTCCTCTTGGGTTTTCCAGATTATATGGGTCTATTGTATCCCATGGAGCCCGCTCCATGTCAAGTCCTTTTTGCGGATTCCGGCCTTCCGGACATCAAAAAGAGGCGGAAAACCGCCTCTTTTTTACGACTGGTCCAGGTCCACGGAGATGTGGTCCGTGCCGTGCTCGTCGAACTCGTTGAGGTAGACGTCGATGCGGTCCATCAGCTGGGCGTAGTTCTCCCGGGTCAGGGGCTCGCCGTCCATGTCCCGCAGGGCCAGCTCCTCCGCCAGAATCTCGTAGAACACGATGTCCTCGTACTGCTCGATGGCCTCGTGGATGCCGCCGTCGGCGTAGACACGGGAGGGGATCAGATCCCCCTGGTACAGCTCCACCAGCTTGGGCATTTTGTGCCGCAGGCAGTGGGAGAACACCAGGCTCTCTACCTCGTCGTACTCCCGGATGCGGTCGTTTTCCCGGGTGGAGTTGATGACCCAGTTTCCTATGTAGACAAGGTCCAGCAGATAGCGGTACTGCTGTTCCGTCAGCTCGATCTTCACAGGCGGACACCTCCCAAAACGTCCTAAATCGAAATGGCCGGTATGATTATAACAAATCCCTTCGGGAAAAGCTATATAAAAAAGCGGGAAAAAAGACTAAAATCTGTCTTGCGGCGGCCCTCTTATCATAGTATAATATATAATCCTGGCGTGTGTCCGGCGCGGCGGCCGGGAGATCACGGTTGATAAGGAGCTTGGGATACTTATGGATATGCGGCCCATCGGCGTGTTTGACTCAGGACTTGGCGGACTGACGGCGGTGCGCTCCCTGCGGGAGATCCTGCCCGAGGAGGACCTCGTCTACTTCGGAGACACCGCCCGGGTGCCCTACGGCGGGCGGGCCCGGGAGACGCTTTTGAAATACGCCCGGCAGGACGTCCGGTTTCTCCGGACCTTTGACCTCAAGGCCATCCTCATCGCCTGCGGCACGGTGTCCACCACGGCGCTGGAGGCCCTCCAGGCGGAGAACGCCCTGCCCATCGTGGGGGTGGTGGAGCCCACCTGCCGCCGGGCGCTGCTGGCGACCAGGCGGAAAAAGGTGGGGGTCATCGCCACCCTGGCCTCCATCCGCTCCGGCGCCTACGAGGCGGCCCTGCGGCGGCTGGACCCGGCGGTGGAGGTCTACGGAAAGCCCTGCCCCCTGTTTGTTCCGCTGGTGGAGAACGGCCGGGTGAACCGGGGGGACGTGGTCATCGAGACCGTGGCCCGGGAGTACCTGGAGCCGCTGCTGGCCACCGGGATTGACACGCTGATTCTGGGCTGCACCCACTACCCGCTGCTGGAGGAGATCATCGCCGGCATCTGCGGCCCCGGCGTGGCGCTGGTGTCCGCCGGAGAGGAGTCCGCCTTTGAGCTCAAGCGGCTTTTGAAGGCCCGGGGGCTCCGGGGGCCGGAGGACCGCCGGGGGGAGACCGCCTTCTATGTCAGCGAGACCCCGGAGAATTTTGAGGAGCTTGCGTCGCTGTTTTTGCGGGAGGACCTGCATCACGCGGCCCGGAGGATCAACATTGACGAGTATTGAGGAAGGCAGGGCGCCGGTGCTGCTGTCCATCCGGGGCGAGCAGTATTTTGACGGCGTGGACCCCGACGCCACGGAGCTGATGACCGAGGGCACCATGGAGCTGACGCCGGAGGGGATGATTCTCACCTACGAGGAGAGCGCCCTCACCGGCATGGAGGGGACCACCACCACGTTCGAGGTGCGGGGGCCCCAGGTGATTCTGACCCGGTGCGGCGGGGTGAACTCCCAGATGATCTTTGAGGAGGGGCGGCAGCACACGTCGCTGTACGAGACCCCCTTCGGGGAGCTGACGGTGGACATTCAGACCGGCCGCCTGCGGCACAATCTCACCGACCGGGGCGGAGTGATGGAGATTCGATACTCCATTGCTGTGGAGCACACTGTCACCGGGAGGAACTGTTTTAAGATCCGCGTCCGGCGGAGGTAGGTTTTTCTGCCCTGGCGGGCGGGGCGAGATTTCAGCCACATTGGCGGCTGGTGCAATGCACCCCCCATTTCTCTTTTCTCTGTCATGCCAGAGAAAAGAGAAACGGGCCGTGCACGGTCCAAAGAGAAAAGAGAGGCGCTGGGGCGAGAATTTGACAGTCGTCAAATTTCGCCCAAAGTACGGGGGCTGGCCTGAATCGGTGCCCATATGACCCTGGCAGCCTTCTGCCGGGTGCGTCTGACAGTGTACCTTGCGGGGGCGCTCCGCCGCATTTGCTGGTACCATCGAGGGTGTTTTTGCTGCTTTGACGTAAGGCCCCAAGCTTCTCTTCCCGCGCTTCGCGCCTGGCTTGTTTCGTATGGGACAGCGCGTCATTCTATATGTAGGGGCCGCCCCCCTGGGCGGCCCGTTTCCCCGATAACTTCCAAGGCATCAGGCAAATCATCCGCTTTCCACCGAAAAATCAGACAGATTATAAAATTTTGAATATATACGAAAGAGGCATGGACTATGATCAACATGATTCAAAACGCGAAAGACCAGGCGGCATCGCTGGCCATGGCCGCCTATGAGGCGGCGGTGTCGGACGGGACGCTGCCCCGGACGGAGGTGAAGACCGCCCCGGTGGAGATCCCCAAGGACGCCGCCAACGGCGACTTCACCACCACCTTCGCCCTGGCGGCGGCCAAGGCCCTGGGGAAGCCCCCCCGGACCATCGCCCAGGCCCTGCTGGATCATATGGACCTGGCGGGCACCTATTTTGCCTCCGCCGAGATCGCCGGCCCCGGCTTTTTGAACTTCCGCCTGGGCCAGAGCTGGTACGAGGGCGTCTGCGCCGCCGTGGAGAGCGAGGGGGAGAGCTACGGCACCAACGACAGCTTGAAGGGCCGGAAGATCATGGTGGAGTTCGTCTCCGCCAATCCCACCGGCCCCATGCACATGGGCAACGCCCGGGGCGGCGTGCTGGGGGACACCCTGGCCTCCGTCCTGGCGGCCTCCGGGGCGGACGTCACCCGGGAGTTCTACGTCAACGACGCCGGGCACCAGATCGACAAGTTCGCCCACTCCATCGAGGCCCGGTATCTCCAGCTCATCCGGGGGGAGGACGCGGTGCCCTTCCCGGAGGACGGCTATCAGGGGGAGGACATTCGGGACCTGGCCCGGGCCTACTATGACGAGAACGGGGACAAGCTGGCGGGGGCTCCGGAGGCGGAGCGGCGGGAGACCCTGGCCCAGTACGGCCTCAGCGTGAACCTGCCCAGGATGAAGAACGACCTGCGGCGCTACAAGATCGAGTACGACAACTGGTTCTACGAGTCCACCCTCCACGAGAGCGGCTATGTGGCGGAGACGGTTCAGCTGCTGACGGACCGGGGATACACTTACGAGAAGGAGGGGGCCCTGTGGCTGAAAACCGCGGACATCCTCCGGGAGAACCTGCTGAAGGCGGGGAAGGGGGAAAAGGACATTGAGAAGCTGGACCTGAAGGACGACGTGCTCCGCCGGGCCAACGGGTTCTACACCTACTTCGCCGCCGACATCGCCTACCACCGCAACAAGTTCGCCGTCCGGGGCTTTGACCAGGTGATCAACATCTGGGGCGCGGACCACCACGGCCACGTGGCCCGTTTGAAGGGCGCCCTGGACGCCCTGGGCCTGAACGGCACGGAGCGGCTGGACATCGTGCTGATGCAGCTGGTAAAGCTCCTGCGGGACGGCGACGTGGTGCGCATGAGCAAGCGCACCGGCAAGGCCATCAGCCTCTCGGACCTGCTGGACGAGATCCCGGTGGACGCCGCCCGGTGGTTCTTCAACGCCAAGCCGGACACTCAGATGGAGTTTGACCTGGGTCTTGCGGTGCGGGAGGACAGCGAGAACCCCATCTACTACGTGGAGTACGCCCACGCCCGGATCTGCTCGCTGCTGCGGGCAATGGCGGAGGAGGGCGTGACGGTCCCGCCGCAGCGGGAGGTGGACATGTCCCTGCTCTCCGGGGAGACGGAGAAGGCCCTTATGAAGCAGATGGCCCAGTTCTGCGAGGAGATCAAGCTCTCCGCCCGGAGCTGCGACCCCAGCCACATCAACCGCTGCCTCCAGGATCTGGCGGGGTGCTTCCACCGGTTTTACACCGCTTGCCGGATCAAGGGGGAGGAGCCCCAGGTCCAGGCGGCCCGGATGAAGCTGGCGGACGGCGCGCGCATCGTGCTGCGCAACGGATTGAAGCTCATCGGCGTCGACGCCCCGGAGAAAATGTGAGGGCAGTTTAAAGTTTTCGTCCACCTTTTTCAAAAGGCGGCGGGGGCGGGGGCAGAGCCCCCGCGTGGCCGCCGCCGGCAGCTGGCGGGAAGTGAGCAAAAAACAGCGGGCCCCGCCGCCGGCGGGGCCCGCGCATTTTGCGGACGGGCGGCACAGACAAAATAGAGTGTACAGCCGTCAGCACGAGCCGTCCTCTCCGGAGTGCCGCGAAAAGGAAATCTCTTCCAGCCGAGGAAGAAGGGGGGAGAACGGGGCGGGACAGAACCATCCGGCCTGTCAACCCCCAATCGCCGCATGAACCACACAAAATATTCCAGCCCTTTTCTCTGTTTCCACCATTGCTTTTGCCTGTTAGAGCAGTTACAATATGTTGTGGTTGTTCTCTACTGAAGGAAAGGATGTTGTGTATGGAGTTGGGATATGACCCGATTTGGGACGAGAGCGGGGAGCTTCGGCGAGGCTGTACGGTGCGGGAGGCCCTGGCCTGGCTGACCCGTTTCGGCGGGCGCACGGCGGGAGAGCCGGTCATGGTCAACGGCGCGGTCTATAAGATCGGCCGTCTGCTCTATGGGCCCGAGAGGCCGGATGTGGCGGACAAGCCCATTGCCCACGTCTGCGACGGGTATTATCATCAATTGAATTTCAGCGTCTGATGGAGAGGGACGGCCCCATGCGGGGCCGTCCCTTTTTCCGGGGTACGCGCCCATTTTGAGGCGGCCGCGCCGTTGTTCTCCCCTGTGACACTGGACGCGAATCCACACGAACCGTGCCATCGCGCGGCGGGAATGTCCCGCTTCCTCCGCTGGCCGTTGATGATCACCGCACCGTCATTCAGACCCCTCGTTCCAGAAGAACCGCAGGGCGTTGTACATATACTCGTTGGCCGCGTTTCCGTCGTGGGCGCAGCCCTCCCGCTCCCGGAAGGACAGGCTGCCGTCCGCCTCTCGGTCCGCCAGCTGGCGATGCCGTCGTTTGTCCCGACGCAGGCATAGGTGGGCGGATCGTTTTCGGTGTACTCGCTGTGGCCGGTGTACTGCGTGATGACCGCGCCGGGCCGGGGCAGGTCCCCGCCGCCGAAGCTCTCCGGCCCATAGCTCCCCAGGTATGCCGCCATCCGCCCTCCGGCGGAGCCGCCCCACAGGGAGTAGCAGGCGGTGTCCACCTCCAGCTCCTCCGCGTGCTCAAAAATGAAGGTGATGGCCCTGGCCAGATCCTCGCAGGCCGTCTGCGCGCCGGGACGGTAGATCAGCGCGAAGGCGTTGCAGCCCATTTTGCTGAGCTCCAGGGCGTGGGGGAAGCTGTCGTGCATGGTCCCCACGTAGGCGAACCCGCCTCCGGCATTGCAGACGGCAAAGCGTCCGCCGGGACTGCCCTTGAAGAAGAACAGCCCGGTGTCCCCCTTGGCGGGGGCGGCGGCCTTCTCCTCGTCCGTATAGATGTCGTAGAAGATCGTATCCCCCGCCCCGGCGCGGGTCCGCATGTAGTTGGTGATCTCCACCGTCTTGGCCGGGTCGATATGGCTGTACCAGGTCAGATGCAGATCTCCCAGGGTATCCCCGCTGTAGTAGTTGTGGTTGACTGGAAAGATCAGCCGCCCATAGTCCCCGAAGACGGGGTCGTGGACCACATCGCTGATCCTGGTATCCGCCGTATAGGCGTTTTCCATGGTTCCCACTCCTGCATGATTTGTCAATGTTCCCGGCGTGCCGCCGGCCTCCGCCTGGGCCGTGCTGGCACAGCTGCACAGCAGGGCGGCGATCCAGACGGTCAGCACTCCCATGGCAAGCAGTTTTTTCATGATAGGGCCTCCATTTCTATGGCAGACGCTCCCCCCCCCCGGGGGCACAGCCCGCAGCCCGACGGCCAAGCCCGCTTCGCCGCGGGGGGACATACTGTTTCAGAAGAGAAACTGGCGGCGGGTCCGGTAATTCCTCTCTTTGCCTGCGTACATTGCGGCAGAGCGCAGTACCGCAAATACCGGAAACCCATATTGGAGCGTTTATTTCAGCCCCAGCCCGTCGACCCAGGCGGTCACCGTGTCGGTGGAGACGCCGCTGGAGAACCGCCGGCCCTCCAGCCAGCTGCCGGTTCTCGCCAGCTCCGCCAGGAGCCCGCCGCTCTGACCCAGGCCGGAGGAGGAAGAGGTGCAGAAGGGGATCACGGTTTTTCCGGTGAAGTCGTTGGCCTTCACGAAGGTATCCACCAGCCAGGCGGCGATGCCCCACCAGATGGGATAGCCGATGAACACGGTATCGTAGTCCTCCCAGTTGTCCACGGTATCCTTCACCAGGGCGATATTTCGTTTGGAGACGTTGTCGTGTTCATCGTTGACCCGGCTGGAGGAATCCGTCCAGTTCAGATCGGCAGAGCTGTAGGGATTTGCCGGAATAATCTCAAAATTCACCATCTGAAACTTGACATCCGGGCACTCCCTCTGGATCTTGGGTCAGAGGGACACCCAAAACTGCCCCGGCGTCATGGGGGAGGTGCCGATGCGAATGATGTTCTCATTGCTCTGCATGGCGTTCTTTGCCCGTACCCGGGCGTCTTTTGCATATTGGATCATGTACTTCGCGTCCTGGTAATAGGACTTCCCAACATCTGTCAGAGTGAGGTCGCAGGGGGTCCTGTAAAAAAGTTGGACCTCCAGACTGTCCTCCAGCAGGTTGATCTGTTTCATAACGGCGGTGGAGGAGATAAATAGGGCCTCCGCCGCCCTGAGAAGCTCCCGGCGTCGGCTGCCCGGATGAAGGTGTCGAGTTGATGGTTATACATGACGCGTTCCTCACAGTATCAGAGCCTTTTGGGTGAATGGGAAATAAAGATTATAGCATACAAACTTTCATTCAAGCGATATTCACGGCAAAAATTTTCCCGCGAATCTGATCCCTGGTACCATCCGGGGGAAAGAAGGTGACGGTATGGCCCTGGCTGCGGGTGTTAAACCCTGCTTGGCTTACGTTCTTGCTCTTCGCTCCTGGTTTCTCTGCTATTATGGCTGGCGGACGGATCGTTAAGGGAAAATGGTAACTGCGGAAAGATCGAAGAAAGCGAAATGCAGCAAGCGGTCAAAATCGATTTCAGGAAAGAAGTTTCGATTCCATAAAGAAGAAGGTGTCTGCGGGGGAAACCTTGGCGGGTTCCCCCTGCGGGAGTTCAATCAGCCCGCCGCGGCGGCCGCCTTTTGCCTACGGAAAAGGGCGGTGCACCAGAAAAGAGAGACAGGCACTGCCTGTCTCTCTTTTCTGGTGCGGGCATGGGGACTCGAACCCCAACGCATCGCTGCACGAGAACCTAAATCTCGCATGTCTACCAATTCCATCATGCCCGCGAATATGAGGGGCAGGAACATCCTGCCGCTGTTTTTTCACATGTGTGTCCCCCCTCGCCAATGCCGGAGCGGAACGGGGTTGCGCGGCGGGGGGCGGTATGCTATGATGTATAAATAAGATAAAATATTATACCACGGCTCTTTTGACAAGACAACAGAAAAAACCACAATTCCACAGAAAAGAGGAATTCCGCCATGTCCACACCCCGTGTCACCGCCATCCACGATCTGTCCGGGTTCGGCCGCTGCTCACTGACCGTGGCCCTCCCGATCCTCTCCGCCATGGGGGTGCAGTGCTGCCCCCTGCCCACCGCCTTCCTCTCCACCCACACCGGCGGATTCGAGGGCTTTACCTTTCTGGACATGACCGGTGAGATGCCCCGGGCCGCCCATCACTGGAAGTCCCTGGGGCTGGAATTCGACGCCGTGTACAGCGGTTTTCTGGGCAGCGCCCGGCAGATCGGCGTGGTGGAGGACTTCATCCGGGACTTCCGGGGCGGCGGCGTGGTGGTGGTGGACCCGGTGATGGGGGACGGCGGCGCGGTCTACCGGACCTACACATCGGAGATGTGCGCCGGGATGGCCCGCCTGGCGGAGCGGGCGGACGTCATCACCCCCAACCTGACGGAGGCCGCGCTGCTGCTGGGGGTGCCCTACGGGGAGCTTCCCGCGGGGGAGACGGGGTTCCGGGACATCGTGGAGCGGCTGAGCCTGGGGGGACGGCGCTCCGTGGTGCTCACCGGGGCCAGTCTGGAGCCGGGCTCCACCGGGGCCATGTGCTTCGACGCCGCCGCCGGGCGGACGGAGGCCGTCCAGACCCGGCGGGTGGACCGGGACTTCCACGGCACCGGAGATGTGTTCTCCAGCGTCCTCACCGGGGCGCTGGTGCAGGGGACGCCCCTGATCGAGGCCGCCCGGGCGGCGGCGGAGTTCGTCCGGGCCTGCGCGGAGCGGACGGCGGCGGAGGAGCTGCCCATGCGGGAAGGCGTGGACTTTGAGCCCCTGCTGGGCCTGCTGGCAAAGCCGGTGTCCTCGCCCCTGGACGGACTGACATAACAGCGATCGAGAGCCGCGGCGTCAGCCGCGGCCCTTTTTCAGCTTCCACCGGCGTGTTCCCGAGGCGGGGAGCGGCCTTCTCAGACGGAATCTCCGCCGCGCTCTAGTCCCGATAGTCCTTCCGCACGAAGGGTTCCTCAATTCTCTCCGCGCAGAGGAGCCGGTATTTCCGCGGATGCCTGTAGGCATTTCCATGGACCTCCTCCCGGCGGTACCGCCTGAGCAGCTCCATGTCGACCACGGCGGTCCAGATCCCCTCGGTTCCATCCGCCTCCATGACACAGGTGTCCCTGGAGCCCGTGCCTCCGGGCGGATACGCGACGCCGTCGAAGACGCTGGAATGGCCGTTGCAGTCCGGGACGCCCGCGGGATAATTGCAGGTGGCCACGGCCAGCATATTCTCGTACGCCCTTGCCCGGAGCTGTGACAGGCGGTTGATCTCCATGGGACAGGCGTTGGGCACGAGAATGATCTCGGCGCCCTTCAGCATCAAAATCCTGGCGCTCTCCGGAAATTCCCGGTCATAGCAGATCATGGCGCCCACCTTCACGGGCCCGGACTCCGTATTCAGGTCCGCCACATAGAAATCGTCTCCGGGGGTCAGGTTCCTCTCCACATCGAAATCGCACGTGTGGACCTTGGAATAGTGAAGGACCTGATTTCCAAAACGGTCAAACAGGATCAGCGTATTCCTGGGGCCGGTCTCATACGCCTCCAGCAGGGTGATGCCGACGGCCATATTCAACTCCCTGGAAAGCGCCCCAAAGGCTTTGACGAATTCGTGGTCCGCCGGGATCGCCTCCCCGATCCAGTCCGCCGCCGGGCGGTCATAGATGCGGTAGCCGCTGCTGAACATCTCCGGAAACAGCGCGATGTCCGCCCCCCGCGCCTTCGCTCCGCGGCAAAATGAGACGCCTTTCTCCAGCGTGCTGTCCAGCGTGTCCGCCGCCGCGACCTGCAGCAGGGCAATCTTCATGGCAAAACAATCTCCTCTCAAAAGTCCGGTTTACGGCTCTGATTATACCAGCGGCTCCGATTGGATTCAATCGGTTTTCGTGAAATCGCCGGAGACCGCCGCCCATTTGTCCGGAAAACGCTGTACATTCCCGCGGCGCTGTGCTATAATCTAACAACTTGAACTTTTTTGGAAATGGGGGAGACACCATGGGCGACGAGATGCGCACCTTCGGCTACCTCTGTCCCAAGTGCGGCAAGACCGTGATGGCCGCCCGGTCCGTCTTCGCGCTGGAGGCCTCCAATGCGGAGATCGAGTGCGGCTGCGGGGAGTCCGCCCTGTGGGCGGACTTCGACGGGGAGAGCTACCGGCTCTATGTCCCCTGCGGCCTCTGCGGGGAGACCCACACGGCGGTGTGCCCGCCGGAACGGGTGCTGCGGGGGGCCACGGCCCTGGGCTGCGCCAGGACGAAGCAGTTTTGCTGCTTCATCGGCCCGGAGGGCACGGTGGAGAAAAACCTCCGGGAGCTGGAGATTCTGGCCGAGAAGGAAAAGCGGCAGGAGGCGGACGGCGGCGAGGCTTTTTTGGACAGCGTGATCATGTACGAGGTCCTCTCGGAGCTGAAGGAGATCGCCTCCCGGGAAAACGGAATCACCTGCGGCTGCGGCAGCGTACAATACGGCATGGAGATCCGGCGCTCCGCCGTGGACCTCATCTGCCGCCGCTGCGGCGCCAAGCTGCGGATTCCCGCCGCCACGGACCGGGACCTGGACGACCTGTGCTGCCACATGAAGCTGGTCATCCCCGGCGGGACCCGCTGAACTGAATTTGGAAAGGACATGATCCCATGATCACCCTGCTCTCCCGGCTGCTGATCCACCCCGAAAAGCGGGATGCGGCCGGGCTCCGCAAGGCCTACGGCATCCTCTGCGGCGCGGTGGGTATTTTGCTGAATATCCTGCTGTTTTCCGGAAAGCTGCTGGCGGGCACCCTGGCCGGCTCCGTGGCCATCACCGCCGACGCCTTCAACAACCTCTCCGACGCCGCCTCCTCCGCCATCACCCTGCTGGGCTTCTATCTGGCGGGGCAGAAGGCCGACGCCCACCACCCCTTCGGCCACGGGCGGATCGAGTACCTCTCCGGCCTGGGGGTGGCAGTGCTGATCCTGCTGATGGGCTGGGAGCTGCTGCAGTCCTCCCTCACCAAGATCCTCCATCCCGCGCCGGTGACGGCCTCTCCCCTGGTGATTGCCATCCTGTGCGTCTCCGTGGGGGTGAAGCTCTACATGGCCTTTTACAACTGGCGCCTGGGAAAGCGGCTGGATTCCTCCGCCATGCGGGCCACCGCCACGGACTCCCTCTGCGACAGCGCCGCCACCTCCGCGGTGCTGGCGGCCACCCTGGCGGGGCACTTCACCGGGAGGATGATCGACGGCTGGGCGGGCCTGCTGGTGGCGGCCTTCATCCTCTGGTCCGGCGCCAAGGCCGCCAAGGAGACGGCGGACCCCCTGCTGGGCACCCCGCCCACCCGCGAGTTCGTCTCCCGCATCCGGGAGCTGGTGATGGCCCACCCGGAGATCATCGGCATCCACGACCTGATCGTCCACGACTACGGGCCCGGGCGGGTGATGATCTCCCTTCACGCCGAGGTTCCCGCCAACCAGGATGTGCTGGCCCTCCACGACGAGATCGACAACGTGGAGAAGGAGCTGCGGGAGCAGCTGGGCTGCGAGGCGGTCATCCACATGGACCCGGTGGTCACCGACGACGGCATTACGGAGGAGACCCGCCGCCGGGTGGCGGACCTGGTCCGCTGCATCGACGACGACATCACCATCCACGACTTCCGCATGGTCTCCGGGCCCACCCACACCAACGTGATCTTCGACGCGGTGGTGCCCTACGACTTCCGCCTCAGCGACCAGCGGGTGGCGGAGAAGATCCGGGACGCCGTCCGGGCTCTGGACGGCAGCTATTACGCCGTGGTCCAGGTGGAGCGGTCCTATACCTAAATGCAAACTGACACGGGCGGCTGTGCCGCCTGTGTCAGTTTTTATCCGGTGTATATTGAATGATGTCGGAAATACCGCAGTCCAGAAGTTCGCAGAGGTCATTCAGGGTATTCAGCGTGATGCTGCGGTTTTTCCGTAGCGCGTCCAATGTCCCGGTGCTGACACCGTATTCTTTTATCAGAACGTATTGGGAGATCCCTCTCCGCTTTAATGTCTCCCATAACGGGTCAAAAGTGATCATCGTCCGCACCTGCCTTGCTTTTAGCATAGCCGAAAACTTTTGCTTGCATAATGCCGAATTTTCGGCTATATTGGAAGAAAAAGGGAAGCGCGGTAATGGCGGACTATCGGGAAATGTATCTGCATCTCATGCGGGAGACCGAAAAGGCCCTGCGGATTCTGATCCAGGCCCAGCGGGACTGCGAGGAGCTGTATCTCCGGGACAGTGAACCCCCTCTTCGCATCGTTCCAAAGCCGGAGGAGTAAGTTTCTCCGTTTGGGGCACCCTATGGAAAATCCATCAAAATGAGGTGGCTTTCCATGAATGAAAAACGAACCGGCCAGAGAACCATCGCCTTGAAAGACCCGCCCTCCGTGCTCTCCTTCGCCAACATCGGCAGCAAGTTCGAGGCGCAGGGGCCGCTCGCCGGGTACTTTGACGAGCTGAGCCAGGACTCCTTCTTCGGGGAGAAAACCTGGGAGAAGGCGGAGTCCACCATGCAGAAAAAGGTGGTCCAGCGGGCGCTGGACCAGGCCCGGCTGAAACCAAAGGACATCGACTATATTCTGGCGGGAGACCTTTTAAACCAGTGCATCGGCTCCTCCTTCGGCCTGCGGGAGCTGGGCATCCCCTTCTACGGGCTGTACGGCGCCTGCTCCACCATGGGGGAGTCGCTGTCCCTGGCGGCCATGCTCATTGACGGGGGCTTCGCGGAGCGCACCGCCGCCGTCACCTCCTCCCACTTCTGCACCGCTGAGCGGCAGTACCGGATGCCGGTGCCCTACGGCAGCCAGCGGACCCCCACCGCCCAGTGGACCGCCACCGCCTCCGGCTGCACCGTCCTGGGCCGGGAGGGGCCGGGGCCCTATATCACCCACGTCACCTGCGGCAAGATTGTGGACAAGGGGATCACCGATCCCAACAACATGGGCGCCGCCATGGCCCCCGCCGCCTACGACACCCTGGCCGCCTTCTTCCGGGACACCGGGACGGCGCCAAAGGACTACGACCTCGTCATCACCGGCGACCTGGGGGAGCTGGGGCACGGGATCGTCCGGGACTTCTTCTCCCGGGACGGCGTGGAGCTGGGGGACGGCTTCCAGGACTGCGGGCTGCTGCTGTACGACCGGGACGGGCAGGACATGCACGCCGGGGCCTCCGGCTGCGGCTGCTCCGCCTCCGTGCTCAACGGGTATCTCCTCACGGAGATGCGGCGGGGGAAGTGGAAAAAAATTGTCTTTGCCCCCACCGGGGCCCTGCTCTCCCCCACCTCCAGCTTCCAGGGAGAGTCTATTCCCGGCATCTGCCACGCGGTGTGCATTTCCGCGGAGAAATAGAGGATCTTGGAACGGGCCGCCCGGAGAGGCGGCCCGTTCCGGTCTGCCGGAAGACTGCCGGAATCGAAGAGGCGGACAGCTGATCACGCAGGAGCGGGTCTCCGGCGGCGGATCGGGAGGAGACTGCGGGAAATGGTTTTTCTGAACTGAAGCAATCAAATTTTATTTTCTTTTTTCGGTTTTTATTATTCCTAAAATTCGTATGGATTTAAATAACTGGTATAACTTGTATTCTTAATTAAACCGAAAATATTGTATAGAATAAATTCTATAATTCATTCTGTATTTTATTCTTGTGAAAAGTGTGGTATGATGTCACTCGCTGAATTCACATTTAAGGAGAGAGACTATGACTACCGCACAAATTTGTATTATGGGCACCATCATTTTGTACTTATGCTTCGTCATCTTTACGGGCGTGATGATCGGACGCCGGTCCAAGAAGAGCGCCGAGGGCTTCTACCTGGGCGGACGGGGCATCGGGCCCCTGGTCACCGCCATGAGCGCCGAGGCCAGCGACATGAGCAGCTACCTGCTGATGGGTATTCCGGGGCTTGCCTACCTCTCCGGCGTGGCCGACGCCAGCTGGACCGCCATCGGCCTGGCCGTGGGCACCTACCTGAACTTCCTGCTGGTGGCCAAGCGGCTGCGCCGGTACAGCGTGAAGCTGAACGCCATCACCATCCCCAGCTTCATCTCCAAACGCTACGGGGAGAAGCGGCCGGTGATCATGTGCATCTCCGCCTTGATCATCCTGATTTTCTTCGTGCCCTATGTGGCCTCGGGCCTGGCGGCCATCGGGAAGCTGTTCAACAGCCTGTTCGGCTGGAACTACATGGCGGCCGTCATCATCGGCGCCGTCGTCATCATCAGCTACACCTCCATCGGCGGCTTCAAGGCTGTGGCCACCATGGATTTGATCCAGTCCGTCATCATGACCGCCGCCCTGGTTGTCATTGTGGTGTTCGGCGTGGTGCAGGCCGGCGGCATGGACGCGGTGCTGGACCACGCCCGGTCCCTGCCCGGGTTCCTCAGCTTCACGGAGACCTATAATGTCTCCTCCGGCGGCGCGGAGCCCTACGGCTTTATCCGCATCATCTCCATGATGGCCTGGGGCCTGGGCTACTTCGGCATGCCCCACATTCTGGTGCGGTTCATGGCCATCCGGGACGAGAACGAGCTGAAGCTCTCCCGCCGGATCGCCTCCGTGTGGGTGGTGATCTCCATGGGCGTGGCGGTGTTCATCGGCATCGTGGGCCACGCTGTCTCCGCCAAGGGCCGGGTGCCCTATCTGGAGGGCAGCGCCACCGAGACCATCATTGTGAAGCTGTCCGATCTGCTGTCCTCCTACGGAATCTTCCCCGCCATTGTGGCCGGGTGTATTCTGGCGGGTATTCTGGCCGCCACCATGTCCACCGCCGACAGCCAGCTGCTGGCCGCCGCCTCCGCCTTCTCGGAGAACCTGGTGCAGGACGTGTTCGGCGTGAAGCTGACGGAGAAACAGACCATGCTCATCGCCCGGCTCACCGTGGTGGTGATCGCCGTCATCGCTCTGTTCCTGGCCTCCGATCCGGACAGCAACGTGTTCCAGATCGTCTCCTTCGCCTGGGCGGGCTTCGGCGCCACCTTCGGCCCCGCCATCCTGTGCGCGCTGTTTTGGAAGCGCAGCAACCGCCAGGGCATTATGGCCGGCCTGGTGGCCGGCGGCGCCATGATCTTCATCTGGAAGTTCCTGGTGAAGCCCCTGGGCGGCGTCTGGAACATCTACGAGCTGCTGCCGGCCTTCCTGGTGGCCTGCGCGGTGATCGTGGTGGTCTCCCTGGCCACACCGAAGCCGGACGCCGAGATCGAGGAGATCTTCGACGAGATGGGCGCCAATTGATCTCATATGGCTCTGACCTGTGCCGCGGGACTTTCGTCCCGCGGCATTTTTCGCCCCGCGGGGCGTTTTTTTGTTGTTCAGGAAAAAATTTTGGGAGGCGGGCACACCGGCGTGCAACTTTTGGGGGAGCGGGCCCTCTCGTTGTGAGGACATCTCAGAGAGGGGGCGGACAGTTTGGAGAGACGGGACAGCGGGGCCTTCTGCCGGGCGTATCTCAGGACCATGGACCCGGAGCGGGCGGCGGCGGAGTGCGGGCGGCGGGACGGGTTCTCCCTTTTGGGAACAAAGGCCGTCCAGGCGCGGCTGGAGAAGATGCGGACGGACGCGGCACCGCAGCTGCGGCGGGAAGATGTCCTGCGGCGGCTGGCACAGCTGGCCTTCGGCGGGGCCAACGACGCGGCGCGGCTGGCCCTGCGGCCCGGAGAGGCGGACCCGGAGGGACTGGACCTCTCCGCCGTGTCGGAGCTCAAGGTGACGGACAAGGGCGTGGAAATCAAGCTGGTGGACCGGGTGCGGGCGCTGGAGACCCTGTGCTCTTTGCTGGAGGACGGCGGCGGGCGCGAGGCCGAGGCGCTGTACCAGGTCCTGGCGGAGTGCGGCGGCGAGGCGGAGGAGGGATGGAACGACGGGTGAGATCACGAATTTTTCCCCCAAGCAGCGGCGGGTGCTGACCTGGTGGCGGTCGGAGCGGTGGGAGGCCCTGATCTGCGACGGGGCGGTGCGCAGCGGCAAGACCTTCTCCATGGGGGTGGGCTTCTTCCTGTGGGCTCAGGCCCGGTTTGACGGGCGGCAGTTCGGCCTCTGCGGCAAGACCATCGGCTCCCTGCGGCGGAACCTGCTGACGGAGCTGGTGCCCTATCTGCGGGGGGTGGGCATGAGCGTCCGGGAACGGCGGTCGGAAAACCTGCTGACGGTGCGGTTCATGGGGCATGAGAACCGCTACCTGCTCTTCGGTGGGAGGGACGAGTCCAGCGCGGCGCTGATCCAGGGCAGCACCCTGGCGGGGGTGCTGCTGGACGAGGCGGCGCTGATGCCCCGCTCCTTCGTGGAGCAGGCCATCGCCCGGTGCAGCGTGCCGGGGAGCCGGCTGTGGTTCAACTGCAACCCGGAGGGGCCCCAGCACTGGTTTTACCGGGAGTGGATCTTAAAGGCCCGGGAACGGCGGGCGCTGTACCTCCACTTTACCATGGAGGACAACCCCGCCCTGTCCCGGCGCATCCGGGAGCGGTACCGGCGGGCCTACTCCGGGGTGTTCTACCGGCGGTTTGTACTGGGGGAGTGGACCGCCGCCCAGGGGCTGGTGTACGACTTCTTTGACCGGGAGCGGGACGCCCCTGCGGCCCCGGCGGGGCCCTTTTCCCGGTGGCGGATCTCCGTGGACTACGGGACCGCCAACCCCGCCTCCTTCGGGCTGTGGGGGGAGATGGACGGGGTGTGGTACCGGGTGAAGGAGTTCTACTACAGCTCCCGGAGGGCCGGGCGGCAGCGGACGGACGCGGAGTACGCGGAGGACCTGGAGGCCCTGGCCGGGGAGCGGGACATCCAGCGGGTGATCGTGGACCCCTCGGCGGCCAGCTTCATGGAGGTTCTGCGGCGGCGGGGGTTCCGGGTGGTCCGGGCGGACAACGATGTGTCGGACGGCATCCGGGTGACGGCGGATCTACTGAAACGGCGGCGGATCGTCATCTGCCGGGAGTGCCGGGACTGCCTGCGGGAGATGGAGCTCTACTGCTGGGATGAGCGATCCGGGCGGGACGCGCCCAGGAAGGAGAACGACCACGCCATGGACGAGACGCGGTACTTTGCCATGGATCTGGCGGAGGGGGACTGCGGCGGCTTCGCCGCCATGAGCGTGGAGCGGAGAAGTTAAGGAGGGATCGAAGCGTTGAGATGGTTCAAAAAACGGCGGGAGAAGAGCTCCCCCGCCGCGGTGCAGCTGCGCGGCGGCGAGCGCCACCCCTTTGGGATGCTGGGGGACTATGTGCCCCTGAGCCGGGGGGAGACCCGGCTGTACCGGGCGGTGCGGGAGGCCGTGCCGGTGGTGGACGCGGCGGTGTACAAGCTGATCCGCATGACCGGGGGCGTGACGGCCCGGTGCGCCGATCCGGCGGCGGAGCGGGAGCTGGGAGAGTTTCTGCGGACGGTGCCTGTGGGGCGGGGACAGTTTGGCGTCAACGCCTTTCTGGACTGCTACCTGGATACGCTCCTGACCTGCGGGCGGGCCATCGGGGAGATCGTGCCCGCCGCGGGCGGCGGGGACATCGCCGCCCTGCTGTGCGGCCGGGTGGAGGACATCGAGATCCGGGAGGGGGATCACCCGCTGGCGTTCCAGATCTGCGGGGCGGATGAGAACGGGCGGATGGGGCCCCTTCCTCACCAGGACCTGCTGCTGTTCACGCCGCTGAATCCGGAGAGCGGGAGCCCCTACGGCGTGTCGCTGCTGCGGTCCCTGCCGTTTCTCTCGGAGATCCTGACCCGGATCTACCACACCATCGGCGTCAACTGGGAGCGGTGCGGCAATGTGCGCTTCGCCGTGACATGCAAAAACGGCGAGGGCGGCTCCGCCGCGGAGCGGGGGCGGCTGCTGGCGGAGGAGTGGTCCCGGGCCATGCAGGACACCCGCGGCGGTAGCGTGCGGGACTTCGTGGCCGTGGGGGATGTGGAGATCAAGGCCATCGGCGCCGACGCGCCCATCCTGGACAGCGAGGTGCCGGTACGGCAGATTTTGGAGCAGATCGTGGCCAAAACCGGCATCCCGCCCTTTATGCTGGGGCTGAGCTGGAGCTCCACGGAGCGCATGAGCTCCCAGCAGGCGGACCTCTTGACCACGGAGATCACCGCCATCCGGCGGACGCTGACGCCGGTGGTGGAGCGGATCTGCCGGCTGTGGCTGCGGATGCACGGGTACACCTGCGGCTTTACGGTGGAGTGGGACGACATCAACCTCCAGGACCAGGTGGAGGAGGCCCGGGCGGAGCTCTACCGGGAACAGGCCAGGAAGCTGCGAATTGAGAACGATGAACGGGAAGCCGGGAAGGGAGACAACCATGGAAGTACGTAAGGCGCGGAGCGAGGCGGCGGCGGGGCTGCCCGGACAGGAGGAGCTGGAGGCCATCAACCGCTTCGCCAAGACGCCGCTGGCGGCGGAGCAGGTGTACACCTTCACCCTGCGGCTGTGCGACAACGAGGTGGACCGGGACTTTGAGCGGTTCGACGCCGCGGCGCTGGAGCGGCTGGGGGCGCTGTTCCTGGGAAAGAGCGGCATCTTCGACCACCAGTGGTCCGCCCAGGGGCAGACCGCCCGAATCTACCGGACCGAGGTGGTGCGGGAGCCCTCCATGACCACGGCGGCGGGGGACGAGTACCGCTGGCTCAAGGGCTGGGCCTACCTGCTGCGGACGGAGAAGAACGCGGAGCTCATCGCCGAGATCGAGGGCGGCATCAAAAAAGAGGTCAGCGTGGGGTGCGGCGTGAGGCACAGCGTGTGCTCCATCTGCGGCGCAGAGGGCGGCTGCCAGCACGTAAAGGGGCAGGTCTACGACGGAAAGCTGTGCTTTACGGAGCTGCGGGAGCCGGCGGACGCCTATGAGTGGTCCTTTGTGGCGGTGCCCGCCCAGCGGAGCGCCGGGGTGCTGAAGCGGTTCGGCCAGGAGAACGGACAGCTGGCGCTGCTGCGCAGGGAGGCGGCCCTGGGGCGGAAATACCTCAAGGAGCTGCGGCATGAGGTGGTACGCCTGGCCATGCTGGCGGACGACCATCTGGACGGCGCCGTGTTTGCCAGGGCCGCGGAGCGGATGGAGGAGCCGGAGCTGCTGGCCA
Source organism: uncultured Oscillibacter sp. (assembly GCA_946551795.1). GTDB lineage: Bacteria > Bacillota > Clostridia > Oscillospirales > Oscillospiraceae > Oscillibacter. The sequence goes on from CAMNRF010000019.1 coordinate 20,075, forward strand.
TGAAGGAGGCCTACGGCGCCCAGGCGGCGAAGCGGTTTCCGGCGGCGCCCCAGCTGCGGCCCCGGCCCGCGGAGGAGCGGGAGGACGCGGGGGCCTTCCAGGTGTGAGGGCCCCGCGGGGCAGACCGGAGAGCGATATATTTCAGCGTGCGCGACGGGATGGGGCGGGGCTTCCCCCGCATCGTTCCGCGGCCATAAAAAACGACAGGAGGAAAACGATGAGAGTTTCTTACGAGGGGATCGGACAGTGGGCCGCCACCTTCGCCTGCAGCGGGGTGCAGGAGGGCCAGGTGGTGAAAGTCAGCGGGAACGGCACGGTGAGCGCCTGTGCCGCCGGCGACAGGTTCTGCGGCACGGCGCTGGCGGTGAGCCGGGACGGCAGCGCCTGCACCGTGGTTCTGGGCGGCATGGTGACCGCCATTTACTCCGGCGACACCGCCCCCGCCGCGGGCTGGGTCAAGCTGGCGGCGGACGGCAGCGGCGGTGTGACCGTGCCCGCCAGCGGCGGACAGAGCTATCTGGCGGTGGACGTGGACAGCGCCGCCAAGACGGTCACTTTTGTGCTGTAAGGCAGGATAAGGAGGAGAGCGCGTATGGCATATCATTTTGAAAACGTGAAGATGGAGAAGGGGATGTACGGCCGGAGCGGCCGGACCTTCGCCCAGACCCTGGAGGAGCTGGACCCCAGCGAGCAGTACCGCGGCACCGCCCTGGAGGGGCTGGACGCCTTCCAGCGGCAGCTCAAGCGGTTTGACATCCATGTCAAGGGCGCGGGGTCCGACTGCGTGGAGAAGTTCTTCCACACCTCCGACTCCGCCGTGCTGTTCCCGGAGTTCGTCTCCCGGGTGGTGCGGCAGGGACTGGAGGAGGAGAGCGTCCTGCCCGCCATCACCGCCACGGTGACCCGGTTTGACGGCATGGACTACCGCTCCATCGCCTCCGTGCCCACGGAGGAGCAGAAGCAGCTGCGCCGGGTGGAGGAGGGGGCGGAGATCCCCCGGACCACCATCCGCACCCAGGAGAACCTGGTGCGGCTCCACAAGCGGGGCAGGATGCTGGTGGCCTCCTACGAGGCCATCCGGTTCCAGCGGCTGGACCTCTTCTCCGTGACGCTGCGGCAGATCGGCGCCTACATCGGGCGGATGCACCTGGAGGACGCTATCGGGGTCCTGAAAAACGGCGACGGCAACCAGAATCCCGCCCCCGTCTTCACCGTGGGTACGGCGCCCATCACCAAGGGCACGACCACCCTGTCCTACGGGGCGCTGCTGGACTTCTGGAGTCAGTTCGACCCCTACACCATGAACACCATGCTGGTGAGCAGTGATATGATGCTGGCCATGCTGAAGCTGACGGAGTTCCAGAACCCCCTGACGGGACTGAACTTCCAGGGCACCGGCACGCTGACCTCCCCCCTGGGGGCCAAGCTCCTGCGGACCTCCGCCATGCCCGCCGGGACCATCATCGGCCTGGACAAAAACTACGCCCTGGAGCAAATCTGCGGCAGCGAGATCACGGTGGAGTACGACAAGCTCATCGACCGCCAGATGGAGCGGGCGGCCATCACCTCCATCTCCGGCTTCGCCAAGCTCTTCACCGACGCCGCCAAGGTTTTGACGGTGACGGGATGACGGAGGAGATCCTGATGCTGGCCCGGGCCGTCTCCGGCGCGGGAGAGGCGGAGCAGCCTCTGCTGGAACCGCTGTGCCGGGCGGCCCGGCGGCGCTGGGAGGCCCGGCTGCGGCCGGGCCTGACCCCGGAGGACTGCGGGGCGGCGTTCGTCTGCGCTGCCGCCTTCACGGCGGCGGCGGACCTGGCGGCGGGCCGGGGCGGCGGAGGCGTCAGCGCCTTTACGGCGGGGGACATCTCCGTCAAGGGCCGGGGGACAGCGGAGTCTGCCGCCCTGGCCCGGGGTCTCCGGGAGACAGCGGAGGGGCTGATGGCCCCCTACGCCAAAGAGGACGGCTTCTGCTTCCGGGGGGTGCGGGGATGACGGCCTGGGTGCAGGAGATCCTGGAGCGGTACGGCCAGACCGTGACCCTTGAGACGGCGGAGGGGCTGCGGGAGGTCCGGGCCTTTTTGCAGCCGGTGCGGGAGCGGCGGGAGGAGGTTCCCGGCACCGTGACGGAGATCGGATGGGTGGACGGGCGGCTGTGGCTGTATCTGGGCCGGGAGGAGATCCGGCCCGGAGAGACGGTGCGGTGGAACGGCACGGCCTTTCAGGCGCGCAGCAGCCGGCCTTATTATATTGGCGGGACGCTGAGCCACTGGTGGGCGTCCCTGGAGCGGAGACGGGAGGCGGCGGAGTGAGAGAGCTGACACAGGTGCGGGACGCGGTGATCTCCGCCCTCCAAAGCGCGGGACTGACGGCCCTGGCCGCCTTTCCGGCGGAGCGGGTCAAGGCCTACGAGGGGGCGGCGGCCGCCGTGGCGGTGGGGACCGCCCAGGGAAAGGCCCTGGGACTGTGCAACTACCTGGGAGAGGTCCGGGACGGGGAGACCGGCGCCGTCAGAGAGCTGTACGGAAAGCAGCTGGAGGGCGTGATCACGGTGGACATCCGGGGCCGCAGGGCCGCGGAGTGCGAGGCGGGCTGTGAGACGGCGGCGGAGGCGCTGCTGGGGGGCCTGCCCGCCGGCATCCGGCCTGGGGAGCTGTGCTGGGAGGCCCTGGCCTGGGAGCGGGAGACGGGGATGTTCCTGCGGCGGGGGCGTCTCCAGTGCCGGGCCCTCTTCACGGCGGAGAGCCGGGAGGACGGAGCGGAGTTTCTGGACTTTATTTTGAAAGGGGTAATGACCAATTGAGCGGGATCGTACATGAGCGGCCGGGGGTCTACTCGGTCTGCGACACCTCGGCGGTGGTGTCCGCCGGGCAGGCGCCCAAGGCCGTGGGCGTGGCCGCCAAGGCCGCCAAGGGTACCGTGGGCACGGCGGTGACGGTGACCGGCTACGCCGCCGGGGCGGAGGCCTTCGGCGAGGACACCACACCGGGAATGGGCACGCTGCTGCGGCTGCTGTTCCTCAACGGCGCGTCCAGCGTGACGGCGGTTCGGGTGGCGGACACCGGGACACTGGCGGACTACAAGGCGGCCTTTGCGGCGCTGAACAAGCAGGATGTGCAGGTGGTGGTGTGCGACAGCGCCGACCAGACGGTGCAGCAGGCCCTGCGCGGCGCGGTGGAGGAGGCCTCCGCCGCCCGGCAGGAGCGCATCGCCGTGGTGGGCGGCAGCCAGGAGACGGTGTCCGCCCTGGTGAGCCACGCGGCGGCACTGAACAGCGAGCGCATGGTGCTGGTAGGACCCGACGCCCTGGACAGCCAGGGGGAGGCCATTCCCTCCGTGTTCGCCGCGGCGGCGGTGGCGGGGGCCGTGGCCGCCGGACGGGACCCGGCGGCCCCCCTCAACGGTGCGGCCCTGCGGGGACTGGGGGGCCTTGCCGCCGACTACAGCGACAGTGAGATCGACCTGCTGGTGCGGGGCGGCGTGACGCCCCTGGAGAGCGCGGCGGGGATCATCTCCCCGGTGCGGGGCATCACCACCCGCACTACCACCGGCGGCGCGGCGGACGCCACCTGGCGGGAGCTGACCACCGTCCTCATCGCCGACGACGTGATCCCCTCCATCCGCGCCGCGCTGCGCAGCAAGTTCTCCCGGGCCAAGAACACGGCCCGGAACCGGGGGGCCATCCGCTCCCAGGTGATCGTGGAGCTGGAGAAGAAGGCGGCGGCGGAGATCATCGACGGCTACGGGGACGTGACGGTGTCCGCCTCCCCCGACGACCCCACGGTGTGCCTGGTGGAGTTCGGTTTCGCCGTGGCCCACGGGCTGAACCAGATCTATCTGACGGTGCACATCACGGTATAAGGAGGACGGGAGATGGAGACAAGAGGTTTTCCCACCAGCGCGGACATCTATCTGGAGCTGGAGGGCAGAAAGGTGGCGGTGGTGCAGGGCTACACCGCCAGGGCGTCCAAGTCCTCCCGGTTCGTGGAGGCTTTCGGCGAGAGCGAGCCGGTGGCCACCATCGACGGGCAGCGGAAGTACACCCTGGAGCTGACAAGGCTGTACGCCACAGACGACGCCGTGTCCGACGGCATCAATTTCTACGACCTGGAGGACTTCTCCCTGGTGATCTGCAAGCCGGACCGGAAGGTCATCTACAGCGGCTGCCAGTGGAGCGACATCCAGGAGGAGGGCCAGCTGAACGCCATGGTGGCGGAGAGGGTGACACTGGTGGCGTCCAAGCGGATCGAGACCACGGCATGAGGGAGATCGACGAGCTGCGGCCCCTGACGGCGGGGCGGCTGCTGGCCCTTTGGCAGGAGGTCCGGGAGGCGGCGGAGGACCCGCTGGAGCGGACCGTCCTCTGCAACGCCAGGATCGCGGCGGAGTGCTGTTTTTGCCGGGGAGAGCCGGCTTTCGCAGATGAGGAGGCGGTGCTGGCGGCCCTGACGGGCCGCCAGCTGGAGCGATTGCTGCTGCGGCTGGCGGAGACGGAGCCCGGCCCGGAGGGGACGGGGAACCCGTCCTTTGACGAGGGGCGATTCGCGGCGCTGCGGGAGGGCTGAGAGATGGACTACATCCAGGAGGAGCTCCGGCGGCAGCGGGAGGCCCTGGCGGGCCTGCTGCTGGGGGGAGCGCCCCGCCGAGACCGGGACGGCGGCGGAAATGACGGGGTTCCGGCAGCGTCTCTGAAAGTTCCCGACGGCCGGTCGGGCGCCGTGACGGCAGGGGCGGTCCCAGCCCCGGAGGAGGAGCAGCCGGGTCATCCGGCGGCGGGGGCAGTTCCCGCCGCGGAGAGCGGGGAAACCATGGCCTCCGGGGGACCGGGCGGCGTCCGCCCGCGGGCAGAGGGGCCCGGCGGGACGGCGGAGGAGCTTCCGCGGGGCGCCGCACCGGCTCCCCTTGCGGACGGCTGGCGGCGAAACGGGTATTTCATCTTTCCGGAGGAGGCCGCTTGGCCCGCTCTGGGCCGCTGCGGGACGGCGGCAGAGATCCCGGGTTCCCCGGCGGCACGGCGGGGGCCGGAAGACGCCCCGCGGGAACGGACGGTGACAGAGTATGTCTACCCCGCCGGCGGCGGGAGCGCCGGGGAGGCGGAATCGCTGTCCCGGGCCATCCAGCGGGACGCCCGCCGGTATGACGGGGGCTTTTCCCTGTATTAGAATTTTTTTGAGAAGAGGGGGAGGTTTTACGCAGCTGACATCCATGCGGTACAAGGATTTTACCTGGCCCCACAACCCGGAGATCTACACGGTGGAGAACCGCCGCCGTGTGGCGGTGCACAGGGTTCCCTTCGGGGGCTGTGTCCTCCAGGAGCTGGGGAGTGCCTGCCGGGTCCTTCGGGGGGAGGGCGAGTTCTCCGGTGCGGACGCCTACGACCAGTTCCGGCGGCTGGAGGCGGTGTTTCAGGAGGGCGGGCCGGGACAGCTGGTGCATCCGGTGTGGAAGGTCCAGCGGGCCTACTTCGTCTCCCTGAAGGCTGTGGAGCAGCCCCTGCCGGACTATGTGCGCTACAGCTTTGAGTTCTGGGAGGACTCCGGCGGCTATGACGGCGGCCTCACGGAGAGCGATGACGGCGGGGCCCTGCTCACCCCGGGAGAGCCCTCCGGCGGCACGGGCGGGAGCAGGGCCGTCCACATCGTGAAGAAGGGAGATACCCTCTGGGGCATCGCCCGCCAGTATGGCGCGGCGCTGACGGATCTCATCGCCGCCAACCCCCAGATCAAAAACCCCAACCTGATCTATCCGGGAAACGAGGTGAGGCTGCCGTGACGGGACGGATATTCACCTGCGACCACCGGGCCTTCGACCTGCCGGAGCTGCTCTCCTGGGAAGTGGTCCACACCGGAACGGTGCCCTGCGACAGCTACTCCGTGACGTTTCTCTACGACAGGGCCATGGCGGAGACGCTGCATCTGGCGGCGGGGTTCGCCGCCTTCCACCGGGGGAAGACGGTGCTGCGGGCCATTGTGGACGAGTACACCGTGGAACTGGGGGAGGAGGGGCTGACGGCCACCGTCACCGGGCGGGGCTACGCCGCCCGGCTGCTGGACAACGAGTCCCGGCCCCTGACCTACCAGGAGGCCACGCTGGCGGAGATCGTGCGGTGCCATGTGACGCCCTACGGCATCACCGCCGGGGAGGTGGCGGATCTGCGGGCCAGTTCCGTCTACACCGTGCCGGCGGGGGTGAGCCAGTGGCGGGCCCTGGAGGGCTTCTGCCGGACCTACGGCGGCTTTTCCCCCCGGTTCTCCCGGGACGGGAAGCTGCTGGCGGCGCCGGAGGGGGCGGGCGGGAAACACCTCTCCATCGGCCAGGGGGACCCGGTGCTCTCCTGCACGCTGCGGGAGGACCACTACGGCGTTTTGACGGAGGTGCTGGTCATCGACAAGACCCGGAACGCCTCTTACAGCGTGAAAAACGAGGACATGATCCGCCGGGGCGGCCAGTGCCGCCGGGTGGTCTACACCCCGGGACAGAGCACCTGGGACGCCATGCGCTACACGGGGGAGTATCAGATCCGGCGGTCGAAGGAGGACGAGCGGGTGGTGACGGTGCGCCTGCCGGGGAGCTTTCCGGCCTTCCCCGGGGACCGGGTGGATCTGCGGCTGGACCGGATGGGTCTCTGCGGCGCCTTTCGGGTGGCGGAGACGGCCAACACCTTCTCCGCCGAGCGGGGCGCCGCGGCGGTGCTGACATTGAGGGGAGGATGAGAGAATGTGGCTTTCCAGTAAGATGCGGCCGGCACCGGCCACGGCGGACGCCGATCTGGGCGTCACCACCATCGCCGGGGACAGCGTGGGCGTGATGACCCGGGGCGAGGTGCGGACGGTGCCCATCTACGGCCCCGGCGGTTATATTTGGATGCCGGAGAGCGGCGGAGCGGTGCTGGTGGTCAAGGGCGGCCCCGGCGGCGAGGAGCAGTGCGTCTGCGGCATGAAGCAGGGCGCGCCGCCCGAGGGGATGCTGCCGGGGGAGGTGCTGGTGTACGGCCCCGGGGAGAACTCCGTGTATTTGAAGCAGGACGGCAAGGTGGTCCTGCGGGGCGAGGTGTGCGTGGAGGGCTCTTTGTGGATCAACGGGGCGGCCTACGCCCCCTGCCACTGCGGAGAGGAGCTGGTGTGACATGGACCTGAAGCTCCAGAAGGGGGACTACATCCCCGACGGCGTGGGCGGGCTGCTGCGGGCGGAGGGCCGGGAGGCCCTCCTGCAGCGGGTGCTGTTCAAGCTGACAGCCCGGCGGGGGGCCTTTCCCTTCCTGCCGGAGCTGGGGAGCCGCCTGCACCAGCTGGGGAAGGTCCCGCCTGCTCAGCGGCAGGCCGCGGCGGCCCAGTACGCGGCGGAGGCCTTGGAGGGCGAGGCGCTGACGGTGGAGTCCGCGGCGCTGGGGTCCGGGCCGGAGGGCGCCATGGTCCTGACGGTGAACTGCCTCTGGCGGGGGGAGCCCCTGCCGGTGACCATTGAGATTGTGTAGAGAGGAGACGAGGGGTGAAAAGCGTTGATGAGATCTACCAGGAGCTGCTGGCCGACTTTGCCCGGCGGGCCGGATTCGTGCCGGAGGACGCCTGCGACCTGGCGGTGCGGCTCTACGCCGCGGCGGCCCAGATCCAGGCCCTGGATATTCAGGCGGAGTGGGTGCTGGACCAGAGCTTTCCCCAGACGGCCCAGGGCGTCTATCTGGACCGCCACGCGGCCATGCGGGGGCTGAGCCGCCTGCCGGCGTCCCGGGCCGTCGGGACGCTGCGGTTCTCCGTGGACTCGCCTCCGGCGCTGCCGGCGGCCATTCCGGCGGGGACGGTGTGCATGACGGCGGACGAGCGGCGGTTCCAGACCACGGACGGCGTGACGCTGGAGGTGGGACAGACCTATGTGGACGCCCCGGCGGAGGCCCTGGAGGCGGGCGGCGGCGGCAATGCCGTGGCGGGGGCCGTGCGGTTCCTCACCGCCTGCCCTGTGGCGGTGACGGCCTGTGTCAACCCCGCGGCCTTCTCCGGCGGCAGCGACGCCGAGGACGACGAGGCGCTGCGCCAGCGGGTTCTGGAGAGCTACCGGCGGCTGCCCAACGGCGCCAACGCCGCCTGGTATGAGCAGACCGCCATGAGCCATGACGGCGTGGCGGCGGCCCGGGCGGTGGGCCGGGCCCGGGGCATCGGGACGGTGGACGTGTACATCGCCGGGGAGAACGGCCTGCCCGGCGCGGCATTGCTGGAGGAGGTCCAGTCGGACCTCCAGGAACGGCGGGAGATCGCCGTGGACGTGGAGGTGAAGGCCCCCGCCACGGCCGTGGTGGACGTGAGCGCGGCCATTGCCGTCCGGGCGGGAGCGGATTTTGACGAAGTCAAGGCCCGGGCGGAGCTGGCCATCGCCAACCTCTTCACCGGACGGATGCTGGGGCAGCCGGTGCTGCTGGCGGAGCTGGGGAGCCGCCTCTACGCCCTGGAGGGCGTGGAGAACTACCATCTCTCCGCCCCGGCGGCGGACCTGGCGGCGAACAGCACGGTGCTGCCGGTGCTGGGAACGCTGACTGTGACGGAACTGGAGGCATGAGCCATGTACGAGGTCTATTTGCGGCAGCTGCTCGCGCCCCTGGGCGTCTATGACCTGGGCGGCGGGTCCGTGAACGGCGCGGAGCTGTACGCCTTGGGACAGGCCCTGGACCGGACGGCCCAGCGGCTGGAGACCGTGGAGCGGGAGGCCGTCACCGCCACGGCGGAGGACGAGGGCCTGCGCCGCCGGGAGGCGCCCTTTGCCCGGCGCCCCGCCGCCGTCACCCCTCAGGAGCGGCGAAGCGCCATCGCGGCCCTGCTCCAGATCGACGGGGACAGCCTGACCCCCTCCGCCATTGGCCGGGCCATCCAGGGCTGCGGCATCCGGGCCAGGGCCCTGGAGATGGACACGGGACACCTGCGGGTCATCTTCCCGGGGGTGGGCGGCGTTCCGGCGGAGTTCGAGCAGATCAGAAAGATCATCCTGGACATCCTGCCCTGCCACCTGGAGGTGGAGTTCTACTTCCGGTATCTGACCTGGGAGGAGTGCGAGCGGGCCGGGTACACCTGGGAGGCGGTGGAGGAGGCGGAGCACACCTGGGAGAGCTTCCAGCTGGCGGTGCCGCCGGAGCCGTGACCCGGGCGGGAATTCCGCCAAGAGGGCCGGAGCGGCACAGGCCGCTCCGGCCCTCTTTTGACAGTTTTTACAATGTCGAAAATCCGCATAACCGGCGGACATCTGCGCAACCTGAGACGGAATCCCAACTTGACAGGAGGTCCTTATGAAAAAACGACCAAACTACTATTGGGCCGCGGTGCTGGCGCCGCTGGCGCTGCTGGCCCTGTTCCTGTATCATCCCTCCGGTGACCTTGTACCGGCTTCCTCCCCCGCCGCCGTGCCGGTGTCCACGGACAACTGGGGCCTCTCCTTCCAGACGGAGGGCCAGTGTCCGGTGGGAAACGCCACGGCGGAGCAGCTGGGCCAATACGACGCCTATTTTGTGGGCGACACCTCTCAGAAGGTGATCTACCTGACCTTTGACTGCGGCTATGAGAACGGGTATACGGAGCAGATCCTGGACGCTCTGAAAAAGCACCAGGCGCCCGCCGCCTTCTTTGTGGTGGGCAACATGATCGAGACCGCGCCGGACATCATCCGCCGCATGGCGGAGGAAGGGCACATCGTGGGGAACCACACCTTCCACCACCCGGACATGTCCAGGATCTCCGACCAGGCGTCCTTCAAAAAAGAATTGGACGATCTGGCGGCCCTGTACAAGGAGACCACAGGCCGGGACCTGCCCGCCTACTACCGCCCGCCCCAGGGGAAGTACAGCGAGGAGAACCTGCGGCAGGCCCAGGCCCTGGGCTACAAGACCGTGTTCTGGAGCCTGGCCTATGTGGACTGGTACGTGGACAACCAGCCCACGGCGGAGCAGGCCTACGCCAAGCTCCTGCCCCGCATCCATGACGGGGCCATCGTCCTGCTGCACTCCACCTCCAGGACCAACGCCGAGATTCTGGATGACCTGCTGACGAAGTGGGAGGACATGGGCTATACCTTCGCCTCCCTGGACCAGCTGCCTTCCTGCGGCGGTGCGTAAAAAAGCAGCCCTATGGGCTGCTTTTATTCGTGGCCCCGCTGCTGTACAAAGTCGTGGATGCGGGCGAAGGTCTCCTCGCTGAGGTCGTGCTCCACCTTGCAGGCGTCCGCCGCCGCGTTCTCGGGGGAGACGCCCAGCAACGTGAACAGCTCCGTGAGGGTCCTGTGGCGGTGGTAGATTCGGCTGGCGATGTCCAGGCCGCTGGCGTTGAGGGTGATGAGGCCGTCCGCCGCCATGGAGATGTAGCCGTTTTCCCGCAGCTTCTTCATGGCGATGCTGACGCTGGGCTTGGAGTAACCCAGCTCGTTGACGATGTCGATGGAGCGCACAGCGCCCCGCCGCTCCCGCAGGATCAGAATGGCTTCCAGATAGTCCTCCGCGGATTCGTGGATGGTCACAGGCAGTCCCCCCTTTGATCATAGGACTATGTTAACAAGTTTGCCCCTGAATTGCAAGACAAACTTGGCGCCGGGAACGGAGTGAAAAATTTGCAGAAATGAAAAATTACTGTTGACAATTGGGAGGCGGCCTGCTATACTATGAACTGTTCTGGCGAGTGAATGACGCCGGAAGGAACAGATGGGGGTATAGCTCAGCTGGGAGGGCAACCGACCAGTAAAACGACCCCACGCAACCGCAAAAATTCGCCGCCTCAATTGCACAAGTGCAATCTCGGCGGATCGGTTGACAAAGTTGTCAACCTCCCGAATATTGCACCTTTTAGTCCCACTTTCAAACCTAATATGTTAGGAAAAACGCAAGGCTCAAAAAGCAAAAATTCAATATGGGGGTATAGCTCAGCTGGGAGCCCGAGCAATGCGCTTGCACACCCCCAAATGAGTATCAAATCTCGATTTGCTTCTACAATTTCATAAAGGTTCCCCAAAATTCCGACACGGAAAATATCCGGGGGTATAGCTCAGCTGGGAGAGCGCTTGAATGGCATTCAAGAGGTCAGCGGTTCGATCCCGCTTATCTCCACCATTGGGAACCTGAATAGCTCGTTTTGATGAAAGTCAAAACGAGCTTATTCATTTTTTAATGGTTTTGCAGATTGATATATCCGGTGAGTGCCATTCACCCTCTCCCCTGCTAAAGGCGTTCCGAAAGGGACGCCTTTTTTATTGTCTGGAAAGGAGGCCGTAACATGGCCGCAAAAGCGCTCTACGATTATTACTACGGAGATGAGAGCAGCCAATTTTCCTTTTATCGGATTCCCCGCCAGCTGATTACCGGGGATTGCTTCAAACGGTTATCCACGGATGCCAAGCTGCTGTATGGTCTGCTGCTGGACCGTATGAGCCTGTCCGCAAAAAACGGCTGGTACGACAAACAGGGACGTGTCTATATCTACTACACCCTGGATGAAATTCAGGAGGATATGAACTGCGGCCATGATAAAGCGACAAAACTTCTGGTAGAACTGGATAACGGAAAAAACGGATTTGGCCTGATTGAGCGTGTGCGGCAGGGCCAGGGCCGTCCTACAAAAATCTATGTGAAGCGGTTTACCACCCGTGATATACCATCTCCATCTTCGGAGCTGGAGGCGGGGCAATCTTCCAGACCGCGGAGAATCAGCGGCCAAGAATGCGGGAAAACCGCACTCTTGAATGCGGAAAAGCCGCAGTCTAGGCCGCGGGAAAACCGCAGCCTAGAGTGCGGAAAAACCGCCGGGAGTTATATTAAATCAAATCAGACTGAGAATAGTCAGCTTAATCAATCCATCCTTCCATCGGTTTCCCCAGGAGAAAGCGGATGGATGGACCGATACGACTGTGAGAAAGAAATAGAAGCCAATATTGAATATGACCGTTTGTGCCGTCAATTTGCCTGTGAGGATGTGGATGAAATCGTGGCGCTGATCGTAGATACGCTATACACCACACGTCCCACGGTACGGATTGGCGGTGATTATATTTCCACAGACGTGGTAAGAGAACGCTTTCTCCGCCTGACCTATGAACATTTGGAATATGTATTTGACTGCCTGCGGCGAAATACAACGGAAATCCGCAATATCCGGGGGTATCTGCTGACCACCCTGTACAACGCACCGGTGACAATCAACCATCACTACCGGGCAGAGGTACAGCATGATTTGGATAGATAGCGGCAGAGCCCGCCTATGTAAAAAGGAACTGGTTGAAAACTTGCCTCAAACTGATGTAAGTTTCAGCAAATAAAACAAAATTGGAGGTAAAAAGTTATGGCAGACCCCAAGAAAAATCCGCTGATCGGCTCTTTCCGAACCCCGGCGCCAGGGGAAAGTCCCCCCGGTACGGCGAAAGAACAGAAACCACCAGAGCAACTCAAGGTGGCAGGTGCCGCCGCTCCCGGTAAGGCTGACGAGAAGAAGCCGCCGGAGCAGACCAAGCCGGCAGGTGCCGCCGCTCCCGGTAAGGCTGACGAGAAGAAGCCGCCGGAGCAGAC
>CAMNRF010000020.1 GCA_946551795.1 uncultured Oscillibacter sp.
CGCTGTCAAGCGCACCCGGCAGAAGGCTGCCAGGGTTTTATGGGCACTGGTTCAGACCAGCCCCCGCATTTGGGCGAAATTTGCCCGAACGGGCAAATTCTCGCCCCCAGCGTCTTTTTCTCTTTTGGACCGTGCACGGCCCGTTTTCTCTTTTTCTGCGCTCAGAAAAAGAGAAAATGGGGGGTGCAGCCCCAAGACACGCCGGGCACCGGCGTGTCGCCGTCCCCGGCCCGTGGCCGGGAAACTCCCGTCCCGCGCCCGAGGCGCGTTACCCCCCGTCCCGGCCCGCAGGCCGGATTCCGAAGGAATACAAATCCCCATCCCCGCTGGAAGCGGGACTTTAATACCGCCTGTCCAGGCACTCTATGACATCCCCCAGCGCCCCCTCCCGGGCGTCACAGACAATCGTTGCCCCGCACGCCCGCACAGCGGGGATGCAGTTGCCGGGGGCGAACCCCTCCCGCGCGGCGGTGAGCATGGAGATGTCGTTGGCCTCGTCCCCCACACAGTAGACGTGGTCCATGGAAATCCCCAGCCGTCCCGCCAGCCGCCGGACCATGCCGCCCTTGTTGGCGCCCTTGACGGTCATCTCCAGCAGCGTCCGGCCGGAGAAGATCAGCTCATAGTCCCCGTCCCAGCCCCGCTCCCGCAGGAAGGACACGATGGCCTCCAGCGTCTCATGCTCCGCCTCAAAGAGGAGCTTTCCCAGGGGCAGGGGGACATCCGGGAGGCTGGGGGCCTCGGTGACCGCCACCTTGGTCAGGTGCTCGTGCTGGCGGGTGAATTTGTTGGGGTGGACGGCGTGGATCACGTTTCCGATGTGGTAGGCCTCCACCGCCGCCTCCGGGAAGCGGTCCAGCACCGCCTGGCCCCGCTCCAGGGCCGTCTGGTCCAGCAGGGCGGTCTCCAGGTATTCCCCCGCCGCGAAGTCGTACAGCGCCGCGCCGTTGCACACCACGCCGGGGGCGTTCATGGGCACCAGCTCCACGTATTTGAGAAACGCCGCCAGCGCCCGCCCCGTGGAGACGGCAAAACGGCCCCCCTGGGCCATGAAGTACGCCAGGGCCTCCCGGTTCCGCTCCGGAAGGGGCGGCACCGGCGCCCCGGTGCGGAGGGCCTCCTCCGTGTAGATCAGGGTGTTGTCAAAGTCGCTGGCCAGCAGCACGCCGGTGAATTTTCCCATGGAAGTTCTCCTCTCTTTCAAAAAGATCCCGCCGCCCGCACAGCGGACGGCGGGATTCGTCGTCAAAATCCGGCGGCCTATTCGGCCTTGGGGGGCGTACCGCCTCCGCCGCCCTTGCCCCGGCGGTGTCCGCCCCGGTAATAGGGCTTGCGGCGCTTGGCCTCTCCGCCGCTCTCGCCGGCGGGCTTGGCCTGCTGGGGCTGGGGAGAGCGGGGCTTTCCCGCGGGCTTCTTCTCCTGCTCCTCCGCCGGCCGGGGCTGCCCGGCGGCGGGCTTTGCGCCGTGGCTCCGCCGTCCGCCCCGGTGGCGGCGGCGGGAGCGGCTCTCGCCGCCCTCCTGGCCGAACTTCTCCCGGACGGGGGCATCCTCCAGGGGGTGGTCCATGTAGAAGGGCGTGGCGAAGATGGGGGTTTCGAAGCTCTCCTCCGTCCGCTCCTCCACGTACCGGGCGGGCCGCTCCGGGATCTCGATGCCCTCCCGGCTGCCCTTGCCGTTGCGCAGCACCTTGATCTCGCAGCTGCGGTAGGTCTTCAGGGGCTCGTTGGGGCCCGCGGAGTCCAGCAGGACCTTTACGGTCTCCCGCAGCAGGTCCACGCTCTTGACATTGCCGGGGCCGTCGGGGGTCTGGACGAAGCTCTCCGCCTTGGGCATCCGTTTGGCGGCGTCCTCGTAGGCGTTCTGCTCGTATTTCAGGCAGCACATCAGCCGCCCGCAGGTGCCGGAGATCTTGGTGGGGTTCAGGCTGAGGTTCTGGGTCTTGGCCATCTTGATGGAGACGGGGAGAAAGCTGTCCAGAAACTGGGAGCAGCAGAAGGGCCGCCCACAGATGCCCAGGCCGCCGATCATCTTGGCCTCGTCCCGCACGCCGATCTGCCTGAGCTCGATGCGGGCCCGGAACACGGAGGCCAGGTCCCGCACCAGCTCCCGGAAGTCCACCCGGCCGTCGGCGGTGAAGTAGAAGATGATCTTGTTCCCGTCAAAGCTGGCGGAGACGTTTACCAGCTTCATCTCCAGGCCATGGGCGGCGATCTTCCGCTCGCAGATGTCAAAGGCCTCCCGCTCTTTTTTCTTGTTGTACTCCACGGTGCGGCAGTCGCTCTCCGTGGCCATGCGCAGCATGGCGCACAGAGGGCGGACGATGGCGGAATCCTCCACCTCGTGGTTGCCCTCCGTGCAGGTGGCGAACTCCGGGCCCTGGGCGGTCTCCACGATCACCTGGTCCCCCATCTTCACCACGGCCCCTCTGGGGTCAAAGTAATAATTCTTGCAGCCGCCCCGAAAGCGGACGCTGATCACTTCTGTCAAAAGATGTCCTCCAATTCCACCGCCAGGGCGCCCAGCACGTGGCCCGGGCCCACGTTATAGGCGCACTCCCCGCGGTACTTCTGCAATATCTCTATTGTGCGCACAAGTTGGGATTTTGTCAAGTTTTTCCCGAGAAAAGACGCGATCTCACGGAGAGTTTCCCCGGCCTCCTGCCCGTAGAGGGACAGCAGCGCCGCCGAAAACGCCTCCCGGCACCCCTCCAGCATGGCGGCCAGGTCCTCCCGGTTCATCCGCTTCTTCTCCAGCCGCACCGCCAGCTCCGCGGCGGCCCCCCGCTTTCGGGAGCCCAGGCAGCGGCACAGCCGCTCCGCCGCCTCCGGCAGGGCGCGGTCCCCTCCCGCCGGGGCGGCTCCGGGGCGGAGCTCCACGCAGCGGGAGCGCAGGGTCTGGAGCACCGCGGCGGCGTTCTCCGCGCAGAAGAGGAAGGCGGCGTAGGGCGGCCCCTCCTCCACGATTTTCAGCAGCACGTTCTGGTCCTGCTCCGTCAGAAGGCCGCAGTCCGGGAAGATGTAGACCTTCCGCCGTCCCTCGTTGGGGCGGATGTAGGCGTCCGCCCGCAGGTCCCGCACCACGTCCACGGCGATGTTTTTGTGGGCCTCGTCCCGGACGGTGACCACATCCGGGTGGATGCCGGAGAACACCTTCCGGCAGGCGGGGCAGACGCCGCAGGGCTTGACGCCCTCTCCCTGGCACTCCAGGGCGGCGGCGGCGTACTGGGCGGCGGCGGCCAGGCCGCCGCTGCCGGTGAACAGCAGCGCGTGGGACAGCGTGTCCCGGCCGGCGGCCTCCCGGATGCGGACGGCAGCGGGGTCGGCGGGTGAGAGCGAGGCCATGGCGGTTCCCCCTGACGAACAGAATTGCTTTTATCGTCACCGCAGTGGAAAAGAAGCATTTGCTTCTTTTCCACCCTGGGACGCATATGCGTTCCAGGGGCCGTGAAACGGCCTGGCGGCGGACGGCAAAACATGGCACATTTTATGTGCCGGCGGGTGCTGCCCGCCTTGAAAATCGGGATGCCGATTTTCAAGTGTTTTGACTATATTATACCCCCGGCATCCGCCCAATGCAAGTCCCGCCGCCTTTGGGGACGCCGGGGGCGAAACGGAGGGAACGGTAAAGCGCAAACGTGTGCCAAGGGAGTTCCGCCGGGAGAAATGGGGAAAAAACTTTC
Organism: uncultured Oscillibacter sp.; assembly: GCA_946551795.1. Classification (GTDB taxonomy): domain Bacteria; phylum Bacillota; class Clostridia; order Oscillospirales; family Oscillospiraceae; genus Oscillibacter. The sequence goes on from CAMNRF010000020.1 coordinate 3,680, forward strand.
TGTTTTTAAAGCGCGGCACGGCTGCTTTGTGCAAAATCCCCAGAATCTGTGGGCATTCCTCCGGTTTCCGGCGAATTTCTTTATGATATTTATGAATTGTTTTCCAGAAAATGTCCGATTATAATATTATCGTTAGGTGAATTTTACCAATCTATCCCAAGAGCCGTGTACGGACACGAGATACCATCTGCCCGGCGGGGCAGAGATAAAAAACGGAGGAATGAAGATGAGCAAAAAGTACTGCTACCTGTTCACCGAGGGCAACGCCAATATGCGGGAGCTCCTGGGCGGCAAGGGCGCCAACCTGGCCGAGATGACCAACATCGGCCTGCCCGTGCCCCAGGGCTTCACCATCACCACCGAGGCCTGCACCCAGTATTACGAGGACGGCCAGAAGATCAACGACGAGATCTTCGCGGAGATCATGGAGTACATTGAGAAGATGGAGTCCATCACCGGCAAGAAGTTCGGCGACATGGAGAACCCCCTGCTGGTCTCCGTCCGCTCCGGCGCCCGGGCCTCCATGCCCGGCATGATGGACACCATCCTGAACTTAGGCCTCAACGAGACCGTGGTGGACGTGCTGGCCAAGAAGTCCAACAACCCCCGCTGGGCCTGGGACTGCTACCGCCGTTTCATCCAGATGTACTCCGACGTGGTCATGGAAGTCGGCAAGAAGTACTTTGAGCAGCTCATCGACAAGATGAAGGAGGCCCGGGGCGTCACTCAGGACGTGGAGCTCACCGCCGACGACCTCAAGGAGCTGGCCGGCCAGTTCAAGGCCGAGTACAAGTCCAAGATCGGCCAGGACTTCCCCTCCGACCCCAAGGAGCAGCTGATGGGCGCCGTCAAGGCCGTGTTCCGCTCCTGGGACAACCCCCGCGCCAACGTCTACCGCCGGGACAACGACATCCCCTACTCCTGGGGCACCGCCGTCAACGTCCAGTCCATGGCCTTCGGCAACATGGGCGACGACTGCGGCACCGGCGTGGCCTTCACCCGCAACCCCGCCACCGGCGAGAAGAAGCTCTTCGGCGAGTTTTTGACCAACGCCCAGGGCGAGGACGTGGTGGCCGGCGTCCGGACCCCCATGCCCATCGCCGAGATGGCCCAGAAGTTCCCCGAGGCCTTCGCCCAGTTTGAGAGCGTCTGCAAGACCCTGGAGGACCACTACCGGGATATGCAGGACATGGAGTTCACCGTGGAGCACGGCAAGCTCTACATGCTCCAGACCCGCAACGGCAAGCGCACCGCCCAGGCCGCTTTGAAGATCGCCTGCGACCTGGTGGACGAGGGCATGATCGACGAGAAGAAGGCCGTGGCCATGGTGGAGCCCCGCACCCTGGACACCCTGCTCCACCCCCAGTTTGACGCCGCTGCCCTGAAAGAGAGCAAGGTCATGGGCAAGGCCCTGGGCGCCTCCCCCGGCGCCGCCAGCGGCAAGGCCGTCTTCTCCGCCGAGGACGCCAAGGCCTGGGCCGCCCGGGGCGAGAAGGTGATTCTGGTCCGCCTGGAGACCTCCCCCGAGGACATCGAGGGCATGAAGGCCGCCCAGGGCATCCTCACCGTCCGCGGCGGCATGACCTCTCACGCCGCCGTGGTGGCCCGGGGCATGGGCAAATGCTGCGTGTCCGGCTGCGGCGACATCAAGATGGACGAGGAGAACAAGCAGTTCGAGCTGGCCGGCAAGACCTATCACGAGGGCGACTGGCTGAGCCTGGACGGCTCCACCGGCAATATCTACGACGGCGCCGTGCCCACCGTGGACGCCACCATCGGCGGCGAGTTCGGCCGCATCATGGGCTGGGCGGACAAGTACCGCCGCCTGGAGGTCCGCACCAACGCCGACACCCCCGCCGACGCGAAGAAGGCCCGGGAGCTGGGCGCCCAGGGCATCGGCCTGTGCCGCACCGAGCATATGTTCTTCAACGACGACCGCATCCAGGCCATCCGGGAGATGATCTGCTCCGACACCGTGGAGCAGCGGGAGAAGGCCCTGGCCAAGCTGGAGCCCATGCAGCAGGGCGACTTCGAGGGCATCTATGAGGCCATGGAGGGCTGCCCCGTCACCATCCGCTTCCTGGACCCCCCCCTGCACGAGTTCGTGCCCACCGACGAGGCCGACATCGAGCTGATGGCCAAGGACATGGGCAAGACCGTGGAGGAGATCAAGGCCATCATCGCCGGTCTCCACGAGTTCAACCCCATGATGGGCCACCGGGGCTGCCGTCTGGCTGTCACCTATCCCGAGATCGCCGAGATGCAGACCCGGGCCGTCATCAAGGCCGCGCTCAGCGTCCAGGCCCGTCATCCCGAGTGGACCATGGTGCCTGAGATCATGATCCCCCTGGTGGGCGAGGTGAAGGAGTTCCTCTTCGTCAAGGGCGTCGTCACCTCCACCGCCGACAAGCTCATCGCCGACGCCGGGTCCTCCATGAAGTACAAGGTGGGCACCATGATCGAGATCCCCCGGGCGGCTCTGACTGCCGACGAGATCTCCCCCCATGCGGACTTCTTCTCTTTCGGCTCCAACGACCTGACCCAGATGACCTTCGGCTTCAGCCGGGACGACGCCGGCAAGTTCCTGGAGGCCTACTATGACAAGAAGATCTACGAGAGCGATCCCTTTGCCAAGCTGGACCAGCACGGCGTGGGCCGCCTGATCTCCAACGCCGCCCGCTGGGGCCGCTCCACCAACCCGGACGTGCACCTGGGCATCTGCGGCGAGCACGGCGGCGACCCCTCCAGCGTGGAGTTCTGCCACCGGATCGGCCTGGACTACGTGTCCTGCTCCCCCTTCCGGGTGCCCATCGCCCGTCTGGCTGCCGCCCAGGCCGCCATCAAAGAGGGCTGAAAAGTATTGACGAATTATAGCTTGTAAGATAAAATAAAATGTGCCGCTTCCTTGTATAAGAGGCGGCACATTTTCCATTTCAAAATGCGGGTTTTATCAGACAGCGGGGTACCCCGCTGTCTGTTGTCTGAAAGACAACAGACAATAAGAGCTGAATCCATGGAGGTGTAATTGGAAAAATCGGGATCGATGGAGGCATAAGGGATGATCTATACAAACTGAAAAGATTTTTGCTAATAGAATTAGCAGAAGAACGGAATGCACTGTTATATGATGAGCTGGTTCCGTTGCTGATGAAGCGGCCGTCTAATGTAATATATGTTGAATTTTGCGGAAGTCTTTGTGGCATTGTTACAGTGGGCCGCATTTAAAGAAAGTCAAAGTTTTGGAGGTGCAAATATGACAGATATGAGGCGGGCAATGGAGACAATACAAAGAATTTATCAGATGCTGGAAGATGATGAATCCAGAGAGATTTATATGAATCGGCTTGCGTATAATATTAGTGGTGAGGATAAATATGTTTTGCCGCTGATAAATACCGTTTTTCAGCATAGGGGGCCAAGAGGATATAATCGTGCTAACTATTGGGGAATAGATGAGGCACTGGAAAAAGTACCTCAAAATCATGAATTTCTTTTGTACGGAGCAGGTTTAGATGGAAAACATTTACTTTCATTGGTGAAGAGGAGAGCAGGCTTTGCTGGCTTTTGCAGTTCGACTACTGTAAAACAGAAGAACGGCTATTTGGGCTATCCAGTAATGTCTCCGGAGGAATTGATGTCTCGTCGAGATTTATATGTTGTGATTGCCACATCAGATGCCAGAGATGAGCTTCTTGGAATTTTAGAGAATGGGAATTATCCTTCGAAACTGATTGTTGATGGACCAGCATATTATAGTAGGGAGTTCGGTGAGGCAGAGCAGTATTTTGGTCCGGAATTTATAAAATTTAATGATGAGGAAACCTTTGTTGATGCAGGTTGCTATGATTTTAGGTCATCACTTGCTCTGGGAAGGCACTGTAAATGCGTAAAGAAAGTATATGCCTTTGAGCCAGATCCGGAGAATTACAAAAGGTGCATACAAAAGGCTGATAACCGAAGCCGGAACCGGATACGGGATGTTCAAATTTTACCATATGGTGCGTGGAGTGAAAAGACAACGCTGCATTTTCGTGCATTGGGCACAGTCGGTTCTTCTTTTGGAGCAGACGCTTCGGCAGGTATTTCGGTTCCAGTCACAACTATCGATAGTACAATTGACCCGTGTAACCGGGTAACTATGATCAAAATGGATATTGAGGGATCAGAACTAGAGGCTTTGAAAGGAGCAAGAGAAACAATTTTGCGCGATAAACCAAAACTTGCTATTTGCATTTACCACAAACCGGAAGACCTTTGGGAGATTCCACTGTATATTAAGGAACTAGTTCCAGAATATCGTTTTTACCTCCGGCATCATGATGCTGGAGGCCTAAGCGAAACTGTTTTGTATGCGCTTATGCCAGAATCAATAAATGCTGACAGATGAGAAAACGATCGGTCTGTTCTGGACAATACGTAAAAATGCAATCCGTCGCTTTAGTAAGTCTATGAACGATTGCTATGTTCTGATATCCACCGCACAGGCCGCCATTAAGGACAAGGAATAAAGGAATAGAAGTGCCTTGCGACGGAGTTCTGACAGAGGCTGGCGTTCAAAAGGACTGAGTGCCGATATAGGAGAATCCCACCCCGGCCGGGGTGGGATTCTCTTGTGCCGCCGCACCGCCGGGGACGGGAACATATAATGGGTTAGACTGAATCCTGCCCAGGAGGGAATAACATGAGTCAACGATACCCGTTTCAAGCGAAGACGCTTCCTTTCGGGCTCAGCTCCCTGAGCCCTTACTGCGATCCCGATACTCTGTACCTGCACCACGGGCAGTACTACGCCCAGAAGGTCCGGGAGCTGAACCATCTGGTCTCCAAGCACGGTCTGACCAACCTCACCCTGGAGGAGCTGCTCACCCAGGACATCAAGATGCCCGCCGCCCATCTGGCCCGGCTGAAGGGGGCCGCCGGAGCCGTATACAACCACGAGCTGTATTTCGACGGCATCCAGTCCGTTATGGACACACCGCCTCTGAACAAGCTGACGGGCGTTCTGATCGGGGTCTACGGCTCCATGAGCGCCTTCAAGCGGCTGCTGCTGGAGGCCGCTGAGAGCCTCCCCGGTGCCGGCTGGGTGTGGCTGGTGGCGGAGCGGAGCGGCGGCCCCCACATCGTCATCACGGACAACAACGAGACCGTGGACCTCCGGTCCGTCCAGCCCATCTTCGTGGCGGACCTCTGGGAGCACGCCTACTTCCTGGATGACCAGTTTAATAAGGAGAAATACCTGGACTACTGGTTTTCCTTCATTGACTGGAGCAAGGCGGAGGCCCGCTTTGAACAGTCCCGGGCGGACATTCCGTGCTGATCCGCAATTATCAGATAAGAAAGCGCCGGTCCCGGCTTTCACGGCGGGACCGGCGCTTTTGGGGGATTGGCGGCTTGGATCTTCGCAGAGGCCTGCCGGCGGATGACCGCAGACAGGGGCCTCTCCTCAATCCGGAATCTGATCCGGGGCTCCTCCTCCGGTCTGCCGGCGGTCTTCTCCCTGCCGGCGGTCTCCGGCCCGCCGGCGGTCTTCTCCCTGCCGGCGATCTTCTACGGCCCGCCGGCGCTCCTCACCCCACCAACAATCCCCGCCAGGGAGCTCCGGCTCCTCCTGGAAGCGCCCCGTCTGGATGCCCAGGCGCTCATAGAACCGCTGCATGAAGCCAAAGGTGAATCCTCCCGGCAACATACTGTTCACCAGCAGGGCCATCACCACGCCCACGCCGGTGTCCAGGATGCGGTTGAGGGCGTAGCTGACGTAGGTGTCCACCGGGGTGTTGTAGAGCACGATGCAGAGCACCACGCCGCCGGGCTGGACGCCCCCCACCCAGAAGATCTGGCACAGCCAGATCAGGGCGATGACCCCGATGAAGATCAGGGGCACCAGCAGCAGCGTCTTGTTCCCCTCCGGGCAGAAGATCAGGTACACCCGGAACAGCGGGATGGCCAGGAGCCCTCCGATGGTGGTGCCGAAGAGGCGGTTCCCGCCGTGGAGCTTGGAGTTCTCCAGGTCGCTGCCCATGCCGAAGATGGCGCCGATGCAGGCGAAGGCGGGGCTGCGGTTCCAGAAGTAGTAGATCAGCGCGCAGAGCGCGGCAGCCAGAGCCGTCTTGATATTGCGCATCCCGATTTTGGGAAGGCGGCGGGGAAGTTGGCCGTTTTGGCTCATGGAAATCTCTCCTGCCCGCGGGCCGGTTTGCGGAGGGCCCGCTGTACAGCCAGTATACCACGGCGGAGGACGAATGAAAAGAGCGTACGTAAAATTTTGCGAAATTGTGTAAAAATTTGCGAAACGCCGGGAGAGGAGAAAAATCCCCGGCGTTCCGCATGGCAGTGCGGAACGCCGGGGCTCGGGCGGGAATTCAGGCCATCCTGGACACCAGCCGGTCCAGGCTCCTGGGGTCCACATCGTCCTCGGTCACCACGTTGACCCGCTTGCCGATCAGGGCGTACAGGCCCAGCAGGGAGCGGGCGTCCAGCATCAGCGTGTCGGTGCTGAGCCACACCTCGTAGGGCGTGTGAATGGCCAGGTCGTTGATCTTCTCCACCTGGTCCCGGTCTTTTATATCAAGTTTCTTAACCATCGGATATTCCTCCTTTTTGAATCCACGCGGTTGGGTCTCGCCGGGAGGACGGCGGGATTCGGCCGTCTCCTGCTCCCGGGTCTGGCCCGGTCTCCCCTTGGAGATTGACCATATTCTAGCAGGAGTGGGCGGAGGTGTCAACAATGGTTTTGTACGAAACGACTAAAGTAATCGATTACTTATTGTGCATATTCACAACGAACATCGGGGAACCGGGCCTACCGCCGGGCGGAGAGCTTCCGCAGCTGCTCCTGAAACTCCGGGGGCAGGGGGGCGGAGAGCTCCACCAGCTCCCCGGTGCGGGGGTGGCGGAACCGCAGGCCCGCGGCGTGGAGGCACTGGCCCCGGAGGCCGGGGACGGGTTTTTTGGCCCCGTAGACCGTGTCCCCCAGGATGGGGTGGCCGATGTGGGCCATGTGGACCCGGATCTGGTGGGTGCGTCCCGTCTCCAGCCGGCACTGGACGTGGGTAAAGCCGGGGAACCGCTCCAGCACCTGATAGTGGGTGACGGCGGGGCGGCCGTTGGGCACCACCGCCATGCGCTTGCGGTCCGTGGGGTGGCGGCCGATGGGGGCGTCCACGGTGCCGCTGTCCTGGCGGAGGCTCCCGGTGACGACGCACTGATAGGTCCGGGCCAGGGTGTGGTCCTGGAGCTGGGCGGAGAGGGCCTGGTGGGCCCGGTCGTTCTTGGCGGCGATGATGAGACCGGAGGTGTCCCGGTCGATGCGGTGGACGATGCCGGGCCGCAGGGCCCCACCCACGCCGGAGAGGGAGTCCCCGCAGTGGAACAGCAGGGCGTTGACCAGGGTGCCGTCGGGGTGGCCCGGGGCGGGGTGGACCACCAGCCCCTTGGGCTTGTTCACCACGATGACGTCGCCGTCCTCATAGACGATGTCCAGGGGGATGTCCTGGGGGACGAGGTCCACCGGCTCCGGCTCCGGCAGGGAGACCTCCACCGTCTCACCACCATCGAGCCTGGCACTCTTGGAGAGGGGCTTTCCGCCGCGGGTCACCCGGCCCTCTTCCAGGAGCCGGGCGGCGGCGGAGCGGGTCAGGCCCTCCACGGCCTCCGCCAGCCACACGTCCGCCCGGCGGCCCGCCTGGTCCTCACCGGGCCGCAGCGTCAGCGTCTCCATGGGGTCCTCCTTTTTTGTCGCGCTTCTCATAAAACCACAGGTAGTACACCGCCCCCAGCACGGCGCCGCACACCACGCAGATGTCCGCCACATTGAACACGGGGTAGGAGGGCCAGAACTGGAGGTGGAACATGTCCACCACATAGCCCAGCCGCACCCGGTCGAGGATGTTGCCCAGGCCCCCGGAGAGGATCAGACAGCCCGCCAGCACCCCCAGGGGGTGCCGGACAATCCGCCGCGCCAGCACGAACAGCACCGCCAGCAGGATCACGGAGGTGAGCCCCACCAGCAGCCACCGCTGGCCGGAGAAGCTGGACCAGGCGGCGCCGTAGTTGTGGACCCGGGTCAGCTCCACCAGGCCCGGCAGGAACTCCCTGGCCGGGTCCGCCGTCCAGTAGAGGTGGGGAGGGACGGGGGCGGCGAAGTGGGACACCGTCCACCACTTCACCCACTGGTCCAGCCCCAACAGGGCCGCCCCCAGCAGGGCGCAGAGGGTATAGGTCATAGCGGAACGCTCCTTTGTGCAGGTTGAAATTTCCTACAGTTTACACGGTTTCGCCGGGAAAAGCAAGGGAAACAGGCCGCTAGGGAGTGTCCAATCGCGTGTTTTATGATATTTCCTGAGAGCAATGCAGGGGCAACGTAGGGGCTGGCGCCCTCGCCGGCCCGTCTCCCCACGAACTCCGCATCTCCAACAGAACGGGAGAATCCTATCCGCCTCTGCAAAATATCTCCGAATTGGACACGCCTGGGCCGCTTCCCCCGGAGACTTTCCGCCCGGAGAAAAGAACGCCCCCGGCAAGTGCCGGGGGCGCGCTTCAATATGCGCCGGGCCCCGCCACGGCGTTTGTCACTTCACGGCGGCCTCCTCCGGCTCCGTTTGGACCCTGCCGGCGGCCCGCTTTTTCCGCCGGCGCCTGCCGGCGGTCAGCAGGAGCGCCGCCAGCGCCCCGGCCCCTGCGGCGGCAGCCGGGACCATCCACGAGCCGCCCGTTTGGGGCTGGACGCAGAAGGTCCCCTGGACGCCCTCCATGGTCAGCAGCAGATACCGGCCGTTCAGCGCCGTTCCGGCCCGCTGCCACGCGCCGTCCCGGTACTGCCAGACGTCGGCCTCGCCGCCCTCCGGGCTCAGCAGCCGCAGGGGAACGGAGTCCCCCGGGCCCAATTCGCTGCCGGTGAGGGAGACCTCCCAGACCAGGGCCCCGCCGCCCGCCTCCTGGGGCGGGGTCCGGGCGCTGTCCGTCACATGGAGGACCGCCTCCTGGGTGAACTGCCCCTCCGCCAGGGCCAGGGGCAGCTTGCCGGAGAGCTCCTGGCTGGCGGTCACCGTCACCCAGGGAGCGTACACCGCCTCCACCGTGAGGTCGGAGCCGGTTCCGGAGACGTCGAACTCCGGCCACCGGCCGTAACAGCCCTCCCGCTCCGGCACCGGCGGGAGCTGGACGCGGGACAGGTCCTCTCCGTAGAGGAAGGGGATCTGCGCCACCGTCTCCCCCTCCGCCAGCAGCGTAAGGGTGAAGGCGGTGAACTCCAGGGGCACGCCGGGCAGCTGGGACAGCTCCTCATAGGAGATGGGCTCCGCCCGGCCGGCGTAGCTGACGCCGTCCACACCCGCGAGGCCGGTGTCCAGAAAGCGGTTGTCCCGGAGGACGCCGCCGGTCTCCACGCCCCCGGCGATGGCCCCCAGGTACTCGGTTCCCCGGGAGACCGTGGCAATGGCGCAGCACTCCCGCAGGCGGCTGGCCCAGCCGGCGATCCCGCCCACGTAGTCCTCTCCGGACAGAGTGCTCTTGGCGCAGCAGCTCCGGACGGAGGCGTCCGCCCAGCCGGCCACGCCCCCCACGCAGCTTCCTCCGGTGCTGGAGACCGGGCCGTAGTTCTGGCAGTCCAGGGCGGTGCCCAGATCCATCCGGCCGGCGATCCCGCCCACGCAGTCCTTCTTGGCGGTGACGCCGCCGTAGTTCAGGCAGTTCTGGAGCACGGCCTTGGTCTCATAGACGCTCCCGAAGGAGAAGAGATCCCGGCTGTCGTCCTCCGGGTCCAGGTCGAGCTCAATGCCCACGGCGCCGATGACGCCGCCCACGTTCCGGTCGCCCTCCACCGCGCCGGTGTTGCGGCAGCCGGCCGTCTTGCCCTCCCGGGTGGCGGAGATGTCCTCGTCGGAGGTGTCCTGGATGACCGCGTCCGCCCCCTCGTCGGCAGTGTGGTCCAGGTCGGTCAGGGCGTCCAGCATCACGTCGAACACCACGTTGAACTGACGGCTGACGGCCCGCAGGTCGCCGCTGAGGGTGCCGCCCCCGCTCTGGACGGCGGTCCGCAGGCCCTCCATCTCGCCGGACAGGCCGGAGAGGGCGTCGAAGAGACCATCGCTGGACCGGCGGAAGTCCTCCCCCAGGGGGGTGAACTCCGCGGGGCCGTTTCGGGTGAGGAGGTCCACCGCCTCCCCCATGGTGTCAAAGGCCTGGCGAAGCCGCCGCCCCATGGCCGCGGAGGAGCCGGCGGCGTCCCGGAGATCCTCCAGGACGTCTCCCAGCTGGCCGGACAGGGGCCCGGCCTGGTCCAGCGCCTGTTTCAGCTCCGCCAGGGCGTCCTCCAGGCCGCTCCCCGCCTCCCTCAGGGCGTCGAAGGCCCGGCGCAGGCCCTCCCGGGCCGCCTCCAGGTCCTCCGGGGCGGGCTGAACCGGGCCGCCGCCCCCCTGGGGAAATACCGCCTGGTACAGGCCGTCCAGCGTCCGCCGCAGCTCCGCCGCCGCGGCGGACAGCCGGCTCTGGGCCGTCTCCAGCCGTCCGGCGGCGTCCCGGAGGCCGTCGATGACGAGGCCGCCGGTGCCGGCCGCCCCGTCCAGGCCGTCCAGGGCGGAGCGCAGCTGGCCGGAGAGCCGCTCCGCCCAGCGGCCCGCGCCGGACAGGTCGTCCAGGGCCGGGGAGATCATATCCAGGGCGTTGGTGACGTCGGCGGCCAGGGTGTTCACCGACTCGATGTTCTCATCCGTGAAGTCGGAGAGCCGGTCCAGCAGCTGTTTGGAGCTGTCCCGGGCGTCTCCGGCGAAGGAGCCCATGGCCTCCAGCCGGGCGGAGATGTCGTCCCCGGTGCGCTGGGCGCTGTCCAGGGCGCGGTCGATCAGCCGGTCCAGGGTGTCCAGCTCCTGCTGGAGCAGCGCCAGGGTGTCCTGTCCCGGGTCCACCGTGAGATACGGCTCCGCCTGGCCCACGATGCCCCCCACGTCCTTGCGGCCGTGGATGGAGCCGGTGTTGACGCAGCCGGCCAGGTAGCCGCTCTGCCGCCCGGCGATGCCGCCGGTGTTGTAGCCCACGTGGGGGTAGCCCACGTCTCCCCGGTTGGTGCAGCTCTGGATCACGCCGCTGGAGTATCCCGCGATGCCGCCGGTGTCGGAGCAGCTGCTGAGCAGGTGGTAGGTCTCCTCGTCGGCGGCGGCCCGCTCCTCCAGAGCGGCCCCGGCGTCCGCGCCCAGCAGGTCCACAGAGGACTCCGTCTGGGTGAGATTCACCCCGGCGCGGTTGGTGCATTTGAGCAGCAGGCCCAGGTTGCGCCCGGCGATGCCGCCGGTGGCCGCCTGGCCGGTCACCGTTCCGGCGGCGGAGCAGTTCACGATCTGCCCGCCGGCGCCGTTGCGTCCCGCCAGGCCGCCCACGGTGTTCTCCCCGGTGACCACCCCGTGAAAGGTGCAGTTTTGAATGGTCCCCTCGTTGACCCCCGCCAGGCCGCCCACGGTGGAGCGGCTGCCGTCAGGGGCCACCAGGCCCCGGACTGTCAGGTCCCGTACCACGCCCCCGGGCTGGATGTAGCGGAACAGGCCCTGATTGGACCCGGCGGCGGTGAGCCGCAGGCCGGAGATGGTGTGCCCCTGGCCCAGGAAGGTGCCGCCGAAGGTGGGGATGGGGGCGAGATCAAAGCCGGCCAGGTTCAGGTCGGCGTTCAGCCGGACGGTCTTTCCCTGGGACCAGGTGTCCAGCGCGCAGTTTTTCGCGAACTCCGCCAGCTGGGCCGGAAAGCTGATGGAGATCACGTCCTCCTCCGCGGCCCGGGCCGGGGGCAGGGCCAGGGAGGCCGTCATCCACCCGGCCAGCGCCAGGGCCAGCAGGCGGCTGTACAGGCGCTTATTCATGGGATGCCCCCTCCTTTCCGTCAGAGATGGCCGGCGGCGGGTCCTCCTGGGACCGGATGTCCCCGGCGGCCACGGCGGCGTTGATGGTGCCGTGCAGGATACCGCTGAAATCGGCGTCGATCACGCCGGAGACGTAGCCCCGGACGTGGCCGTCCACCCACAGCGCGCCGGTGCGGCTCTGGATGGGCAGCCGGGCCTTGAGGGTAAAGGCGGTCTTCTCGATGATGATGTCCCCCAGCAGCAAAATCTGGGGCAGGATGCCCATGACCAGGAAGATGGAGATCAGGGTGCCCCGGCCCAGGCACACGCCGATGGAGGCGATGGCCGGGTTGGAGGACAGAAAGCCGATGAGGATGCCGGCGGAGGCCAGGATGGTGCCGGAGGTGACGATGGTGGGGAAGGCCTCGTTCAGCGACTCCACCACCGCGTCCTTCAGCGGCAGGGTCTGCTTCAGCTCCACGTAGCGGTTGGCGATGACGATGGCGTAGTCGATGTTGGCGCCCATCTGGATGGAGCTGACCACCAGATAGCTGAGGAAGAACAGGGGCTCGTTTTGTAAGTAGGGGAAGGAGAAGTTGATCCACACGCTGCCCTGGATGACCAAAATCAGCAGGATGGGCAGGCCGGAGGACTGGAAGGTGAACACCAGCACCAGCACCACGAACACGATGGTCAGGATGCCGATGAGCAGGTTGTCGTTGCCGAAGGAGGTGGACAGGTCAAAATCGCTGGTGGAGTTGCCCACCAGGAAGGCATCCTCCGGATAGTACCGGCCCACCACGCCGTGGAGGGTGTCCAGGAATGCGAAGGTCTCCTCGCTCTCCTCGGGCAGATTGAGTTGGAGGACCAGGCGGCTGTAGTGCTCCCCCTTGAGCTGGAGCTGGGCGTCTGTGAGCTGAACGTGAAGATCCTCAATGGTCTCGGTCATGTCTTCGTCCAGGGTGACATACCCCTCCTCCATCTGGTCGTAGACAAAGAGGAACATGTCGATGAGGGGGACGCCGTAGCTGTCCAGCCCGGAGACCAGCTGGCCGTAGGTCTCCTGGTTCACGGCGTAGGCCGAGTAGAGCAGCCGGGACACCTCGATGTCCAGGTCGGTCATCTCGGCGAACTGGCGGGGCGTCAGCTTATCCGTGAGGACGTAGCCGTCCATGGCGTCCACGTTGGCAAGGCCCAGCACGGTGTCCGTCTCCGGCATCCGCTCCAGCTCCCGGAGCAGCCTGCCCTCCCGCTCATAGTCCCCCTGGGGCACCAGCACCGCCAGGGTGTTCACCCGGCCGAAGGTGCCGTTCACCTTGGCCTGGGCGATCTGGGCGTCGTTTTTGCGGATGGTGGTCAGGTCGGTCTGGCCGTAGGCGTAGGGGCAGCGGTTGGCGAAGATGAAGCCGCCGATGAGCAGCAGGACGAACAGGGGCGGCATGATGAAGCGGGTCTTCACCGCCAGGCGGCCCCAGGCGGTGATTTTGGGCACGAAGCTGCGGTGGTGGGTGCGGTCGATGAGAGAGCTGAAGCTCATCAGCAGCCCCGGCATCAGGGTGAACACCGACAGGAGGCTGAGGACGATGGCCTTCATCAGCACCAGTCCCAGGTCGTAGCCGATTCGGAACTGCATGAAGCACATGGCCCCCAGGCCGGAGAGGGTGGTCATGGAGGAGCCGGAGATCTCCGGGATGGCCTTGCTCAGGGCGGCCACCACCGCCTCCCGGGCCTCCAGATGCTCCCGCTCCTCGGTGTAGCGGTGGCACAGGATGATGGCGTAGTCGATGGCCAGGGCCAGCTGTAGCACCACCGCCACCGAATCGGAGACGAAGGAGATCTCCCCGAAGACGAAGTTGGTGCCCTTGTTCATCAGCGCCGCCATGCCGAAGGTCATGAGCAGCACCGGGATCTCCATGTAGGTGTGGGAGGTGAACAGCAGCACCAGCAGAATGATGACCACGGCGATGACCATGACCACCTGCATCTCGGCGGCCAGGCTCTCGGAGGCGGAGTCACCGGTGTCGCCGGTGACGTAGACGTCATAGCCCTCCAGCAGGGCCTTGACCCCCGCCAGCCCCTCCAGGCTCACCGGGTCGTCGGCGGTGCCGTCATAGGTGATCGACAGCAGGGCGGCGCCGCGGACATAGTGGTCCGGCGTGCCGTCGAACTCCACCGACTTCACCCCGGGGAGCTCCTCCGCCTGCCGGGCCAGGCGCTCCGCCTGGTCGTAGGAGACGTTGTCCACCATGATCCGGCTGGTGCCGAAGGTGACGAACTCCTCGTCCATGATGGTCAGGCCCTGCCGGGTCTCGGTGGTGTCGGGCAGATAGCTGGTCAGATCGTCGTTGACCGCCACCCAGCCGCTGGAAAAGACGCAGAAGATGGCGACACCGATGTACATCAGGTAAAAGGCCTTGCGTTTGTCCACGATAAAGGCCGCCACCCGTTCCATCGGGCTCTGCTTTTCGGAAGATTCCGCCGCGCGCTTGCTCACGCCGAGCACTCCTTTCCAAAAATGGATAATGGATAATGATACACGATTTTTACAAGAAATACAACAGAAAAATCAGCCGGGATTTTATATTATGGCCGTGAAAAAGCGGCCCGCGGGAGGAGAGGACCGCGGGCGCTGGCCTCCCGTGTCACGGGCCCGCCCTCCGGCGAAGAGCATATGAGCCTTGTCCGTGCCGCTGCCCCCGGAAATTGAGATGGGAGCCGCCCAAAGGACAGCTCCCATTTTATCCGGAGATGTAAAATAGTCTGCCCCTATCCGCCGCAGCGCGCGAAGGGCGTGCTGCCGGATCGGCGCTTATCCGGGTTCTCCGTTTTGACGGAGGAGCTCCAGAAATTTCTCCGCCGCCCCGGAGAACACCTGGTATTTCTTCCACACGACGCTCATGCCGGCGGGAACGGAGGGGCTGAGGGGACGGAAACAGAGGGGGCTGTCTCCGGTGGTATTGATGATCCCGTCCAGACACAGGGCGTATCCAAGGCCGTCCTCCACCATCAGGGAGGCGTTGTACAGCAGATTGTATGTGGAGACGATGTTCAGGCTGTCAAAGTCCCTGCCCAGCCAGTTCTCCAGCGTTTTGCCGTCCCTGACGCGGCGGGAGATGATGAGCGGGAGCCCCGGCATATCCCCGGCGGTGATCTCCGCCTTTTCCGCCAGGGGATCGTCCCGGCGCAGCAGGAGGCCCCAGGTATCAAAGACCGGCAGAGGGCAGGTGCTGTACCTGCGGGAGTCGGTCGGATCGAACAGCAGCCCGAAGTCGATCAGTCCCTTGTCCAGCCGCTCCGTTATATCGGCGGTATCGCCGCTGGAGATGTGAAAACGGACCCGAGGATACCGCTCCTGAAGGCGGCGGGCCCGCTGGGTGAGATAGTGAACGCCGCGGGTCTCCCCGGCCCCAATGTAGACATCCCCCGCGAGGCCGGCCTCCGCCGCGGACAGCTCGCCGGCCGTTTTTTCCACAAGGTCCAGGATCTCCCCCGCGCGTTTGCGCAGCAGGATGCCGTCCTCAGTCAGTGTGATCCGGCGGTTCCCCCGGATAAACAGCTTCTTTCCCAGCTCTTCCTCCAGATCCATTAACTGCCGGGAGAGTGTGGGCTGGGACAGGTGCAGGGATTCCGCCGCGCCGCAGATGCTCTCTTCCCGGGCGACCGCGAGAAAATAGCGCAGGACCCGCAGTTCCATCATGATCCCCTCCTTTGTGAGAAAAGGATACTATCATTTGCCATGCCTGTCAACTATGATAATATATTTACTATAGAAATTTGATAATTCTGACCAGACGCCTTATCATCGGGCCAAGGGGGGCGCTGAGGGGGGGAAGTGAACCGGCGCCTGTTGACCATCCCGGGGGAACTTCCGCCCCCCGGAATCCCGATCCCCGGCCCGACCGCCGCCGTTTTCACCCGCGCCATGGTGACGGCGGCCGCGGTACGGCGCGCCGGGGCCCCGGATTGGGAGCGGACAGCGGAGCTGTCCCGAAAAAAATCCTTGACCTTGGAGCGTGCTCCGGGAAATATGATCGCCCCCGCAGGAGAAGCCGGGAAATGGGGCGGATTTTATTGCCAAATGCGGACTGTCCGTCCGGCGGTGGGATCTGCGGATGGA
This sequence comes from uncultured Oscillibacter sp., assembly GCA_946551795.1. GTDB lineage: Bacteria > Bacillota > Clostridia > Oscillospirales > Oscillospiraceae > Oscillibacter. Next base: position 19,619 of record CAMNRF010000020.1, read on the forward strand.
AGCGGACCTTGCCGGGCCGCGCACCCCTGCGATGCGGAGAAAACCGCGGACAGCTGCAATCTGATTCAGACCGGGCAGGCGCAGGTAAACCACCATGAAATGGCTGAAATTCTAAGCAAAATAATCACGCCAAACGTCAGAACCTGCATTGCGCCATATGATCAACGCAAGAAGGGACTGCCGTTTTTCCCGGCCCTGAAGACCGCGTGAATTTCCGGGCAAATCTCCACCGGACGCGGGGTGAAAATCCACGGCTGTTCCGGTGCGGTCCTGATATTTTCAGAAAAGACGGCGGCTTTTGCCGCCGTCTTTTCTGTTCATTTCCCAAACTTCTCCAGCCCCATTCCCGGCATAAGGCGGGAAATATTGTGGATACTATCTTTTGCCAGACAGGCAGCCGGCGAGGCGCGCCGGCGGCAGACATACCCATTTAACCGACAAAAGGAGTTTTGATATGAAAGCAACTGGAATCGTGCGGCGGATCGACGACCTGGGACGGGTCGTCATCCCCAAGGAGATCCGCCGCACCATGCGTATCCGGGAGGGCGACCCCCTGGAGATTTACACCAGCCGGGATGGGGAGGTCATCTTCAAAAAATACTCCCTCCTGGGCGGCGTGGAGGACTTTGCCGGACAGCTGTGCGAGACCATGAGCCGCTCCACCGGCTCCATCTGCGCCGTCACCGACCGGGACACGGTCATCGCCGTGGCCGGCGGCGGCAAGCGGGAGCTGCTGGGCAAGCGCATCACCTCGGAGCTGGAGCAGATCATGGAGAGCCGCCAGATCTACCAGTACGGCGGCGAGGGCCAGGCCATCCCCGTGTCCGACAGCAGCGACAAGCTGCTGGCCAATGTGGCGGCCCCCATCCTCTCCGAGGGCGACCTGCTGGGACTGGTGCTGTTTATCGGCAGCACCCCCGCCGTCCCCGGCGACGCGGAATACAAGCTGGCGCAGACCATCGCCGCCTTTCTGGGCCGGCACATGGAGGCCTGAGCGCCCCGCAGCGGACGCCCCGTCATGGGGTGTCCGCTTTTTTGGAATATCTCTCCGCCTCTGTCCTATATCCTTGTACCAGGGATTTTTTGCGGAGGTGGGCGTATGGTAATGGAGTGGCTGTGGGCCGCGGACGACGTGCTCTGGGGGCCGGGCACCTTGGCGCTGCTGGTGGGGACAGGGGCGTTTTTGACGCTCCGCACCCGCTTTCTCCCCTGGCGGAACCTGGGCTACGCCATCCGGGCGGCCCTGGGGCGGGAGGCCCGGGTGAAGGGCAGGGACGGCGACGTGACCCCCTTTGCCTCGCTGATGACCGCCCTGGCCGCCACCATCGGCACCGGCAACATCGTGGGCGTGGCCACGGCCCTGGTGGCGGGCGGGCCCGGGGCGCTGGTGTGGATGGAGCTGGCCGCCCTGCTGGGCCTTGCCACCAAGCTCTCCGAGTGCCTGCTGGCGGTGAAGTTTCGCAGCAGGAACCGCCGGGGGGAGATGTCCGGCGGGCCCATGTACGTCATGCGGGACGGACTGGGCCTGGGGCGGCTGGGGGCCGCCATGGGAGCGGCTTACGCGTTTTTCGCCGTGTGCTCCTCCTTCGGCATCGGCGGCATGGCCCAGGCCAACTCCATCGCCGGGGCGCTGGATGCCTCCTTCGGCGTGCCGGTCCGGATCACCGGCCTGGTGACGGCGGGGCTGGCCCTGGCGGTGATTCTGGGGGGCGTGAGGAGCGTGGCCCGGGCCTCCGCCGCTGTGGTGCCGGTGATGGCGGTGCTGTACCTGGGGGCGTCCCTGGCGGTGCTGTGGGGCTGCCGGGGGAGCCTGCCCGCCGGCGCCGCCATGATCTTCCGCCGCGCCCTCACCCCCCGGGCGGCGGCGGGGGGCGCCGCCGGGACGCTGATGAACACCATCCGCTGGGGCGTGGCCCGGGGGGTGTTCTCCAACGAGGCGGGCATGGGCTCCGCCGGCATCTCCGCCGCCTCCGCCGCCACCGGAAGCCCCGCCCGGCAGGGCTACATCGGCATGACCGGCGCCTTTTTTGACACCTGCGTGGTCTGCACCGTCACGGGCCTGGTCATCTGCTGCTCCGGGGTTCTGGGGGCGGTGGACGGCGCTGGAAACGCCGTGGACGGCGCGGCGCTGACCATTCTGGCCTTCCGCTCCGTGCTGGGGCCCGCCGGGGGACTGCTGGTGAGCGTCTCCATCGTCCTCTTTGCCTTCACCTCCATCCTGGGCGGGGCGTACCAGGGGGAGAAGGCCTTCGAGTATCTCTTCGGCACCCGGTACATCCCGCTGTACCGCCTGGCCTTCGCCCTGGCGGCGGCGCTGGGGGCGGCGGCGGAGCTGGAGGCGGTGTTCCGCTTCTCCGACATCTGCAACGCGCTGATGTGCCTGCCCAACCTGGTGTGCCTGCTGCTGCTCTCCGGCGCCACGGCCCGGGAGCTGGAGGAATTTCAGCCGGAGGTCCGCCGGAAACGGCGGAGGAAAACGTAAACTTTTTTAGAAAATATTGCATTTTTTTATTTTAATGGTATGATAGGTCTGGTTCAGAAATTTTATAGAAGGACTTGATCGCTATGACAAAAATCGACATTATCTCCGGATTCCTGGGGGCGGGCAAGACCACTCTCATCAAAAAACTGCTCTCTGAGGCCTTCCCCGGGGAGAAGCTGGTGCTGATCGAAAACGAGTTCGGCGAGATCAGCATTGACGGCGGCTTTTTGAAGGAGTCCGGCGTCCAGATCTCCGAGATGTCCTCCGGGTGCATCTGCTGCTCGCTGGTGGGGGATTTCCACCAGGCCCTCAAGGACGTGGCGGACCAGTTCCACCCGGACCGCATCCTCATTGAGCCCTCCGGCGTGGGCAAGCTCTCCGACGTCATCGTGGCGGTGGAGAACACCGTCTCGGACGTGCCGGAGCTGAAGCTCAACAGCTTTGTCACCGTGGCGGACGCCACCAAGGTGAAGGTGTATATGAAGAACTTCGGCGAGTTCTACAACAACCAGGTGGAGTCCGCCGGCACAATCGTCCTCTCCCGGACCCAGAAGCTCAGCCAGGAGAAGCTGGAATCCGCGGTGACCATGCTCCAGGAGAAAAACCCCTCCGCCGCCATCCTCACCACCCCCTGGGACCAGCTGGACGGGAAGACCATCCTCTCCGCCATGGAGAAGGTGTCCCTGGCCGACGAGCTGCTGGCGAAGATGCGGGCGGAGCACGAGGCCGAGGAGGCCGAGCACGCCCACCATCATCACGACCATGACCACGATCATGAGGAGCATGAGCACCACCACGATCATGACCACGAGGAACACGAGCACCATCATGACCACGACCACGACGGGCATGAGCACCACCATGACCATGAGGAGCACCACCACGACCATGACCATGAGTGCGGCGACCCCAGCTGCTCCTGCCACGACCACCATCACCATCACCACCACGCCGACGAGGTGTTCACCTCCTGGGGCAGGGAGACCCCCAAGACCTTCTCCCAGGCGGACATCGAGAAGATCCTCACGGCCCTGGATTCCGGTGAATACGGTAAGATCCTCCGGGCCAAGGGCATCGTCAACGGGACCGGCGGCGCCTGGGTGGAGTTCGACTACGTGCCCGAGGAGCATGAGGTCCGGACCGGACATCCCGACTACACCGGCCGTCTCTGCGTCATCGGCGCGGAGCTGAACGAGAAGAAGCTGGCGGAGCTGTTCGGACTGTAAATTGAGGCGGGCCCGCGTCTTCGTCAGCCGCGAATCCAACGGAGTGAATCGCGGCTGAGCGCGAGGAAATTTCCCGGCCGGTGGAGCTCTCGCCGCAAAGCGGCGGAAGCGCAGCGGCAAGGGGAATTTCCGAGCCGGCGGAGCTGTTCGGACTGTAATCGCGGAAAGAGAGCGTATACCATGGATATTCCAGTCTATCTGGTCGCCGGCTTTTTGGACGGCGGCAAGACCAATTTTATCAACGGCGTCCTGGAGGACGGCTTCGCCCGCCAGGATAGAACCCTTCTCATCTGCTGTGAGGAGGGGGAGGAGGAGTACAACCCCAACGCGCTGGACAACGTCACCGTCGTCACCGTGGAGGACGAGGAGGACCTGAAGTGCTCCCAGCTGAAGGCCTGGGAGAAGGAGTACAAGCCCAAACAGGTGCTCATTGAGTACAACGGCATGTGGCAGATGGAGCGGCTGTACCGGGAGGTGCTGCCGGCCAACTGGGTGCTCTACCAGATCATGACCTTTGTGAAGGCGGACACCTTTGAGGTGTACGCCAAGAACATGGGCCAGCTGATGATGGAGAAGGTCACCAACGCGGACCTGCTGGTCTTCAACCGGGCGACGCCGGAGCTGCGGGAGGCCCTGCGGAAGCGGAACCTCCGGATGGTGAACCGCCGGGCGGACATCTACTTTGAGAACACCGACGGCACCAGCGAGGACTACCTCACCGGGGACGAGTGCCCCTTTGACCTCAGCCAGGAGATCGTCGACATCCCAGACGAGGACTTCGGCGTGTGGTACGTGGACGTGATGGACCACCCGGACCGCTACGACGGCAGGCTGGTCCACATGAAGCTGATGATGTGCCACTCCAAGAAGTACCCCGGCATCCACTGCCCCGGCCGCTTCGCCATGGTCTGCTGTGAGAACGACGTGCAGTTCCTGGGGCTGATCGCCCGGGGGGACGGGCTGGACCAGCTGGAGAACCGGGACTGGATCGAGGTCACCGCCAAGATGGCGGTGGAGAAGCACAAGGCCTACAAGGGCAAGGGGCCCGTGATGAACATCCTCTCCCTGAGCCCCTGTGAAAAGCCCGCCCAGGAGGTCGTCACCTTCTGACTTGCCCCTTGTAATATTTATAAAAGAGCTCCCCTCCGTTATGGGCGGAGGGGAGCTCTTCAAAACTCCGTGGATTTGGTTTTCCTTGCTTTTTCCGGGAAACAACTTATAATAGGACTATCTATTTTTTTGGAAAGGATTAATCGCTTTGAAAACACGCCTTCCGAAATACCGGCTCTCCCTGCCCCTCAGCCTGCTGGCGGCGGTACTGCTGGCGGGATGCATCACCCTGCTGGCGCTGTGGTGCCAGCCCAACGCCTTCCGGGGGGTGGTCTCCAACTTCCTCCACAAGCCCGTCCTGATTCTGCTGAACGCCCTGCCGGTGGGGCTTTTGCTGCTGGGACTGGCGTTTTTGTTCCGCAGCGTGTTCTTCGGCGCGGCGCTGACAAATCTGATCGTCTGCGGCCTCTCCATCGCGAACCGGGTCAAGATCGAGGTGCGGGACGAGCCTGTGTTCCCCCGGGACCTGGCCCTTTTGAAGGAGGTCTCCAGCGCCGTGGAGAGCTACGACATCCGCTATCCGGTGACGGCCATCGCCGCTGTGGTGCTGGTCACGGCGGCTCTGGCGGCCCTGGGGGTACTGGTGGGACACAGGCCCTTCCCCTGGGAGAAGCTCCGGGGCTGGCGGGGGAGCCTTCTGGGAACGGCGGGGAGCTTTGCCGCCCTGGCCCTGGCGGTGGTCACCATCCTGGGCTCCACGGAGCTCTATGACAGCATCGGGGCCTCCAACCCCTACCGCCTGTCCACTGTGTTTAACGAGAACGGCTTCCCCTACAACTTCTGCCACCAGTTCACCACCTTCCTGGTGGACAGGCCCCAGGGCTTTAACCGGTCCGAGGCCGCCGCCTGGGACCAGCGGGAGACCGCCGGCGGCCGGGGGCGGCAGGTCCATCTCATCATGGTGATGAACGAGGGCTTCTCCGACATCACAGACGCCCCCGCCTTCACCTGGGACGCCGACCCCCTGCCCAATCTCCACGCCCTGCAAAAGGACCCCCATGCCCTCTCCGGCCATGTGGTGGTGCCGGGCTTTGCCGGGGGCACCGCCAACACGGAGTTCGACGTGCTGACGGGGATGCAGACCAACGCCCTCTCCGCCGCCACCACCTCCGCCCTGCGGGTGGTGAACCGGAACCTGGACAGCGTGTTCCGCGTCTTCGGGGACGAGGGGTACCACACCTCCTTCTTCCACCCCGGGGACGACTGGTTCTACAACCGGGAGAACGTCTACCGCTGGCTGGGGGCGGAGGAGACGGTGTTCGCCGACGAGATGGAGGGCCTCCGGTACAAGGGCCGCTGGGTGACGGACGACTATATGGCGGATTTGATTGAGAAGAAATTCGAGGAGGCCGTCTCCGCCGGCCGGAGGCTTTGCAATTACACCACCACCATCCAGAACCACATGTCCTACACCGCCGACAAGTACGGCGAGGGCTACGACTTCCCGCCAATCACCGCCTCCGGCCTCTCGGAGGAGGCGGAGACCATGCTGGCGGTGTACACCGAGGGCGTGCGGGACGCGGACGCCATGCTGGGCCGCCTGGTGGAGTACTTCTCCGGCACGGAGGAGCCGGTGGTGCTGGCCTTCTGGGGGGACCACCTGCCCTACCTGGGGGACAACCAGCTGGGATACCGCCAGCTGGGGCTGGACGTGTTCCCCGGCCCGGAGGGCCAGGAGAACCTGGCGGCCTATGAGACGCCCTATGTGATCTGGGCCAACGGCGCCGCGGCGGCGGCCCTGGACTGGGAGAGCGCCGTGGAGTCCCTGGACCTGCCGGAAAACGGGCGGCTCTCCGCCTGCTTCCTGGGGGCGGCGCTGCTGGAGCTGACGGGCCGGGGGGAGGAGACCGCCTGGTTCGCCTTTTTGAACCAGCTGCGGCGGCAGGTCCCCGTGGTGCAGAAGACCGCCTGTATGGCCATGGACGGCAGTACGTTCACGGACCCCGCCGGGGAGCTGGCGGAGGACCTGGCCAAGTGGCGGAAGTGGAGCTACTATAAGCTCAAGTACAAGGAGATCCCCTCATGAGGAGCCGCCAGATGGCCCTGTGCGGCGTCCTCTGCGCCCTGGCGGTGGTGCTGCTGGCCCTGGGGGGCGTGGTGCCCATCGCCACTTTCTGCGCGCCGGTGCTGGCCATGGCGGCGCTGCTGCCGGTGCTGGAGGAGGCCGGTCCCCGGCTGGCCGCCACGGCCTGGGCCGCCGTGTCCCTCCTGGCCCTGGTGCTGGACCCGGACCGGGAGGCGGCGCTGGTGTATCTGTGCTTCGGCTGGTATCCCCTCCTGCGGCCCAGAATCGCGGGGCTCCCTTCCCCTCTGGCACGGACGGCGGTGAGGATGGCGGTCTGCACCGGGGTGTGCCTCCTGCTCTACGGCGTGATATGGCGGGTCCTGGGCCTGCCGGAGGACCCGGCCGCCGGGGGCTTTCAGATTCTGCTGCTGGCGCTGGCCAACCTCACGTTCCTGATCCTGGACCGGGCCCTGGAGCGGCTGACGCTGCTGTGGCGGCGGAGGCTGCGGAAACGGTTTTTCCGGCAGGGGTGACCGCCTGTACTGTGTGGAGAGCGCCTGTGATATTCGGCCGGCGGAGCGGCGGTTCCGCCGGCCGGTATTTTCAGCGCCTCTCCCGTGTGCCCCCGCCGGTCCCCCAAAAGACGCGGATATTCGGGAGTGTCTATTCGGAGATTTTAATTCGCAGGGGCGGCTATCAGCCGCCCGTCCACGTGAAATCCGGAGCTCTGGGGGGACGGGCGATTGATAATCGCCCCTGCAGGGCTTATCGGGAAAACATAATGATAAAATACGTATTTGGACATTCCCGGATATTTCCTCCGCTTGACATTTTCCGCCGGACGGCTATAATAACAAGCCGCGGACTCTTTGAGCCTGTACGCGGTTTTCCCGGAGGGAGATGATTTTTTGCGGAGGAAAAACGACCTGGGGCGGGACCCCATGCCGGGGCTTCTGCTGCGCCTGGCGGTGCCCACCATGCTGGCCCAGTTTGTCAACGTCCTGTACAGCATCGTGGACCGGATGTTCATCGGGCACATCTCCGGCACCGGCAGCCTGGCCCTGGCGGGCGTGGGGGTCTGCGGGCCCATCATCACGCTGCTGTCCTCCTTCTCCATGCTGGTGGGCCTGGGGGGCACGCCGTTGATGGCCATGAAGCTGGGGGCCGGGGACCGGGAGGCCGCCGGGGACATTCTCTTCAACTGCTTCCGGCTGCTGCTGGGCCTGGCGGTGGGGCTGAGCGCGGTGTTCTTCCTGCTGCGCCGGCAGTTTCTCTGGTGGTTCGGTGCCAGCGCCGACACCTTCCCCTACGCCCTGGACTACATCACCGTCTACATCGGCGGCACGGCCTTCGCCCTGCTCTCCGGCGGGCTGAACAGCTTTCTGATCGCCCAGGGCCGCTCGGGCCTTGGCATGGGCACGGTGATGCTGGGGGCGGCGCTGAACATCGCCCTGGACCCGGTGTTCATCTTCCTGCTGGGCATGGGGGTCTCCGGCGCCGCCTGGGCCACCGTCCTCTCTCAGGCCGCCGCCTGTGCCTTCGCCCTGATCTCCCTGCGGCTGCCGGGACTGCCGGCGCCCCTGCGCCGGGGGACCTTCCAGCCCGCCCTGTGCCGGCGGATTCTGCTGCTGGGCCTCTCTCCCTTCCTCACCTACGCGCTGGACAGCGTGATCCTCATCATCCTCAACACCGCCCTCCAGCACTACGGCGGCCCCGGCGAGGGGGACACCCTCATCACCTGCGCCGCCGTCGTGCAGAGCTATATGCTGCTCCTGGCCATGCCCATGGGCGGCATCACCCTGGGCTGTCAGGGGGTGGTGAGCTTCAACCTGGGAGCCGGGGACCGGAGGCGGGTGCGGCAGGCCCTGTGGGGCGTGTTCCTCTTGTGCTTTGGTTTCGCCGCCCTCATGCTGGCGGTGACCCAGGTGTTCGCGCCCCGGTTCGTCCTGTTCTTCTCAAAGGACGGGGAGATTCTGGAGCGCAGCGTGCGGTACATCCGGCTCTACACGGCGGGGGCGCTGTTCATGGCCGTCCAGTGGATGTGCGTGGACATGTCCACCGCCCTGGGACAGGTGCGGCTGGCCCTGGGGTGCTCTCTGATGCGCAAGAGCCTCTTTCTGGGGGGCATCCTGCTGTTTCCCATCCTGTTCTCCGCCCCGGCGGCCTTTGCCGCGGAGCCCTTCTGCGACATCACCGCCAGCCTGATCTCCGCCGCGCTCTTTCTGCACTTCACGCCCAGGGTCCTGGACCGCTGCTGCTCCCACCCGGCGGAGGCCGGAGCTCCGGCGGAATTGGCAAGATAGCAGATCTCAGAGGCAGGCACCCCAATAAAAACCAAGAGGCCGGAGCGGCTTTGCCGCTCCGGCCTCCTTTGTCTCAAAACTTACTTAAGAGCCGCTCAGGTGAAGGACAGCTGGAATCTCGCGCCGGGGTCCCCGGCAAAGACCACCATGCCGCCCTCCGGCAGCCGGGCGGAGGTGTCTCCGCCCACCACGGAGGAGGCGGTGACATTCCAGTCCCTGTCGTAGACCCAGAACCCGGCGTTCTCCGGCAGCTGGACCGCCATGGTCTTTCCAGCGGTGCCGCCAACCCTGTACCAGCGGGCATAGCCGTCGGGCTGGATGGTGCAGCGGGCGGAGCCGCCGCCGGCGGAGAGGGCGGGCGCGGCGGCCTGTTCCATGTACACGGACCCGTTGGACTGAACCATCCACAGCGTGCCCTTCTCATCCCGGCGCAGCTCCAGGTCATAGCCGTCCCGGCCCACGCTGCCGGGGATCTGGACGGCGTATTGGGCGTGGGTCTCGTCCACGATCTTCAGGGGTCCCACATAGCCGGGGACCCCCTCCCCCGCGGCGCTCTCCGCCTGGGAGGCGGCACTCAGGGCCAGGTAGACCTGAGAGCTGTACCGCTCGTTCATGGGGAGGATGTCCGTGCCGCTTGTAAAGTCGTCCCAGCTCCTCTGGAGCTCCGGGGAGATCTTGTTCTCCGGCAGCTTCACGGCGGCGTAATTGGAGGTGCCCAGCCCCCCCAGGCCGGGGAGCACGGAGAAGGCCCGCTGGTAGAGGTAGGTTTCCCCGTTGGACTCCCTCACGAATTTCAGGCAGGCCGTGCCGGTCTTGTCCCGGAAGGTGCCGTCGCCGTGGTAGGTAAAGGTCTGGGCGGGGATGTCCATGCCCAGGTAGTTCATGGTCAGGGTGCCGTCGGCGGTCACGTCTACTTTGTACTGGAGAAGAGAGCCGTAGTACCCGGCGTTTTTCAGCAGCTCCCGGGGCATTTTGGCGGGGGCGGCTTTCGGTAACGTGACGGGAGTCTCGTCCACCTCCACACCCTGCTCTTTCAGCGCGGCGATCAGCATCTGAGAGGCGGCCAGCTCGTTGTAGGTGGACACGCCCCCGGAGCTCAGCACCGCCGCGGCCATATGGTGCTCCGGCAGCACCACCAGTCCCGCGTGGTAGAACTGGGTGTCGCCGCCCTTCACCAGGGCGGTGATGCCGCTTTGGTGGAAGGGGAACCACTCCACGCTGTCCCAGCCCAGGCCGTAGGCCAGGGCGTCGGGGGCGTCCTCCTTGGGCCAGAGACCCTTTTTGTACTCCGGCCGGGCCATGGCGTCCAGAGAGGACTGCTTCAAAAGGGCGGTGCCGGTGAGGGCGCCGCCGAAGGCGGCCAGGTCCTCCGCCGTGGCGTAGAGGCCGCCGGTGCCCAGGGTGCCCAGGCAGTCCATGGGCAGGCACTGGGGGCTCTCCCCCTGGTAGATGAGGGCCGCGCGCCCCCCCTGCGGCCCGCTCATGAGCTCCGCCGGGGACCAGGTGCCCTCCAGCCCGGCAGGCTCCAGGATGCGGGCGCGGACATAGTCCATGAACTCCTGCCCACTGACGGCCTCCACCACCAGCTGGGCCAGGGTGAAGCCGTCGTTGCAGTAGACGCTGTAGGTGCCGGGGGCGGCTTTCAGCCGCTGGGCGGCCAGGCGCTCCAAAAGGTGGTCCGCGGCCTCCTCACTGGGGTCCCTGAACAGCAGGCCGCTGCCCATGGAGGAGCCCATGAGGCCGGAGGAGTGGTTCAGCAGCATCCGCACGGTGATCTGTCTGTACCGCTCGTCCGCCATCTTGAAGTCCGGCAGATACGCCGTCACCGGCCTGTCCAGGCTGAGCTTCCCCGCCTCCGCCAGCTGCATCACCGCCACGGTGGTGTAGATCTTGCTGACGGAGCCGATGCCGTAGATGTCGTTGGCGCTGGCCATTTCCGTCGTCATCGCCAGAAGATGGGTATCGTCCGGGTTTGGCCGGGTGCCCCCGTCCCGGCCGCTCTCAATGATCTTGCCGTCCTGCCACACGGCCCAGTTGATCTGGGTGGCGCTGCCGTAGGTCATGGCCCCCGCCGCGGCCTGCCGGGCCGCGGCCTTGAGGCCGGTCTCCTCCTCCGCCGCCAGGGCGGGGACGGAGAGGCTCAGGCACAGCGCCAGAGCCAGCAGCAGCGCGCTGAGTTTTCGGGTTGTCCGCTTCATGTTCGGTCCTTTCCCGTCCCGGAGGCGCGGGAGATCCGGGGCGTCTTGAGTTTTGTAAGGTCAGGATACACCCTCCACCAGGGGGAATGTCAAGAGAAGATTTATGAAATGTTCTCCGCCGGATACAAAAGGGGCGGCGCCGGACCGGCGCCGCCCCTTGGACAAAATCAGAAGGCCACCTTCAAAAACAGGGCCACACAGCAGAGGATGATGGCGCAGGGGACGTAGACGTACCGCCCCACGCCGTACCACACGCCGCCGGAGGGGCGCTTCGCGCTGCGGTTAATCTCCTCCAGCAGCTCCTCCCGCCGCATGATCCAGAACCAGGAGACCGCGCCCAGGCTGGCGCCGATGGGGATGATATAGATGGAGACGATGTCCATCCAGGGCCCCCACTTGAAGATGGGCTCCATGTTCACCCCGATCCCCAGGCAGATGACGCACAGGATCACCAGCACCCAGCGGCGGTTCAATTTGGGGAACCTGTGCAGCAGCGATTCGCCCACCGCCTCGAACATGTTCTGGAGGGAGCTGACCCCGGCGAAGACCATGGCGGTGTACAAAATCACGGCGAAGAGCCTGCCCAGGGGGATGTCCTGCAGAATCCGGGGCAAGGTGACAAACAGCAGCGAGGGCCCGGCCCCCACGTCCAGCCCGTAGGCAAAGCAGGCGGGGATGATGACCAGAGCGGCCACCAGCGCGGCGATGGTGTCAAAGAGGGCGGTCTGCTTGGCCAGGGACACCACGTCCTCCTCCGGGTGGAGGTACGCGCCGTAGACGATCATGCCGCTGCCGGTGATGGACAGGGAGAAGAAGGCCTG
>CAMNRF010000021.1 GCA_946551795.1 uncultured Oscillibacter sp.
TTATTTCCCCGCTTTTTATTTTTTGGTCTTTATCCGCCCCACAAAATAAAAAACCTTTAATCGTTTTTGAATGTGCAACCCGCCCGCCCCCCCCCACCCCCCCCCCCCGGACTCTAAACAGAAGTGATTGGAAAGTTTACTTGTTGTCCACAGAGAACATATAGGCGATCAGCTCCACCATCTTGTTGGCGTAGCCGCACTCGTTGTCGTACCAGGAGACCACCTTCACGAAGGTGTCGGTCAAGCTGAGGCCGGCCTTCTTGTCAAAGATGGAGGTGCGGGGATCGCCCAGGAAGTCGGAGGAGACCACGTCCTCGTCGGTGTAGCCCAGAACGCCCTTCAGCTCGCCCTCGCTGGCCTCCTTCATGGCCTTGCAGATGTCCTCATAGCTGGCGGGCTTCGCCAGCTTGGCGGTCAGGTCCACCACGGACACGTCCAGGGTGGGGACGCGCATGGAGATACCGGTCAGCTTGCCGTTGAGCTCGGGGATGACCTTGCCCACGGCCTTGGCGGCGCCGGTGGAGGAGGGGATGATGTTGCCGGTGGCGGCGCGGCCGCCGCGCCAGTCCTTCATGGAGGCGCCGTCCAGCAGCTTCTGGGTGGGGGTGACGGAGTGGACGGTGGTCATCAGGCCCTCGACAATGCCGAACTTCTCATTCAGGACCTTGGCGATGGGGGCCAGGCAGTTGGTGGTGCAGGAGGCGTTGGACACGAAGGTCATGTCAGAGGTGTACTTCTTGTTGTTGACGCCCATGACGAACATGGGGGTGTCGTCCTTGGAGGGGGCGCCCATGATGACGTGCTTGGCGCCGGCGTCGATGTGGCCCTGGCACTTGTCCTTGCTCAGATGCTGGCCGGTGCACTCGCAGATATACTCGGCGCCCACGCTCTTCCAGGGGATGTCGCCCACTTCCTTGGCGGTGAAGACCTTGTACTCTTTGCCGTCCACCACCAGGGCGTCGGCGGTGTAGGAGACCTCGCCGGGGAATCTGCCGTGGACGGAGTCGTACTTCAGCATATAGGCCATATACTCGGGGCTCATGAAGGGGTCGTTCAGAGCCACGACCTCCACGTCGTCGCGCTTCAGGGCGGCGCGGAACACGATGCGGCCGATGCGGCCAAAACCATTGATACCAATCTTAGCTTTCATTGATCTTTACTCCTTTTCATGAATAATAGACTTTAAAGAGATGGCTGCAATGTCGAAACGTTTGCGTAAACGATTTGCCTGACCGATTTTCCAGGAGTATCGTACCACACTGTCAGCTTTTTGACAATTGTCATTTCAGATAACAATCACCACCCGGGGTTGTTAATTTTTGATAATAAAATCTCAAAAAATGTGGGGATTCAGGAAAAAGCAGGTAAAAAAACTTGACGAAAAAGAGGGAGTATCCTATACTGTTAATTGATTACGCAAATTGAATTACGCAAAGAAACCGAACCTTGCGCAAGGAGTGGGCAAAATGAAAGTGACCATCAGCGATGTGGCCCGGCTGGCAGGGGTGTCCACCGCCACGGTGTCCCATACGATCAATAATACGCGCTACGTCTCCGGGGAGACCAAGGAGAAGGTCTACCAGGCCATCGCGGAGCTGGGCTACACGCCGGACGCCTCCGCCCGGAGCTTCCGCACGGGAAAGAAGAAGACCATCGGCTTCATCGTGCCGGACATCTCCAACAAGTTTTTCGCCACCATGATCGAGGCGGTGGAGAACCAGCTCTCCGCCCGGGGCTACCACCTGATCATCGCCAACACCAAGGAGAACATGGAGCGGGAGGAGAACACCATCCGCCTTTTGACGGCGGGCCTGGTGGACGGGCTGCTGATCGCCAGCACCATCGACGACTTCGACCGCTTCGACAGCCTGATCCCCGCAGGCTTTCCGGTGGTGCTGGTGGACCGCACCTTCGAGGAGAAGAAGTACTCCTCCATCTGCGTGTCCAATTTCCAGCCCATCTACCGCAGCGTGTGCCGCCTGGCGGGGAAGGGGGCCCGGCGGGTGGGCATCATCGGAGGGCTGCCCCGTCTCTCCACCACCAAGGAGCGAATCTTCGCCTACCAGCAGGCGGTGGCGGACTGCGGTCTTATCCAGGAGGAGGGCCTCATTCAGTACGGCGACTCCATGGAGAACAGCGCCCGGGCCTGCCTGGAGAAGCTGCTGGAGCTGGGGTGCGACGCCCTGATCGTCTGTCAGGGCCTGATGTCCCTGGAGACCATCAGCTATCTGAACCTGAAGAACATCCGCCTGGCCGAGGACATCGACCTGGTCAGCTTCGTAGATTATGATTACGATTTTTATCAGCTTTATTCCAGCCGGATGGACTCCATCATCCAGCCGGTGGAGGAGCTGGGGGCCGCCGCCGGGGAGCAGATCCTGCGGCGGGTGGAGGAGCCGGACGCGCCGGTTTTTGAAAAGGTGCTGACCTCCGCCTACAAGCCCTGCGACCTGTCGGCTCAGAGCCGCTCGGACCGCTGAGGCGGCGTCTACATTGAACTACAGGGGGAGCTTCTATGAATACCCGCATTGAGCACGACACCATGGGAGAGATCGCCGTTCCGGCGGACCGGCACTGGGGGGCCCAGACCCAGCGGAGCCTGGAGAATTTCAAAATCGGCGGCCAGCGCCAGCCCAAAGAGATCATCACCGCCTTCGCCTGCCTGAAAGAGGCCTGCGCCCTGGCCAACGCCGCCGCCGGCAAGCTGACGGCGGAACAGGCCGCCGCCATCGCCGCCGTCTGCGCCGAGATCCGGGCGGGGAAGTGGGACGGGGAGTTCCCCCTGGTGGTGTGGCAGACCGGCAGCGGCACCCAGACCAACATGAACGTCAACGAGGTCATTGCCCACCTGGCGCAGGAAAGGGGTGTGGCTTTACACCCCAACGACCACGTCAACGCCTCCCAGTCCTCCAACGACACCTACCCCTCGGCCCTGCACATCGCGGCGTCGCTGGCGGCGGCGGAGCAGGTGCTCCCCGCGGCGGAGCGGCTGGCGGCGGCCTTCAAGCGCCTGGAGGACATGTACCCGGACCTGATCCGCATCGGCCGCACCCACCTCCAGGACGCCACACCGCTGAAATTTGCCCAGGAGGTCTCCGGCTGGCGGGAGCTGGTGGAGGCCCCCTGCCGGATGCTGCGGGCCTCTCTGGAGGAGCTGGGGCGGCTGGCTATCGGCGGCACCGCCGTGGGCACCGGCCTCAACGCCCCCGAGGGCTACGACGAGATGGTCTGCGCCGAGCTGCGGCGGCTGACGGGCTTCCCCTTCCGGCCCGACGAAAACAAGTTCCACGCCCTCACCAGCAAGGACGCCCTGGTCTTCGCCCACGGGGCATTGAAGGCCCTGGCGGCGAACCTCATGAAGATCGCCAACGACATCCGCTGGGAGGCCAGCGGCCCCCGGTGCGGCATGGGGGAGCTCCGCATCCCGGAGAACGAGCCCGGCAGCTCCATTATGCCCGGGAAGGTGAACCCCACCCAGTGCGAGGCGGTCACCATGGCGGCGGTGCAGGTGATGGGAAACGACGCCGCCATCGGCTTCGCCGCCAGCCAGGGGAACTTCCAGCTGAACGTGTTCCTGCCGGTGTCGGCGTACAATTTCCTGCTCTCCGCCAACCTGCTTGCGGACGCCATGGACTCCTTCCGGAGCCACTGTGTGGAGGGGATTGTCCCCAACACGGAGCGAATGGAGGAGAACTTGCGGAACTCCCTGATGCTGGTGACCTGCCTGACGCCGAGGATCGGCTATGAAAAGGCGGCGGAGTGCGCCAAGAAGGCCCTCCGGGAGGGCACGACGCTGAAAGCGGCGGTGCTGGCCCTGGGGCTCATGACGGCGGAGGAGTTTGACGAGACGGTGCGGCCGGAGAAAATGGTATAAATATGAAAACTGAGGACGGCAGGGCCGTCCTCAGTTCGCTCTTTTATGTGGAATTCGCTGGTCGGTGAGTTCCGCGATGTAGTCCAGGCTGGTGTGGTAAATGAGTGCGAGGCCGCAGAGCACTGCCAAGGGGATATCGGCGGTCCCGTTTTCATAGCGGGAATAGGAGCTGAGACTGATTCGCAGCAGCTCCGCCATTTCACGCTGGGTCAGATTTTGTTCTTTTCGCAGTTCCCGGATGCGTTGATACTGCATAGAAACTCTCCTTCATTTTCGATATGGGCCAGAATCAGCTGTTCGATTTCTTTGTTGACGGAGCGTCCGTTGCGGTCAGCGATTCTTTTCAGTTTGCTCATGGTTCCTTTTGAAACCCGGAGCGTATACCTTGGCAGCATTGATGGCATAAGACCACTCCATTTTGGTTTGATGGCAATTATGATAGCACCTCAATGACCATTTGAAAAGCGAATGACAACACGGTGACGGCACCAAAATTTTAAGTGCGCACCCCACAGGGTGTTCTGTTGAGAGTCCGGAATTTGTGGGGAAGACGGGCGATTGATAATCGCCCCTACAGCGGTTTACCGAAGTACCGGAGGGGGTGCAGGGGAGTGGGCCGCCGAGGGCGGCGGCCCCTACGGCTGTCTGCCGATAGAATAGCGCGCCACCCCGCACGGGACCAGCCATGCGCGAAGCGCGGGAAGCGGCGCTAGGGGCCTTGCGTCAAAGAAGCAAAACATCCTCGGAGGCACTCGCAGATGCGGCGGAGCGCCCCCGCAAGGTACGCTGTCAGCCGCACCCGGTAGGGGACTGGCAATTTACCTTGGCACTGGTTCAGGCCAGCCCCCGTATCTTGGGCGAAATTTGACGAACGTCAAATTCTCGCCCCGGCGTCTCTCTTAAACTGGGGCCCCCGCCGGAGCCCAGCGAAGCGGGTCCGGTGGGGAGAGGAGGAAGGAACGGAGCTTGAGCGGAATTTTCGGCGCCAGCCGGAAATGGAGCGGCGGAGTTTCTTCCGACGAGGACCGTGCACGGCCCGTTTTCTTTTTTCTCCACAAGCGGAGAAAAAAGAAAATGGGGGGTGCATTGCCCAGCCATCATCATGGCTGATTCCCGCCCCGCCCGCCAGGGCGGACCCAAGCACTCCCCGCCCCCAAGGGGGCCCAAAACTGCCAACCTCTCTCATAATATGCAAAATTCCCCTGCGCCCCGCCGGATTCTTGTACAATCTCACAATTGCATAAATATGCACACGGGGCGTATAATGCACCTATCATCCAACAACAAAGAGGGAGGACCCTGATTATGAAGAATAAGAACGACATCAAGAAGATCGTACTGGCCTATTCCGGCGGCCTGGATACATCCATCATCATCCCCTGGCTGAAAGAGAACTACAACAACCCGGAGATCATCGCCGTGGCCGCCGACGTGGGCCAGGGCGACGAGCTGGACGGCCTGGAGGAGAAGGCCCTCAAGACCGGCGCCAGCAAGCTGTACATCGCGGACCTCACCGACGAGATGGTGGACGACGTCATCATCCCCTCCCTGAAAATGGGCGCCAGCTACGAGCAGTACCTTCTGGGTACCGCCTTCGCACGGCCCATTATCGGCAAGAAGCTGGTGGAGATCGCAAAGCAGGAGAAGGCCGACGCCATCGCCCACGGCTGCACGGGCAAGGGCAACGACCAGGTCCGTTTCGAGCTGGCCATCAAGCGCTTCGCTCCGGACATGACCATCATCGCCCCCTGGCGGGAGTGGGACATCAAGGGCCGGGACGAGGAGATCGACTACGCCGAGGCCCACAAGGTGCCCCTGAAAATCTCCCGGGAGACCAACTACTCCAAGGACAAGAACCTCTGGCACCTGAGCCACGAGGGATTGGACCTGGAGGACCCCGCCAACGAGCCCCAGTATGAAAAGCCCGGCTTTTTGGAGATGGGCGTCAGCCCCATCACCGCCCCCGACACGCCCACGTATGTGACCATCGACTTTGAAAAGGGCGCCCCCGTGGCCATCGACGGGGAGAAGATGAAGGCCAGCGACATCATCCGCAAGCTGAACCGCTTAGGCGGGGAGAACGGCATCGGCCTTTTGGACATCGTGGAGAACCGGCTGGTGGGCATGAAGGACCGCGGCGTCTACGAGACCCCCGGCGGCACCATCCTCTACAGGGCCCACCAGTGCCTGGAGATGATCACCGTGGACAAGGACACCGCCCACATGAAGAGCAAGCTGGCGGTGGATTTCGCGGACCTCATCTACAACGGTAAGTGGTTCACCCCCCTGCGGGAGGCCCTCAGCGCCTTTGCCGACGCCACCCAGGTCCATGTCACCGGCAGCGTGAAGCTGAAGCTCTACAAGGGCAACATCATCACCGCCTCCATCACCTCTCCCGAGAGCCTGTACTCCGAGGAGCTGGTGACCTTCAACGAGAGCAGCTACGACCAGACCAACGCCACGGGCTTCATCAACCTGTGGGGCCTGCCCGATACCGTGCTGGCGCTGAGAGACGCCGGACGGCTGTAAAGAGGGGACTACGTCCCCCCTTTACGCTCCGCCGGGTAGACCCGGCTCCGCTACTCCCCCTGTCCTACCGGGGGCGTGGGGGCGGATGCGGACGCGGCGGGTTTACCGCACTGCGTCCTGACACCAGTGAGGTCCGCTCACTGGTGTGTTTACCCCAAGGGCAAACGGGTCTCGGTATTTTCGGCAGGTACACGCCCTGCCGAAAATGATTTTGATTTATTTCTCCGCCGTTGGCGGAGAAACCAGGGACGCTGCCCCTGGACCCCGCAGGGGCCGCCCCCCTGGGCGGCCCGCTTCCCCGTTCAACCATAATTTTCCGTTCAGGAGGTCTCCCCATGAAACTCTGGTCCGGCCGGTTCGCCAAGGACACCGACGCCCTGGTCAATGAACTGAATGAATCCATCTCCTTCGACCAGCGCCTCTACCGTGAGGACATCCAGGGCAGTCTGGCCCACGCCCAGATGCTGGGGGACTGCGGCATCATCTCTCCAGAGGACGCGGCCGCCATCCGGGAGGGCCTGAACGGCATCCTCCGGGACATCGAGGCGGGGAAGGTGGAGTTTACCGCCGACAACGAGGACATCCACATGAACATCGAGGCCCTGCTCACCGCCCGCGTCGGCGACGCGGGGAAGCGGCTCCACACCGCCCGGTCCCGCAATGACCAGGTGGCGCTGGACTTCCGGATGTACGTCCGGCGGGAGATCCCGGTGGTCATTGGACAGCTGCTGGAGCTGGAGAAGGTCCTGTGCCGGCAGGCGAGGCAGTATCAAAACGCCGTCATGCCCGGCTACACCCACCTCCAGCGGGCCCAGCCCATCTCCTTTGCCCAGCACCTCATGGCCTACGCCCAGATGTTCGCCCGGGACGTCACCCGGCTGGAGGACTGCGCCAAACGGCTGAATCAGTGCCCCCTGGGCTCCGGCGCCCTGGCGGGCACCACCTACCCCATCGACCGCTGGCAGACGGCGGAGGCCCTGGGTTTTGACGGTCCCATGGACAACTCCCTGGACGGCGTCTCCGACCGGGACTACGCCCTGGAGCTGCTGTCGGCTCTCTCCATTTTGATGATGCACCTGAGCCGCTTTGCCGAGGAGGTCATCCTCTGGTGCAGCTGGGAGTTCAAGTTCATCGAGCTGGACGACGCCTATGCCACAGGCTCTTCCATCATGCCCCAGAAGAAGAACCCGGATGTGGCGGAGCTGGTCCGGGGCAAGACGGGGCGGGTCTACGGCGACCTGATGGGCCTTTTGACCGTCATGAAGGGCCTGCCCCTGGCCTATAATAAGGACATGCAGGAGGACAAGGAGCCGGTGTTTGACGCGCTGGACACCGTGGAGATGTGCCTGCCGGTGTTCGCCCGGATGCTGGACACCATGACCGTCCGCACGGACAATATGCGCACGGCGGCGGGAAAGGGCTTCATCAACGCCACGGACTGCGCCGACTATCTCACCAAGAAGGGAATGCCCTTCCGGGACGCCTACACGGTGACGGGCCGCCTGGTGGCGGACTGCACGGCGAAGGGAAAGACGCTGGAGGAGCTGACATTGGAGGAGCTGAGGGCCTTCTCGGACCTCTTTGAGGAGGACGTCTACGAGGCCTTGAAGCTGGAGAACTGCATGGCCCTGCGGGGCAGCTTCGGCGGCCCGGCGGTGCTGGAGACCACACGGCAGATCGAGCAGATGCAGCTGTTCGCGGACACCCACGGGGCCTGACGTTTTTTAGGAGTGATCAAATATGGGCAAGCCCATCATCTATATCGACGGCAGGGAGGGCACCACCGGCCTCCAGATCTATGACCGTCTCAACGCCCGGGAGGACATCGCGCTTTCGCTGATCGACGAGGACAGGCGCAAGGACCCCGCGGAGCGGGCCCGGCTGATGAACGGGGCGGACATCGTCTTCCTCTGCCTGCCGGACGCGGCGGCGGTGGAGGCCGTGGGGCTGGTGACCAATCCCGATACCCGGATCATCGACTGCTCCACCGCCCACCGGACGAATCCGGACTGGGCCTACGGCTTTCCGGAGCTGTCCCCGGCCCACCGGGAGAAGATCCGGACGTCGAAGCGGGTGGCCAACCCCGGCTGTCACGCCACGGGCTTTATCAGCATTGTCTATCCGCTGGTGTCCATGGGCCTCCTGCCCAAAGACGCCGGTTTGACCTGCTTCTCCCTCACCGGCTACTCCGGCGGCGGGAAGAAGATGATCGCCCAGTATGAGGGCGCAAAGGAGCCGGGGATGTACGCCCCCCGCATCTACGGACTGAACCAGTCCCACAAGCATCTGCCGGAGATGCGGACGATCTGCGGCCTGGAACACGCCCCGGTGTTCTCCCCCATTGTGGATGACTACTACAAGGGCATGGCCACGACCGTCCCCCTCTTCCTGAACCGGGAGAAGCTGCTGGCGGCTTTGACGGACCACTACAAGGACTGCCCCGCGGTCCGCGTCTGCGCCGCCTGGGAGGGGACCATGCTGGACGCCAACGCCATGGCTGGCAGCGACCGCCTGGACCTGATCGTCCAGGGGAACGAGGAGCGTTCCACCGTCACCGCCCTCTTTGACAACCTGGGCAAGGGCGCCAGCGGTGCGGCGGTGCAGAACATGAATCTGATGCTGGGCTTTGATGAGACTGCCGGACTGAGCCTGTAAAAAGTTTCGCCGGCCCTATGGGGCCCCCGCCGAAGTCCAGCGTAAGCGGGTTCGGTGGGGAGAGGAGAAAGGAATGAAGCGGGTGGAGTCCTCGCCTTTGGGCGGGGACGGAACGGAGCGGAATTTCTTTCGACGAGGCGGCGGGGTGCAGGGGCGGAGCCCCTGCGGTATCAGGCGAGGCGAAGCGAGCCTGTCACAAGTAAGACATTATAAAAATGCGAATCAGAGGCCGAGGGGGCCGGAGGGGGCTGTTTGCCGCCTCCGGCGGCAAAGGCACTGGAAGCCCGCGCCGGATAGGCGGCTGACGAAGGGACTGCGGCGCGGCCTTCTCTTTGGAGGTATTTCGCGCCCTGCGGGGCGCGAGCAGGGGCGCCGCCCCTGCATCCCGCGGCCTTTGAAAAGGCCGGCGAAACTTTTATTTCGCGCTTTGCCCAACCCTTGATTCACATAAAGAACAGCGAGGTATCTAAAGAATATGCTGAACTTCATCGACGGCGGCGTGTGCGCCGCCCAGGGCTTCCGGGCCGCCGGCATCCACGTGGGGGTTAAGACCCACGCCGCATGGAAGAAGGACGTGGCCCTCATTGTCTCCGACACGGACTGCGCCGCAGCGGCGGTGTTTACGAAAAACGTGGTGAAGGCCGCCCCCATCCACGTGGACCTGGCCCACCTCCAGGACGGGCGGGCCCGGGCCATCATTGCCAACAGCGGCAACGCCAACGCCTGCGCCCCCCAGGGGGAGGAGAACGCGGAGCGGATGTGCGCCGCGGCGGCCAGGGCCATCGGCTGTGAGGCCGGGGACGTGCTGGTGAGCTCCACCGGCGTCATCGGCCAGACCATCAACATCGCCGCCATCGAGGAGGGCGTCCCGGCGCTGTACGCCGCCCTGGAGGCGTCAGCCGAGGCCAGCGACGCCGCGGCCCACGCCATCATGACCACCGACACGGAGAAGAAGGAGGCGGCGGTGGAGACCGTCATCGGCGGAAAGACCGTCCGCCTGGGGGGCATCGCCAAGGGCAGCGGCATGATCCACCCCAACATGGGCACCATGCTCTGCTTCCTCACCACCGACTGCGCCATCTCCTCCGGGATGATCAAGACCGCCCTGCTGGAGACGGTGAGCGTCAGCTTCAACCGCATCAGCGTGGACGGCGACACCTCCACCAACGACAGCTGCATCGTTCTGGCCAACGGCCTGGCGGGCAATGCTGAGATTGCGGAGAAGGGCCCGGACTATGAGGCGTTTCTGGAGGCTCTGCGGGCGCTGTGCGTGGAGCTTGCCAGAAAGATGGCCTCCGACGGCGAGGGGGCCAAGCACCTGATCACCTGCGCCGTCACCGGCGCCGCCAGTGAAAAGAGCGCGGAGACCATCGCCAAGTCCGTCATCTCCTCCACCCTGACCAAGGCCGCCATCTTCGGCGCCGACGCCAACTGGGGAAGGGTCCTGTGCGCCATGGGCTACTCCGGGGAGGACTTCGACCCGGACAAGGTGGACGTTCACTTTGCCAGCGCCGCCGGGGACATCGCGGTGTGCGAACAGGGCCGGGGCCTGGATTTTGACGAGGATCTGGCCAAAAAGATCCTGACGGAGCACGACGTGGAGATTCTGATCTCCATGGGCGAGGGTGAGGGAAGCTGCACCTGCTGGGGCTGCGACATCACCTACGACTATATCAAGATCAACGGGGATTACCGGACATAAGTAAAGAGGGGACTGCGTCCCCATCTCCGGCCCAAGAGCTCCGCTCACTGGTGTGTTTGCCCCAGGGGCAAACAGGTCCTGGTATTTTCGCCGCCCTGGGGGCCCCGCCGGAGCCCAACGAAGTGGGTCCGGGGGGAAAGGAGGAAGGAAGGGAGCAGAGCGGACTTCCTTCCGCCGCCGCCGCGGCCCCTGATTTTCAACCTGAAGAAAAGAGCTGATCCATATGTCCTCTCACGAACAGCAGGCCCAGACCCTTATCGAGGCCCTGCCCTATATCCAGAAATTCACCGGCAAGACCGTGGTGGTGAAGTACGGCGGCAACGCCATGGTGTCCGACACCCTCCGCCGCTCCGTCATGAGTGACATTGTGCTTTTGAACCTGGTGGGCATCCGGGTGGTGGCGGTCCACGGCGGCGGGCCGGAGATCTCCGCCATGCTGAAGATGATCGGCCACGAGTCCCGGTTTGTGGACGGCCTGCGCTATACCGACGCCACCACCATGGACGTGGTCCAGGCCATCCTGTGCGGCAAGGTCAACAAGGACCTGGTGTCCCAGCTCAGCCGCCTGGGCGGGCAGGCCATCGGCCTGTGCGGCATGGACGGCGGCCTCTTCCAGGCGGTGCAGCTGGACGAGAAGTACGGCCTGGTGGGCCGGATCACCGGCGTGAATCCCGCCCCGGTGGAAAACGCCCTGGCCAGCGGCTACATCCCCATCGTGGCCACCGTGGCCCAGGGGACGGACAGCGACACCGTTTACAACATCAATGCCGACACCGCCGCGGCAAAGCTGGCGGAGGCCCTCCACGCGGAGAAATTGATCCTGCTCACCGACGTCCGGGGCCTCCTGCGGGACCCCGGGGACGAGGAGACGCTGATCCATGTGGTCCGCACCGACGAGGTGCCGGCGCTCATGGAGCAGGGCGTGATCTCCGGGGGCATGATCCCCAAGATGGAGTGCTGCGTGGACGCCATCCGCGGCGGCGTGGAGCGGGTCCACATTCTGGACGGCCGCATCCCCCACTCCATTCTCATCGAGCTGCTCAGTGACCGGGGCATCGGCACCATGCTGAAAAGGGAGGAATAGACATGACGTCTCAGGAGATCAAGAGCCTGACCCACCAGTATATCATGAACACCTACGGCCGCTTCCCGGTGACCATTGACCACGGGGAGGGCGCGCGGCTCTACGACCCGGAGGGACGGGAGTACATCGACTTCACCAGCGGCATCGGCGTCACGGATCTGGGCTATGGGTACCAGCCTTGGGCGGACGCCGTGGCGGCTCAGGCCAGGAAGCTGAACCACGTGTCCAACCTCTTCTACACGGAGCCCCCCGCCCGCCTGGCGGAGATTTTGTGCAGGCGCACCGGGGAGAGCTGCGTCTTCTTCGCCAACGGCGGCGGAGAGGCCAACGAGGGCATGATCAAGCTGGCCCGGAAGTACAGCTTCGACAAGTACGGCCAGGGACGCTCCGCCATCATCACCCTGAAAAACTCCTTCCACGGCCGCACCATCACCACGCTGAAGGCCACGGGACAGGACGTGTTCCACAATTACTTCTTCCCCTTCACCGAGGGCTTCCGCTACGCCGCCGCCAACGACCTTGACGACCTGGAGGCCGCCGCCGGAGACGACGTGTGCGCCGTCATGGTGGAGCTGGTCCAGGGCGAGGGCGGCGTGCTGCCCCTGGACGGAGCGTATGTGAAGGCCCTGGCGGACCTCTGCGCCCGGCGGGACTGGCTGTTGCTGGCGGACGAGGTCCAGACCGGCGTGGGCCGGACGGGCAGCCTCTTTGCCTTCCAGCAGTATGGGATTCTGCCGGACGCGGTGTCCTTCGCCAAGGGCATCGCCGGGGGACTGCCCATGAGCGGCGTCCTGGCCGGCGAGAAGTGCCGGGACGTGCTGGGGCCAGGCACCCACGCCACCACCTTCGGCGCCAACCCTGTCTGCGCCGCCGCGGGGCTGGTGGTGCAGGAGACCCTTACCGACGCCTTTTTGGAGGAGGTGAAGGCCAAGGGCGAATATCTCCGCAGGGGCATCGAGGCGCTGGACCTTCCCTGCTTCGGAAAGACCCGGGGCCTGGGGCTCATGATCGGCATCGAGGTCAGGGACGGCTATACCAATAAGGACATCGCCAGCACGCTCATTGAAAACGGCCTCCTGGTGCTGACCGCCGGCCCGGGCATGCGTCTGCTGCCGCCTCTGGTCATCACGAAGGAGGAGATGGACAAGGGCCTGGAGATCATGCGGAAGGTCCTGGCGTAACATCGGGTTTCCTCCGAAACGGGCCGCCGGGCACCCGCAGGGGGGACGCCGCAGCTCTAAACGGCGGCCCCTACGGATTTCGACTGCGGGGATTTTCCCGCAAAATCCAAGAAAGAGAGGGTTTTACCCATGGAAAACCACACCCATTTTTTGAAGCTCCTGGACTTCACCCCCGCGGAGATTCAGCAGTTTCTGGACACCGCCGCGGATTTCAAGGCCAAGAAGAAGGCGGGGATTCCCCACCGGTGCCTAGAGGGCAAAAACGTGGCGCTGATCTTTGAGAAGACCTCCACCCGCACCCGCTGCGCCTTTGAGGTGGCGGCTCAGGACCTGGGAATGGGCTCCACCTACCTGGGACCCACCGGCTCTCAGATCGGCGTGAAGGAGTCCATCGCCGACACCGCCCGGGTGCTGGGCAGGATGTTCGACGGCATCGAGTACCGGGGCTTTGGGCAGGATCTGGTGGAGGAGCTGGCCGCCCACGCCGGGGTGCCGGTGTTCAACGGCCTCACCAACGAGTTCCACCCCACCCAGATTCTGGCGGATTTCCTCACCATTCAGGAGCACTTCGGGAAGCTCCGGGGCGTGAAGCTGGTGTACCTGGGAGACGCCCGGTTTAACATGGGCAACAGCCTGATGGTGGGCTGCGCCAAGATGGGGATGCACTTCGTGGCCTGCGCTCCGGCGGCCTATATGCCGGACAGTGCCCTGGTGGAGACCTGCCAGGCGATTGCACGGGAGACCGGCGCGGTGCTGGAGTTCATCCAGGACCCCGTGGAGGCCACTAAGGGAGCAGATGTGCTCTATACTGACGTCTGGGTCTCCATGGGCGAGCCCGTGGAGGTCTGGCAGGAGCGCATCGAGGCCCTGGGGCCCTATCAGGTGACGAAGGCCCTGATGGACAACGCCGGGCCCCAGTGCCGCTTTATGCACTGCCTGCCCGCCTACCACGACCACAGAACCAGGGTGGGGAAGGAGATGGGCGAGAAGTTCGGGCGGGAGGCCATGGAGGTCACCGACGAGGTCTTTGAGTCCCCGGCCTCCATCGTCTTCGACGAGGCGGAGAACCGGATGCACACCATCAAGGCGGTCATGTACGAGCTGATGAAGTAAAAGAGACGCCTCCGGCACCGCCGGAGGCGTCTTTCCGCAAAAAAACCGGCTTGACAGCCGCCCGTGTCTTTCCTACAATAGAATCGCGACAGAAACGGAGAAAAGGAGATGGTTTCATGGAGCGTTCCGCCGGCATTCTGCTGCCGATTTTTTCCCTGCCGGGTGAGTATGGCGCCGGTGTCCTGGGGGCGGAGGCCAAGGCGTTTGTGGATTTCCTCCACGACGCAGGGCAGACATGGTGGCAGATTCTGCCCATCGGCCCCACCGGGGCGGGCAACTCCCCCTATACCAGCGAGTCCACCTTCGCGGGCAACCCGCTGCTGATCGACCTGGAGCGCCTGGCGGCGGAGGGGCTGCTGGATCAGTCCGACCTGGAGGGGGCCCGGGTGCCGCCCTCGGACCGGATCGACTACGGGACGCTGTACCGCCTGCGGGAGCCGCTGCTGCGCAGGGCCTTTCAGCGGGCCAGGGGCAGGGGGGACGGAGAGGTCCGGGCCTTCGCGGAGAAGAACCCCTGGCTGGCGGAGTATGTTTTATACCGGGCGGCCAAGCTCCACTTTGACAACGCCGCCTGGTTTGACTGGCCGGACGAGGGCCTGCGCCGCCATGAGCCGGAGGCGCTGGAGCACTGGCGGCGGGAGCTCCGGGAGGACGTGGCCTTCCGGTCCTATGTGCAGTACTGGTTTTTCACCCAGTGGGCGGAGCTGAAGGACTACGCCAACGAAAGGGGCGTGAGGATCATCGGCGATATGCCCATCTACGTCTCTCTGGACTCCGCCGACGTGTGGTCGGAGCGGGGGGAGTTCCTGCTGGACCGGGAGGGCCGTCCCTCCAAGGTGGCGGGAGTGCCGCCGGACTACTTCTCGGAGGAGGGGCAGCTCTGGGGCAACCCCCTGTACAACTGGGAGGCCATGCGGCGGGACGGCTTCGGCTGGTGGATTCGCCGGGTGGAGGGGGCCAGCAGGCTGTTTGACGCCATCCGCATCGACCACTTCCGGGGGCTGGAGAGCTACTGGGCCGTCCCCGCCGGGTCCGACACCGCCAAGACGGGGGCCTGGGAGAAGGGCCCCGGCATGGACCTGCTGCGGGTGCTCACCAGCTGGTTTCCACAGACCACGTACATCGCCGAGGACCTGGGCATCCTCACTGATGCCGTCCACCAGCTGCGGGAGGAGGCGGGACTGCCGGGGATGAAGGTGCTGGAGTTCGCCTTCTCCGGACCGGACAACGCCTATCTCCCCCACCACTACCAGCCCGGCTGCATCTGCTATACCGGCACCCACGACAACGACACCGCCGCGGGCTGGTACGCCCACGCATCCCGGGAGGAGCGGGCCTTTGTGGAGACATACCTGGGGGCCTCCGACGGCGAGAGCGCCCGGAGGGCCCTGCTGCGGTGCGGCCAGGGCAGCGTGGCGGAGCTGTTCGTGGCCCAGATGCAGGACTACCTGGGCCTTGGCAGCGAGGCGCGGCTCAACGTCCCCGGCGTGGCGGAGGGCAACTGGTGCTGGCGGCTGCTGCCGGGACAGGTCACGGCGGACCTGGCGGAGGAGATCCATGCCATGACGGCGGCCTTCAGCCGGTGCTGATACTAGGCCCTGTTTGGAAAATGCCAAAACGCCCAATCGGCGAATCTTTTTCCGCCGCTCTGCGTTAAATTTTCTTGCCGGGCGACAGCCCGCCTGCGTCCTCCGCCTTGCCCTGCGGTCCCTGTCCTCGCTTCCTTTTTTCTCATTATTTCTGGGAATTGCTCTAGGCGCAAAAGGGAAACGGGGAATGTGTTTCCCTTTCAAATAAAACGAAATAGTTTTCTCAAAAAATCGTATGAAAAGCGGAAAAACACCAGCGGTCTCCCCCATGGGAGGCCGCTGGTGTTTTCACAGGATTTACAGGACCATCAACAGTGTCCCCGCGCCGATGAGGACGCAGCCCGCCAGGGACTTGACGGTGAATTTCTCGTGGAGAAAGACAAAGGCCAGCACCAGCGTGATGACCACGCTGAGCTTGTCGATGGGCACCACCTTGGAGGCCTCGCCGATCTGGAGGGCCTTGTAGTAGCACAGCCAGGAGGCCCCGGTGGCGAGACCCGAGAGGATCAGGAACAGCCAGCTCTTCCGGCTGATGTCCGTGATGCCCCCCTGGGTGTTGGTGAGAAGCACCATGCCCCAGGCCATGACCAGCACCACGGCGGTGCGGATGGCGGTGGCCAGGTTGGAGGACACCCCCTCGATGCCCACCTTTGCCAGAATGGAGGTCAGAGCGGCGAAGACCGCCGACAAAAGCGCCAGAATGAACCACATATCAACGCTTCCCTTCCGGATTGATGTTTGATGCCGCCGTCACAGCGGCTTTTCCATGGCCACGTGGGGCACCGGGGCGCACTCCATGATGAAGACCTCGCTGGTGGTCTCATAGCCCCGGTGGGCGTAGAAGGGCTGGGCCGTCACTCGGGCATCCAGGTACATAACCTTTCCGCCCTGCTCCGCCGCCATGGCCTCTAGGCGGTCCAGCAGCTCCCCGCCGACGCCGGTGCCCTGGAGGTGGAAGTCCACACAGAGGTACTCCACCTTGAAGACGTCTTTGTGGCTCATGACGCCGACGCCCAGGAGCTGTTCGCCGTCAAAGGCGCCGATGATGGAGGATTCCTTCTCACAGCTGAAGTCCTCCCTGTGGATGTCCAGACCCAGGGGAATCCGCATGACCCGGTTCCGCAGCTCCAGGGTCTCCCGGTACTCCGGTGAGCCGTATGCAATGGGTTTGATCTGACGCATATGTACGCCTCCTGAAAGCCAGTATTTATCAACACAGAATTATACCACGCGGGGCGCGCCGTGGCAAGGCGGGACGGGGGGAATTTTTACAATTTCAAATTCCGGATCTCCTCCTGGAGGCGCTCCAGAAACTGCGCCGCGGGAATGCCGTCCAGCTGCGTGTGATGGAACTGGAAGGAGACGGGGAGCTCCGTCCGCAGGAGCTTTCTGCGATACCGCCCCCAGATCAGGAAGGGGTTGTTGTAGCAGCCGGCGTAGAGGTTCACCGCGCCGTCGATGTCATATTGAGCCAGGGCGGAGGTGCCGACGACCATATGGTCCTCCAGGTCGTGCGCCCGGCCGGTGTCTCGGACCTGGCCGGTGAGGGAGAGGTAGTCCGCCTCAAAGTGTCCCAGGTCCTGAGAGAAGGGGATGTCGCAGGTGCTGATGCCGCCGTCCCGGAGGGCGACGACGGTGTTCACCGCGACGCGGTCGTACTGAACCAGCGTTTCACCCACCGGCAGCAGGTAGAACTCCTCCATCCGGGAGGCCGCCGCGCCGACGCACCAGCACATCAGCATGTTGAATTTACAGCCGCGCCGGCGGCTGAGCCCCGCGAGGTTCGTGACGTCCAGGGTCTTGAACAGCGTCACCATGGGCATGGGTGCGTTCATCCACAGGGCAAAGGCTTCGGCGCGGCCAGTCTGGCTGGGATCGATCTCTCTCAAATTTCAACACTCCTCTCAAAATTGGCAATTGTACCGCATTGTACCACGGAGCTCTCCGCAAATCAAGGGTTGGAATCGCCCTTGCGTCTCAGGGCCGGGTGTGATACAATCGAAGCCGCGCGAGGGTGGAGCTCGTTTTTGGCCGCCGGCCGCAGTACGGCCTCAAAGCCCGGGAGAGCGAACACCGCCTGAAAAACAGGACCCGGCCGGACGGCCCTCCGATACGAAAGGACTTGTTTCTATGAATC
Source organism: uncultured Oscillibacter sp. (assembly GCA_946551795.1). Lineage (GTDB taxonomy): Bacteria > Bacillota > Clostridia > Oscillospirales > Oscillospiraceae > Oscillibacter. Next base: position 17,865 of record CAMNRF010000021.1, read on the forward strand.
GTTCCGCACTGGTCACCGGCTCCTCGCGGGGCATCGGCCGGGCCGCGGCGCTGGAGCTGGCCCGGCAGGGCTGGCCTGTTTGCGTCAACTACCTGGAGCATGAGGAGGCCGCGGAGGAGGTGGTGTCCCTCCTCCGCGCCGAGGGCCGGATGGCCATGGCCTGCCGGGCCGACGTGGCCGACCGCGCCGCCGTGAGCGAGATGGTGCAGGCGGCGTCGGAGACCCTGGGCCCCGTGGAGCTGCTGGTGAACAACGCCGGCGTGGCGGGCCAGTGTCTGTTTCAGGACATCACCGACGAGCTGTGGGACCGCTACCTGGGCGTGAACCTGGGGGGCGCCCGGAACGCCATCCAGGCGGTACTGCCCCATATGATCTCGGAGAAACGGGGCTGCATTGTCAACATCTCCTCCATCTGGGGCCTCCGGGGGGCCTCCTGCGAGGCGGCCTACGCCTGCACCAAGGCGGCCCTCATCGGATTGACCCGCTCCCTGGCCCTGGAGCTGGCCCCCTCGGGCATCCGGGTGAACTGTGTGGCCCCCGGCGTCATCGACACGGACATGGTGCAGGTCCTGGGGCGGGAGACCCTGCGGGACCTGGCGGAGCAGACGCCCCTGGGCCGCCTGGGGACGCCGGAGGACGTGGCCCACGCCGTGGCCTTTTTCGCCTCGGAGCGCGCCTCCTTTCTCACCGGACAGGTTCTCACCGCCGACGGCGGCTTTATCGTCTGAAAACCGGCATATTTCTGCCGCTCCCGGGAAACACTGAGGAAAAATCCCACGGGAGGCAGATCTTATGGAATATCTCAACGCGTTTCTCTGCGGCGGCATCCTCTGCGCCGTCGGCCAGATCCTCATCGACAAGACCCAGCTCACCCCCGCCCGCATCCTGACGGGCTACGTGGTGGCGGGGGTGCTCATCAGCGCCCTGGGGCTCTACCAGCCCCTGGCGGACTGGGGCGGCGCCGGGGCCACGGTGCCCCTCACCGGCTTCGGCCACGCCCTGGCCAAGGGCGTGAAGAAGGCGGTGGGGGAACAGGGCTGGCTGGGGGTCCTCACCGGCGGGCTCAGCGCCACCGCCGGCGGCATCACCATGGCGGTGACCGCCGGCGTGCTGATGGCCCTGCTCTTCAAGCCGGGGGACAAGCGGTGAGACGGCGGGCCGCCGGAGGGCAATCCCTCCGGCGGCCCGCTTACAATTGTAACAATTCACTCAGATTTTGTCATTTTTTTGTCACTTTTTTGTGGTTCTTTTTCCCGCCGTTTCTGTCATACTGTATCTGTCAGAACATTCGACAGAAAGGACGTTTTTTCGATGCCCCGTATGACTGCCCTCCTCCTGCTGCTGTCCCTGCTGCTGTCCCTCACGGCCTGCGGCCAGGTGCCGAGCGCCGCGGCGCCGGCGGAGGACCCCGCGCCTCCCGTTCAGGAGGAGGCCCCCGAGCCGGAGCCGGAACCGGAACCGGAGCCCGAGCCCTACGAGATTCTGGACCCCACGGTGATGCCGGAGGGCGGCAGCCGGGACGGCGCGGCCTACGCCCCCTGGGACGGCATTGTGGAGCACCTGTTCTTCCACCCGGTGGTGGCCTACCCGGAGCTGGCCTTTGACGGAGACGCCCAGGCCGACGGCATCGACGACTACATGGTGACGGCGGGGGAGTTCCGGAAGATCCTCCAGAGCGTCTACGACAAGGGCTACGTGCTGGTGGACATCGGCGACGTGTGGCGGGAGGACACCGGGGAGGACGGCCAGCCGAAGATGGTCCGGAACACCCTGTATCTCCCCGAGGGAAAAAAGCCGGTGATCTTCTCCTACGACGACACCAATTACTACCCCTACATGCTGGAAAACGGCTTTACCTACAAGCTCATTCTGGATGACGACGGCAGAATCGCCTCCTGGGGCAAAGACCCTCAGGGCAATGAGGTGGTCAGCCGGGACCTGGACGCCATCCCCATGCTGGACAAGTTCGTGGAGGAGCACCCGGATTTCTCCCCCTTCGGCGCCAAGGCCAGTTTGAGCCTCACCGGCTATTGCGGCATCCTGGGCTACCGTACCCAGACGGAGAAGGAGGACCAGTCGGCGGAGCACGAGGAAAACCGCCAGCGGGAGCGGGAGGCGGTGAAACCCATCATCGCCGAGCTCAAGCGCACCGGCTGGACCTTCGGCAGCCACACCTGGGGCCACATCAACCTGGCCAAAAAGCCCCTGGAGACTGTTCAGACCGACACGGAGAAGTGGTTTGACGAGGTGGGCTCCCTGGTGGGGGAGACGCCCATCCTGTACTATCCCCACGGCGCCCGGCCCGACGGCAACGACTGGACCGAGACCGGCCCCATCTTCCAGTACCTCCAGAGCCAGGGCTTCCGGGTGTTCTGCTCCGTGGGCACCGAGAGCTTCAGCTTCATCAAAAAGGACCTCTGCGCCGTGATCTGCGACCGCCTCCACCCCGACGGCACCACCCTCCGCCGCGCCCGGGAGCGGTATCTCCAGTTCTACGACGCCAAGGACATCATGGATGTGGACGTGCGGCCCCAGCGGGAGATCCTCTGGGAGTGAAAGGAGTACATATGAAGGCGCTTTTCAAAGGCCGCGCGCTCCCCGCCGCGGCGCTGGCGGCGGTGACGGCGGCGGCGCTTCTGCTGGCCGGGAGGACCGGTCCGGCGGGTTTTCCCGGTCCGGAGGAGCTGCCCGGCATGGGCTGGGAGGCGGCGGAGGCCGCCCTGCTGGGTCTTCCCCGCCAGGAGATTCTGAACGCCTGGGGAGAGCCGGATGGGATGCTCTCCGGCCTCTTCGGCGACATCTATGCCCTGGAGGGCGGCGGCCGGGTCACTGTGTACTATGACACAGAGCCTATGAACCAGGGACTGGCCGACTCATACACCGTTCCGGTGCGGTACGTCCTCTGCCCGGTCAAAGAGATCCCCCCGCTGGAGGAGATTGGCCTGGACCCCAGGCTCCCCCTCGCTCTGGAGGGCCATACCCGCCGGGAGGTCCACACCGCCTGGGGCGTGCCCCACAGAGAGGTGACCACCCAATGGGGAGAGCTCTGCGACGTCTACTGGCCGGACGAGCTCCACGGCGTCACGATCTACTATGACACGGAGTCCATGGACGCGGGGACGGCGGATGAGTACACGGTCCGGTCTGTCTCCCAGAGCGAAGCCTGACAAGGAGGAACACACCATGACAAGAGAGGAACTGAAGGCCGCCGCCATCACCATGCTGGACCGGGCCTACTGCCCCTACTCCCGCTTCCCCGTGGGGGCGGCGCTGGAGTGTGAGGACGGAACGGTTTACACCGGCTGCAACGTGGAGAACGCCGCCTACCCCGCCGGCATCTGCGCCGAGCGCAACGCCATCTCCCACGCCGTGGCGGAGGGGCACAGGGATTTCCGCCGCATTGTCATCGCCGGGCGGGGGGAGGACTTCTGCACCCCCTGCGGCATCTGCCGCCAGGTGATGCGGGAGTTTGCCCCGGACCTGGAGGTCATCTGCCTCAACGGCGCCGGGGAGGAGCGGACCTTCTCCCTGCCGGACCTGCTGCCCCACAGCTTTGGCCCGGAGTCCCTGTGAGAGGCGGGGACATTGGATGGTCCAGAAAGTTTTAAGAAAGCGACAGGGGCGGCCTTTGGCCGCCCCTGTCGCTTTTTATCATGCCCTTTAAACCAGGCGGACGACTTTGGCGTCCAGCCCCGCCGCGTCCTCTCCGTCGTGGGTCACCAGCAGGACAGGCCGCTGCCCCCTGTGGCGGAGGATGCAGCTCCAGGCCCGCCGCCGGGTCTCGCTCTCCAGACCGGCGAAGGGCTCGTCCAGGGCCAGGGCGCCGCTCTCCGCCAGCAGCGCCCTGGCCAGGGCCAGCCGCCGCCGCATCCCGCCGGAGTACGTCCGCACGGCCTTGCCGCCCGTGTCCTCCAGACCCAGCTCCGCAAGCACGGCGGCGGCCTGGGCGGCGTCGCAGCGCCGCCCCAGAACGAACCGCAGGTTTCCGGCGGCGTCCAGGTGCTCCAGCAGCCGGTCCTCCTGGAACACCGCCGCCCAGCGGCAGTCCGCTCCCTCCACCGTGCCGCTGTCCGCCGTCTCCAGGCCCAGCAGGATGCGCAGCAGGGTGGTCTTCCCGGCCCCGGAGGGGGCCATGACGCAGGTGACGCCGTCTCCCGCGGTGAAGGTCACATCCCGCAGCACCGCCACGCCGCCGTAGGATTTCCAGAGGTGACTGACCCGAATCTCCATCACACCGCCGCCTTTCCCGCCAGGGCGTCCACCAGCTTCCAAAAGAGCCGCTCAAAGGCCGCGGACACCGCCACGATGGCGGCGGTCCAGGCGAAGAGATCCGGCGTCTGGTAGTAGATCTTGGCGGTGTACAGCCGCTCCCCCATGGACCCGGCGGGCAGGCCGATGACCTCCGCCGCGATGCCCGCCTTCCAGCACAGGCCCAGCCCTAACGAGGCGGCGGAGCGGAAATAGGGCAGCACCTGGGGCAGGTAGATCCCCGTCAGCCGCCGGGCGGGGGACACCCGGAACACCCGGGCCATCTCCAGCAGCTTCCTGTCCGTCTGGCGGATGCCCTCCAGCAGGTTCAGGTACACCGTGGGGAACACCATCAAAAAGGCGATGAACAGCGGCAGCTGGCCGCTGTTCAGCCACACCAGGGCCAGGATGATGAAAGAGGCCACCGGCGTGGCCTTCACCGCCGCCACCGGGGGTGCCAGCAGCTCCTCCGCCCTTGGGTACCTGGCGGCCAGGGCCGCCAGTGCCGCCGCCGCCCCGCAGGAGAGCAGGAAGCCCCCCAGGATGCGGCAGGCAGACCAGCCCACCGCCCGCCAGAAGGCTGTGGTGACCGCCAGCTCCCCCAGCCGCCGCAGGGCCGACAGGGGGGAGGCCAGCAGCAGCCCCCCGTGGGGATAGGCCGCCGCCAAGGCCATGGCGGCCAGCTGCCACACCAGCAGCCAGAGGACCACGGCCCAGGGGCGGAGAGGTCCCCTATGCCGCGCCATAGTAGAAGTCGTCCCGGGGCAGCGCCCCGCCCACGGATTCCGGCGCGGCCTCGCTGAGGACCTGGAGGTAGCCGGAGAGCTTCTCAAACATCTCCTGCCCCGTGAGGCAGACGATGTTGCAGTGGGGCAGGGCCTTCTCCGCCAGGGCGGTGCTCTCCACGATGCCGTACTCCGCGATCAGCGCCCCGGCCTCCGCGGGATTGGCGTTAACCCAGTCCACGCTTTGGGCGTACTCCTCCAAAAACCGCTCCACGGCCTCCGGGTGTTCCTCCACGAAGGCCCGCCGGGCCACGACCACGCCGGTGATCATGGCGGAGCCGTTGTCCAGGGCGTCCCACTCCGCCGTCAGGTCCAGGGCTGTGCGCAGTCCCTCGATCTTCCCCTGGGCGGCGGTGACGAAGGGCTGGGGCAGCATGGCGATCGTCGCCGCCCCGGAGGCCAGGGCCGCCACGCACTCGCTGTGCTCGCTCTTCCAGTCGATGGTCACGTCCCGGTCCGGGTCGATGCCGTTCTCACTGAGGAGATACCGCAGGCCGTACTCCGGCGTGGCCCCCTTGCCGGCGGAGACGATGGTCCTGCCCCTGAGGTCCTCCATGGACCGGATCTCCTCCCCGTTCTCCACGATGTAGAGCACCCCCAGGGTGTTGACGGCCAGGCACACCACGCCGCCCTCCGTCTTGTTATAGAGCACGGAGGCCAGGTTGGCCGGGACGCAGGCCGCGTCCAGGTCCCCCTTGATCAGGGCGGGGGTCACCTCGTCGGCGGAGCCCGCCAGGGTGAATTCATAGTCCTGTCCCGCACCGGGGGTGGACATCAGATTCACCAGCCCCATGGCGGTGGGGCCCTTCAACGCGGCCGCACGCATCTGGACAGGGGCCGCGGGGGGCTCTGCCGGGAGGGCATCCGATTCCGGGGCGGCGGCTTCCGGAGCCGCCGTCTCCGGCGCCGCGGGAGCGGGGGCATCCGCCCTCTGGCCGCAGGCGGTCAGGGAGACCAGGAGAAGGAGCGTCAGGGCTGTGGATAGAAATTTTTGATGCAGTTTCATAGTGAACGCCTCTTTTTCGTTTCTTTTTGCCGGGACCCCGGAGAAGGGGAGCGAAAATTGTTACGATTGCAGCGCCGCCTCCGGCGCGTACACCGTCTTGGCGGTCACGCCAGGGAGCCGCCCCAGCTTGCCGGACAGCGCCGAGATGGCGTCCGCCGGCGCGTCCATGGCCACACTGATGACATTCACGCCCCTCGCCGGATAGGGTACGCCCATCCGGCCGATGATATACCTTGCATACTGGTGCAGCAGGTCGTTCAGCTCCGCCACGGCGCCGCCCTGGCGGACGATGACGGCGACCACGGCCACCCGGGTCTCCATACGCGTCCCTCCTTTCAGAACATCAAAAAACATCCCCTCCGCCGTCTGGCGGAGGGGATGGCACAGCCTGACAGGACGCGGGGCCTCCCGCGCCGCCTCTCTCCTCTTACGGCTCGGAGCTTCACGCCTCGCCGCCAGAACGACAGAATCGAGTTTGCTGTCCGCCGGTCAGAGAAGACTTTCCGGGGACGGGAAAATCATACCACGAAGCGGGGCGGGTTGTCAAGGGGGGCATCGTGCCGTCTCTTTTAAGGAAAGTGTTGCTGGGTATAAACTTCGGCAATTTCACAAAAGTCCCCAGAAACTATAACAATCATCGTAAAATGGGGTGGAATCAATTCTGGATCAATTCTTATCCTTGTAATAGACAAGAAAATATTATATTGTTACAGTAAAAAAATGCAGGTGTTTCAAAATTGCTCTAGCATTGCTACCGTTAGTTGCGCAAATGTTCAGTGGACTATATAGAGGTCAATCGAGGATTCTAGTATTATTTTAGTATCATAACAAGGAGGATAAAAGACCTATGAATTTTTCAGAAAAGATTTTGACCTTGCGGAAGGCTAAAGGCATGACGCAGGAGCAGTTAGCCGAGAAACTTGATGTTTCAAGACAATCTATTTCCAAATGGGAAAGTAGCCAGGCCGTTCCTGAATTGGAAAAGATTGTAGCATTGAGTACGATTTTTGATGTTACAACTGATTATCTGCTGAAATCATCTGAGATTGATGATTTATCCGTGAAAACAGAAATGCTGGAAAAACAGCAACAGCAGATGCTTGTCCGTGAACAACGGCAACACCAGATTGGGGCTTGTATTCTATACTCGATCGCTGTGTACCTGGTATTCTTTGCAGTATGCTTTGTTGAGCATGACTTCTTCCTTTTTCACGAAACGGACATAATGGGGAAACCAGTTATATTCGCAGAATTTCTCATTTCAACTGCCGCTGTTATCGTTATTTGGGTTCGGAAACTTGGGAAAAGGACAACAGCTTAAAGGGGAAAATATAGTGGCCTTCGGTTTGAGGGCCACTATATTTATGCATAGGGATTCATCACTTTGACGAAGGATTCAGAAAATAGAGCATTAGCAACACCAATTTGAAAGGGGAGATCGTGCCCGCGGAACGTGCCGGCAGGGCCCCGCCGGCGGAAAACGGCAGATATTCAGCGGAGGCGCGGGGCTGGGAGAGCGGGGAGGACGCCTCGGAAGACAAAAAGCTCCGGCAGAACCTCCCGGCCGCTTTTTCCTCTTGCAGTTTCCTCTTTTTTGTGCGATAATGGCCCTGCTACCATTTTTTGCTTGCTGGAAAACTGGAGATGAATTATGATTCCACAAAAGATCGCCCTGCTGACGGACTCCTGCGCGGATCTGTCCCCCCGCCTGGCGGAGGAGAACCACATCTACCGGGTGCCGCTGCGGATTTTGTGCGCTGACGGAGAGTACGCCGACGGCGTGGACATCTTCGGAGCGGACATCTACGCCCGCCTGCGCTCCGGGGAGCTTCCCCAGACCTCCCTGCCCTCCGGCGAGGACATTGAGAGGACCCTGCGCCAGATCGTCATGGACGGGTACGACGGCGTCATCGCCGTGATGCTCTCCAGCGGCCTCTCCGGCACCTACAACCTGGTGCGCCTCATCGGCGAGGAGTGCCGGGGGATGCTGCCGGTGAAGGTGTACGACTCCCTCAGCGGGTCTCTGGGCATGGGGATGACCCTGCTCCAGCTGGCGGAGGACATCCGGAGCGGGATGGAGTGGAAGGAGCTGACGGAGCGCCGGGTGCCGCAGCTGCTGGCGGGGAGCCACCCGTTCTTCTCCGTGGACACGTTGGAGTATCTGCTCAAGGGCGGGCGCATCGGCAAGGTCACCGCCACGGCGGGGACGCTTTTACAGATCAAGCCCATCATCACCTTCGCCCCCGACGGACAGCTGCAGTCCGTGGCCAAGGTGCGGGGCCGCAACCAGGTGATGGACAAGCTGGTGGCCATGGCGGTGAAGGCCTGCGGAGAGCATAAGCGGTACAATCTGGCGGTGGCCAACGGCGGCGCGCCGGCGGAGATGGAGACCGTGCGCCAAAAGCTGATGACCGCCCTGCCGGACTACGACCACATCTGGGAGGGCGAGATCGACGGCACGCTGAGTGTCTACATCGGCGACGGCGTGCTGGGCGCCGCCGTGCAGGTGCTGGACTGAGGTACTGGAGTCTGTTTGAAAATGTCAAAACGCCTTGATTGGAAAAAAATCCTCGCCTCTGAGTATTCTTCCATTTATCAAACAAGGCCTGAAAGGACGCCTTCGGGCGTCCTTTTTTCGCCCGGGCCGGGGAACGGACTTGTGAAAACAGGGCGGGTGTGGTACGCTGTGAGAGACGAACGCCGCCGGCGGCACGGGATTTTCCACGGCGCCGGCGGGGGAGGGAGGACTTGCGATGTTGGACATCTTCGATATTCTGGGCCCGGTGATGGTGGGGCCCTCCAGTTCCCACACGGCGGGGGCCGTGCGCATCGGGCGGATGGCCCGGACGCTGCTGGACGGCAGGCCCGTCCGGGCGGACATCGGCCTGCACGGCTCCTTTGCCGAGACCGGGCGGGGCCACGGTACGGACCGGGCCCTGGTGGCGGGCCTTCTGGGCATGGCGCCGGACGACCTGGACGTGCCCCGGAGCTTCGCCCTCGCGGCGGAGCGGGGGCTGGAATTTGCGTTCCGCGCCGTCCAGCTGCGAAGCGCCCACCCCAACACGGCGGTGCTGGACGTGACGGCGGAGGACGGGCACCGGCTGGTGCTGCGGGCGGCCTCCACCGGCGGCGGGCGCATCCGGGTGGAGGAGGTCAACGGGGTGGCGGTGGACTTCACCGGGGACTTCAACACCCTGATCGTCCGCCACCACGACATCCCCGGGACCCTGGCCTCCATCGCCCGGGAGCTCAGCAAGTTCCGGGTGAACGTGGCCAATATGAGCCTGTGCCGGGACCGGCGGGGCGGCGCCACCCTGATGGTGCTGGAGACGGACCAGCGGGTCTCCGCCGTGACCCGGGAGATGGTGGCGGAGATCCCCGGCGTGGAGCGGGTGACCTACTACGAGAAGGAGGCGGACTGAGATGGCCCTGGATTCCATGGCGGAGATCCTGGACGCGGCAGAGGCGGGGAACAAGCCCTTCTGGCAGGTGGTGCTGGAGGCGGATCTGGAGGAGCGGGAGGTGACGGCGGAGGACTCCTTTGAGAAGATGCGGATAACCTGGCGGGCCATGCTGGAGTCCGTGGAGGGCTACCAGGGGGACCGGCGGTCCCTCAGCGGCCTGGTGGGAGGAGACGGCCAGCGGATGCGGGACTACGCCGCCGCAGGAGACACCCTGTGCGGGCCCTACCTGCGGCAGGTCATCGCCACGGCGCTGTGCGTGGGGGAGTCCAACGCCTGTATGCGCCGGATCGTGGCAGCCCCCACGGCGGGGGCCTGCGGCGTGCTGCCGGCGGTGCTGGTGCCCCTCTATCAGGCGGGCCGGGCGGAGGAGGACGATCTGGTGCGGGCACTGTACGTCTCCGCCGGCATCGGCGCGGTGATCGGAAGCCGGGCGTCCATCGCCGGGGCCTCCGGGGGATGCCAGGCGGAGATTGGCTCCGCCTCCGCCATGGCGGCGGGGGCCCTGACGGCCCTGCGGGGCGGGGACGGGGAGCAAATCGCCCACGCCGCGGCCATGGCGCTGAAAAACCTGATGGGCCTGGTCTGCGACCCCGTCGCGGGGCTGGTGGAGGTGCCCTGCGTGAAGCGGAACGTCATCGGGGCGGTGAACGCCGTCAGCTGCGCGGACATGGCCCTGGCGGGCATCACCAGCCGGGTGCCGGCGGACGAGGTCATCGACTGCATGGGGGACGTGGGAAGGCGGCTCCCGGCGGAGCTGCGGGAGACGGCCCTGGGGGGCCTGGCCGCCACGCCCTTTGGAAAGAGCGTCAAGGAGCGGATGGAGCGGGGAGAGTTTTGAGAGGGGGCGGGCGCGTGAAGAGATCCGCGGGAAAATTTCAGCTCACCGCCGCCCAGCTGCGGTGGATCGCCCTGCTGGCCATGCTGCTGGACCACCTGTGGGCCATGGTGGTTCCCGGGAGCCAGTGGATGACGTATGTGGGGCGGACCGCCTTTCCCATCTTTGCCTTTCAGATCGCGGAGGGGGCCCGCCATACCTCCGATTTCCGGCGCTATGCCCTGCGGCTGCTGGCCTTTGCCTGTCTCTCGGAGATTCCCTTTGACCTGATGTACGCCAGCACGGTGTTTTACCCCTTCCACCAGAACGTGATGTTCACGCTGCTGCTGGGCCTGCTGGCCGTCCGGGGACTGGAGCGGGCGCGGCGGGAGCGGACGGCGAGAGCCGCCGCCCTGGGGGCGCTGGGCCTGCTGGGGGCCTGGCTGGCGGGGACCATCGGCATGGTGGACTACGGCGGCATGGGCGTTTTGACCGTGGCGGTGTTCTGCGTGTTCCGGGGCTTTCCCCTGGCCCGGCTGGGGCAGGCGGCGTGCCTTGTGCTGCTGAACATGGTGTTTTTCAAGGGGGAGTACCTTTCAATAGAGCTCTTCGGGTGCGCCCTGGAGCTCCAGACCCAGGGCTTTGCCCTGCTGGCGCTGATCCCCATCTGGCTCTACGGCGGGGAGAAGGGCCGGGGCGGACGGGCCCTCCAGTACGGGTCCTACGCCTTCTACCCCCTGCATATGCTGGCGCTGTATCTGATCAAATTCCTGGCGTGACAGAGAGAAAGTCCCGGCGGTCCATCTGGGCCGCCGGGGCTTTTCAGACATCCTGTCAAACCAGCTGATAGAAGAGACCGTGCCGGGAGCAGTGCCACAGCAGCTTCCCGTGGCCGATGGCGGGGAGCCGCACCTGGAGGCCCCACTCCGGGTACTGCTTGCGGAGCACAAGGCTGTCCCCGGTGAGCAGGGCCGTGAAGGTGATGTAGTGGTCCTTGGACATGGGGTGGTCCGATGTGAGGAAGAGGTCGTTTTCCACCGCCTCTACGGTGAGGCGGTCCGCCCCCTCCGCCTTCTGGGGCTGTGCCGCCTCCAGCCGCTTGCCGCAGCAGGAGACGGCGGCGTCCGCCATGGCGGTGATGACATTGCCGCAGTCCGGGCAGATATAGAACGCTGTTTTTTTCATGTTTCCTCCCAGCGCCTCCCGGGAGTCCAGCTCCCCGGCGAGGAGCTGGTCCAGGTCGACGTGAAAAATATCGGACAGCTCCGGCAGGAGGGACAGGTCGGGACAGCCCATGCCCCGCTCCCACTTGCTGACGGCCTTGTCGCTGATGCCCATCCGCTCCGCCAACTGGCGCTGGGTCAGCCCCCGCTCCTGCCGCAGGCGGCGGATCAGTCCGCCGATCTTGGTGTGGTCCATGTGCCGCGCCTCCTCTTTCGTCTCGCAGTCTATGCCGCGTCTCCCACGGCCGTCCATGGGATTTATTATACAGGATGCCCCACGGAAAAAGCAATCTACGCTCCGTAGAGCGGATTTTGATTTGCGCATCGTCCCGGGATGTGATATGCTGGGGAGAAGAGAGAGGGGGGCGGTACCGTGCCGAGGAAAAATACCCGAAACACCAGAGGGCGGATCATCTCCGCGGCCTGGAGGCTCTTCTACGAGCAGGGCTACGAGGAGACCACCGTGGAGGACATCGTCTTTGAGTCGGAGACCTCCAAGGGCTCCTTCTACCACTACTTCGACGGCAAGGACGCACTGCTGGGGACCCTGGCCAACGTGTTCGATGAGAAGTACGAGGAGCTGATGAAGGTCATGGACCCGGCCCTGGACGCCATGGAGAAGCTGGTGTACCTGAACCACGAGCTCTTCGCCATGATCGACGGGGGCGTGTCCATGGACCTGCTGGCCCGGCTGCTGTCCACCCAGCTTCTGGCCCGGGGGGAGAAGCACCTGCTGGACCGGAACCGCACCTATTTCAAACTCCTGCGGCGGATCATCGCCGAGGGCCAGCAGGCGGGCCAGCTGCGGACGGACCGCACGGTGAACGACATCGTGAAGGCCTACGCCCTGTGGGAGCGGGCGCTGCTGTATGACTGGTGCCTCTGCGGGGGAGAGTACTCGTTGGTTGCCTACACCGACAGCGTGACCCCCATGTTCCTGGAGAGCTACCGGGCCCCGGGGAAAGGGGCGGCGGAGAGCTGACCCCCGCGGCCGGAGATAGGATCAGGCGGCCCCGGATTTTCCGGGGCCGCCTGTTTTGTCTCGAGATTACTCCGCCACGGCGGCCTTCAGGGCCTCCGCCCGGTCGGTCTTCTCCCAGGTCACGCCCAGGTCCTCCCGGCCCATGTGGCCGTAGGCCGCCAGCTTGCGGTAGATGGGCCTGCGCAGATCCAGGTCCCGGATGATGGCGGTGGGCCGCAGGTCAAAGACCTTCCGGACGGCCGCCTCCAGCTTCCCGTCGTCCACAGTGCCGGTGCCGAAGGTCTCCACCAGGATGCTCACCGGCTGGGCCACGCCGATGGCGTAGGCCAGCTCCACCTGGCAGCGGCGGGCCAGGCCGGCGGCCACGATGTTCTTGGCCACCCACCGGGCGGCGTAGGCCGCGGAGCGGTCCACCTTGGTGGGGTCCTTGCCGGAGAAGCAGCCGCCGCCGTGAGGGGCGCTGCCGCCGTAAGTATCCACGATGATCTTCCGGCCCGTGAGGCCGGCGTCCGCCGCGGGGCCGCCCTTGACGAAACGGCCGGTGGGATTGACATAGTATTTGGTGTTCTCATCCAGCATATCCGCGGGGATGACTACCTTTACCACCTGCTCGATCATGTCCTGGCGGATCTGCTCCAGCGTGACGTCGGGGTTGTGCTGGGTGGAGATGACCACGGTGTCCACTCGGACGGGGCGGTTGTTCTCGTCGTACTCCACCGTCACTTGGCTCTTGCCGTCGGGGCGCATATAGGGGAGAATCCCGGTCTTGCGCACCAGGGTCATCTGCTTGCAGAGCTTCTGGGACAGGGACAGGGGCAGGGGCATCAGCTCCGGCGTCTCGTCGCAGGCGTAGCCGAAC
>CAMNRF010000022.1 GCA_946551795.1 uncultured Oscillibacter sp.
GGTAAGTGATTTCGATACTCTCATGGCCTACCCGGTCGGCAATCGCCACAGCGGAGAAGCCCATGTCAATCAGAAGTGAAATGTGCGAATGTCTGAGGTCGTGGATTCTGATACGCTTTACCCCCGCCTCTTTCGCCCCTCTGTCCATTTCATGGTGGAGATAGCTTTTCGTGACGGTGAAAATGCGGTCTTTCTTCTTGACCCCGTAGAGCATCCCCAGGTAGTCCCGCATTTCGTCACAGAGGAAATTGGGCATTTTGATGGTACGATTGCTTTTCTTGGTTTTCGGGGTGGTAATCACATCCTCGCCGTGGAGCCGCTGATAGGACTTGCTGATCTTCACCGTCCCGGCCTCAAAGTCGAAGTCCGCCGGGGTGAGGGCCAGAAGCTCCCCCTCCCGAATACCGCACCAGTAGAGCATTTCAAAGGCGTAGTAGGAGAGGGGCTTGTCCATCATAGCCTCCGCAAACCGCTGATACTCCGCCTTTGTCCAGAACAGCATTTCCTTTCGTTCCTCCGTCCCCATGTTCCCGGCTTTGGCGGCGGGGTTGGAGCGAAGCTCATAGAAGCGGACAGCGTGGTTGAAAATGGCGCTGAGTTGGTTGTGCAGGGTTTTAAGATAGGTCTGGGAGTAGGGCTTGCGCTGTTCGTCCCGATAGGCCAGCAGCTCATTCTGCCATGCGATTACGTCCTTGGTGGTGATCTCGCTGATTTTCCGCTTGCCGAAGTAGGGCAGAATCTTCTTCTGGATGATGTTCTCCTTTGTCAGCCAGGTGTTCTCTTTCAGCCGGGGCCGCACATCCTTGGTGTAAAGCTCCACGAAGGCTTCAAAGGTCATATCCATGTCGGCGGCGGTCTGCATTTGAAAGCTGCGCTCCCAGTCCTGGGCCTCCCGCTTGGTGGGAAAGCCCCGCTTGCACTTCTGCTTACGCTCCCCCGTCCAGTCCCGATACCACGCCATGACGTACCATGTGCCCCGCTTTTCGTCCTTAAATACCGGCATTTTCGTTCACTTCCTTTCTGGCCCCGTAGAGCCGTTCGTTGAAATACTGGCGGTTGACCCGCCCCGCAATGGTGATGAAGCCCTTTCCTTTCAGTTCCTCGTTGAGCTGCCGAATGAGCTTGTAGGCGTAGGGCCTCGACACGCCCAGCTCGTCCGCTACCTCGTCCACCCGGATAAACTTGTTCTCCATGCTGGTTCCTCCCCTCTTGAATAATAACGCTATTTGTTTAATGTTGGCCCCATTATACTAACTCTATTCCGTTATGTCAAGGCTTTCCAAGAAGAAAATATAAACAAATTTATTTATATTTCGCTTGACAGTTCTAAACATATCTGTTATACTCCAAGTGTCCCCATTACATAGATTGGAGTTGGCAGTTATGGCGATTGGTGAACGTATTCGCTTCTTCCGCAATAAGAAAGGTGTCACGCAGAAGTATCTCGGTCAGGTGGTGGGGTTCCCGGAACGCTCCGCCGATGTGCGTATGGCGCAGTATGAAACCGGGAGCCGCACCCCCAAGGCCGACCTGACCAGGACGCTGGCGGGCTTCTTTGAAGTCTCCACCGATGCCTTGACCGTCCCTGACATAGACAGCGACATTGGCCTTATGCACACCCTCTTTGCCCTGGAGGACATTCGGGGCCTGACCATTGGAGAGATTGACGGCGAAATCTGTCTGCGGCTGGACAAGTCCAAGGGCAGGACTTATCTCTCCATGCTTGAAATGCTTTCCAGGTGGGCAAATGAAGCCAAGAAGCTGGAGGCCGGGGAAATTACCAGGGAGGAGTACGACCACTGGCGCTACACATATCCGGCAGTAGAGGCCCAGCGTACAAGGGATGAACTCGACGCACTTCGGGCAAAACGCAAGGCGGCAGAGACAGACGAATAAACAGCAAAAGCCCTTACCGACGTTGCCATCGGTAAGGGCTTTATAATATGGTTTTTGTCACCCACAAGCCGCAAAGGAACACTTTTCACCTGCAATCCACCGGGGATACAGAATGATACGGCCTATGGGGAGCGTTATCAAATCGTTATCAAAAGAGAGGCGTAAAACCGTCTATCCGTTGTGCCGCAACGGGTTCAAAGTTTCCAAAACTCATTCCCACTCAATGGTCCCGATGGGCTTGGGCGTCAGGTCATACAGCACCCGGCAGACCCCCGGCACCTCCGCCAGCACCCGGTCGGTGATGGTCTTGAGCACCGCGTAGGGGATCTCCGGCACCGTGGCGGTCATGGCGTCCACAGTGTTCACCGCCCGGATGATCACCGGCCAGTCAAAGGCCCGCTTGCCCTCCCGCACGCCGGTGGAGCGGAAGTCCGGCACCACGGTGAAGAACTGCCACACCTTGTCCGCCAGGCCCGCCTTTGCGAACTCCTCCCGCAAAATGGCGTCGGACTCCCGCAGGGCCGCCAGGCGGTCCCGGGTGATGGCCCCCAGGCACCGTACCCCCAGGCCGGGGCCGGGGAAGGGCTGGCGCTCCACCATGGACACCGGCAGGCCCAGGGCCCTGCCCACCACGCGCACCTCGTCCTTGAAGAGGAGCTTCACCGGCTCCACCAGCTCAAAGTGCATCTCCTCCGGCAGGCCGCCCACGTTGTGGTGGGCCTTCACGCCGTCGCTCTCCAGGATGTCGGGGTAGATGGTCCCCTGGGCCAGGAAGGAGATGCCCTCCAGCTTCCGCGCCTCCTCGTCAAAGACCTTGATGAACTCGCCGCCGATGATCTTGCGCTTGCGCTCCGGCTCGTCCACCCCGGCCAGCAGGTCCAGGAAGCGGTCCGTGGCGTCCACATAGATGAGATTGGCGTCCAGCTGGTTCCGGAAGACCTCGATGACCTGCTCGCTCTCGCCCTTGCGCATGAGGCCGTGGTTCACGTGGACGCACACCAGCTGTTTTCCGATGGCCCTGATGAGCAATGCGGCCACCACGGAGGAGTCCACGCCGCCGCTGAGGGCCAGCAGCACCTTCTTGTCCCCCACCTGGGCCCGGACCTTCTCCACCTGCTCCGCGATAAAGGCCTCCGCCAGCTCCGGCGTGTTGATCCGCCGCATATCGGCGGGACGCACGTTGTTTTCCATATTCCATCCTCCATCTGTAAAATTCGGGTTTTCTCGAATTTTTTATACCATGATTTGGCGGGAAAATCAATCATAATCTGCGGGACCGAAGGGGGAAATGTGTATAACTCCCGGCAAAGCTGTCCATACTCCCCGTATACCAATTTAAGGGAGGGACAAGCAATGAACAGATGGAAGTCGATTTTTGGCAGCGCCGGATTTTACGCGGTTTTGGCCCTGTGCGTCCTGGCGGTGGGCGTGGGGGGCAGCTTCGCCCTGTTCGCGGGCCGGGACAAGCCCGCGGAGGCGGAGAGCGATCCCCAGAGAACGGACCTGATCACCCCCGCTGAGGCGGAGCCCGTCACGCCGGAGCCCCCCGCCCTGGTGGAGACCATCGCCCCGGCGGAGGAGGAAGCGCCTCCGGAGGAGGAGGCGCCGCCCCCCATGCCGGAGGTGCCGGTGGACGACACCCCGGTGACGGTGGAGCCCCCCCGGCTGATCGTCTCGCCCCTGAACGGGGAGGTGGTCACGGTGTTCTCCGTGGACCAGCTGGTGTACAACGAGACGCTGGCGGACTGGCGGACCCATGACGGCATCGACATCGCCGCCGTCCAGGGCACCACGGTGCTCTCGGCCAGCTCCGGCACCGTGTCCTCGGTGACCGACGACCCCCTGATGGGCACCACGGTGACCATCCGCCACGACGGCGGCTATGAGACCACATACGCCAATCTCCAGGCCCGGCCCAACGTGGAGGCGGGGGAGACCGTCTCTGCCGGGCAGATCATCGGCGCGGTGGGCCGCACCGCGGCGGCGGAGTCCGCCCAGGGGCCCCATCTCCACTTCTCCGTCACCAAGGACGGTGAGCCGGTGGACCCCAATGAGTACCTCAAGCGTTGAGAAAAATTCCCCGGAGCTTTTGCTCCGGGGAATTTTTTCAGCTTGTGGAAAGACTGCCGGATCGTCGGCGCATTTGAAAACCGGCGGCCGGTTTTCAAGCCGGGACATTATTTGTAATACGCCACCAGCAGATCCACCACGGTGCCGTAGGACTGGATGCCCCGGGTCTCGCCGTAGGCCTTGAGCATGCTGTCGTAGACCTTGTTGGAGACCTTTTTGGCGGCGGAGTTTTGGAACTGGGCCCAGTAGGCGTTGTTGTCCGCCAGGTCGGCCCGGACCGTCTCCGGCAGCGTCTCCCGGATGGCCCAGTAGGCCTCCGGGTCCAGGGTGTACAGGGCGTTGCCCAGGTAGATGTACCCCATGAGCCAGCCGGAGTAGACGTAGGCGGGATTTCCGCTGGTGGTGGCGGCCAGCACCGCCAGGAAGTTGCACTCCTGCTCCGAGGCGACGCCCCGCTGGTGGGCCAGCTCGTGGGTGACGGTGGAGGGCAGGAGGCAGGCGGGGCTGTCGATGTTCACGTTGGACTCCCCGGTGTAGGCGCAGTAGAAGCCGGTGAAGTCCATCCGGCTCATGAGGCGGGAGAAGAACATGGGCTTGACCCCCCTGTCCTCAAAGGCCAGGAAGGGAAACTCCTCCTCCAGGGCGTCGTAGACATGGGGGCTGTCCGCCAGAATCTCCTGCCAGGACAGGCTGAAGACGCCGTTTTCATCCCGGGGGACGCCGCCGGCGGAGCGGGCCGTCTGCTCCGCGAAGCAGGCCGTGACCGCTTTCAGGTCCTCCGGGGCCACGGGCTGGGCGTAGATGCCGGATTTGTCCTGGAAGCTGTCCGTCCAGAAGCTGAGGCCCCACAGGAAGAAGAACAGGGTGTAGACGGTCACAAGGGCGCAGACGGCGCCCAGCGCCGCGCCATAGGCCCGCCGCACCCGGCGGCCCCTGGCCCGGACCACGGCGGCGGCGCTCCAGACCAGATAGGCGAGGGCCAGCAGGGCGGCCAGGACGTAGAGGACCTCCATGACGGAGAAGTCCACCCGGTAGCACAGCTCCCCCAGCCCCCGCCGCAGGGGGATGGTGACGTGGTCCGCCAGGGCGTTCATCCAGGCACGGTTCCCCCGGCAGAGGCGGAGAACCAGCAGGACGCCCAGGGCGGAGAGGAGCCAGATATGGAGTTTTTTGTAGTGGAGGAGGAAATTTTTCATGTAGATTACTTTCGTTGCCGTCGTGGAGGGGGGACAGAGGAGCGCGCAGTGTGTGAACGTTTTTTTTAGGGTTTTTTAATTATGGGGATGCAAGTTCCGTCCTGATCATGGAGGGAATGTTGATTTTGCAAGCTCCTCAATAAACTGGAATTTACCGTCGAATTAAAATACCTTTCATATATTCTGTCTCATTATGAGCTTGATATATGAGTCGTTTTTCTTCTTCTGTGCATCCAATCAAAATTTTGATTTCAGAGTCCTTTTTCATCAAATCCACAATGCACATGATTGCATCGATCCTTTTTTCACCCGTTCCAACCCAAACGTCAATTCCTGCCCCGTCTATGGATGCTGTTTCTTTCAAAAAACCATAATCAACTTTATAAATAAAATTGGGGTATCGAGGGTGGGCAGTTCCTTTTGGCCTATCTATTACTATATCTGTGTTTTTGACCAAATCATCCAAAGCAGTCCAAAATTCATCGTTCATACCTTAATCCTGTTTATGTTAAATTCATTTTTGGCTGTATGCAAAAAAGGCAGCGCCACAGCACCAAGGCTCCTATGTGCCTTTTGTGCACCAATCACCGCCTGGACCCATAGAGCCGTTGCAGCGCAGGGAACTCAGGCGGTTAGCGGCCTTCTGTACGGAGGGGCTCGGCCCCTGCACCCCGCCAAATTTCTTCTATTCAGCCGCTTTCAATAACTGCCGCGTATACTCCTCTTTCGGATGCTCAAAAATCTCCGCCACAGTCCCCCGCTCCACAATGCGGCCCTGCTTCATCACCAGCACCCGGTCGCAGAGCTGATAGACCACGTTCAAGTCGTGGGAGATGAACAGATAACTCAAATCCAATTCATCCCGCAGAGTTTTCAGCAGCTTCAAAATCTGCGCCTGGATGGTCACGTCCAGCGCCGATACCGGCTCGTCGGCAATGAGGAACCGGGGCCGCTGGATCAGCGCCGCGGCAATGGACACCCGCTGCCGCTGCCCGCCGGAGAGCTCCGAGGGCTTTGCCGCCAGACACTCCTCCGGCAGCTCCACCCGCTCCAGCATCTCCCGCACCCGGCGTCTGCGCTCCTGGGGGCCGTACTTGCCGAAGATCCGCAGGGGCTCCTCCAGAATCCAGGAGACGGGATAGGCGGGATTCAGCGAGCTGTAGGGGTCCTGAAAGATCATCTGGGGCCGTTTGGTGTAGTGGATGACCTCCCCCTGGTCCGGCTTCACCAGTCCTAAGATGGTCCGGGCCAGGGTGGACTTGCCGGTGCCGGACTCCCCCACCAGGCCCAATATCTCGCCGTGGCGCACGTCGAAGGTCACATCGTGGAGCACCTCCTGGTACGCCCCCCGCCGGAGGGGGCCGCCCTCCCGGTAGCCGCTGGTGACGTGCCGGAGGGAGAGAACCAGCCCCTCGCTCATGACGACTCCTCCCTTCTCTCCCGGGTGGGGATGGCGGCGATGAGCCGCCGGGTGTAGGGGTGCTGGGGGTGGTGAAAGACGGCGTCCGTCTCCCCCTCCTCCACCAGGACGCCCCGCTGCATCACCGCCACCCGGCCGCAGAGCCTGCGCACCACGCTGAGGTTGTGGGAGATGAACAGCATGGAGATGCCGCTCCCGGCGTTCAGCTTCTTCAAAAGGTCCAGAATCTGGGCCTGGATGGTCACGTCCAGGGCGGTGGTGGGCTCGTCCAGCAGCAGCAGCTTCGGCCGGATGACGACAGCCGCGGCGATCATGGCCCGCTGGAGCATCCCGCCGGAGAGCTGGTGGGGGTACTTCTCATAGACGCCCGCCGGGTCCGGCAGCTCCACGGCCTCCAGGGCCTCCAGGGCCAGACGGCGGCGCTCCGCCCGGGAGAGGTCCAGATGGATGTCCAGGACCTCCTCCACCTGGGGGCCGATCTTCATCAGGGGGTCCATGGCGCTCATGGGCTCCTGGAACACCACGCCGATCTCCCGGCCCTGAATCTTCCGCAGCGACCGGCGGGGGAGGTGCAGCAGCTCCCGGCCGTCCAGCAGGATCTCACCGGAGCAGCCGCACCGGCTGCGGGGCAGGAGGCCCGCCACGCTCATGGCGGTGACGGACTTGCCGGAGCCGGACTCCCCCACCAGGCCCAGGATCTCGCCGTCATGGATGGTGAGGGACACCCCCGCCACGGCCTCCCGGTCCCGGTTGTGGAATTTCACGTGCAGATTCCTGATCTCCAGCATCATGCCGCCTCCCCGTGACCGCGCTGCAGGCCCTCGCCGATGAGACCCACGCTGAATACCATCAGGATGATGACAAGGCCCGTGCCGGCGGCGTACCAGGGGGCGATGCCGAACATCCCCTGGGCCTCGGAGAGCATGTAGCCAAGACTGGCGTCCGGCGGCGTGACGCCGATGCCCAGGTAGCTCATGGAGGCCTCCGCCAGCACGGCGTTGTTGAAGCCGATGGTCAGGGCCGGCAGCAGCACGTGCATGACGTTGGGCAGGATGTGCACCAGCAGAATCCGCCCGCTGCCGGCGCCCATGAGCCGGGCGCTTTTGACGTAGTTGGCGTCCCGGAGAGCGGCGAAGGCCGTCCGGGTGATCCGGGCGAAGCTGGGGATGAACACCAGCCCCAGGGCCAATATCACGTTCATCCGCTTCCCCGGCCCCAGGACGCTGATGACCACCAGCGCCAGCAGGACGCTGGGGAAGGCGGTGAGGGCGTCGTTGACCCGCATCAAGACCTCGTCCGCGAGGCCGCCGAAGTACCCGGTGAGGGCCCCCACGGCGGTGCCGCACACCGCGCCGATGGCGACGGTGGCCAGGGCGATGGAGGCGGTGGTCCCGGCGCCCTTCATCACCCGGCTGAGGATGTCCCGGCCGAAGTTGTCCGTGCCCATCAGATGGGCCAGAGAGGGACCGGAGCGGTCCATGCTCATGGCGTTGGGGTCCCAGGGAGTCCAGAAAAAGCCCAGGAGGATCAGGGCCGCCGTCAGTCCCGCCAGGATCAGCCCGGCGGTGAGATAGCCGTTTCGCCGTCTCATGCGTCACCTCCCAGCCGCAGCCGCGGGTCGACGCGCTGATTGATCACATCCGCCGCCGTGCCCGCCAGCACCACCCAGAAGGCCAGGATCACCACGATGGCCTGCACCACCGGGTAGTCCCGGTTGGAGATGGAGCTCACCAGCATCCGCCCCAGTCCGGGGATGACGAACACCTGCTCCACCACAATGCCCGCGGCCACGATCTCCGCCATGGTCTGGGCCAGGAAGGTGACCACCGGGGCCAGGGAGTTTTTCAGCACATGGCGGTACAGCACCCGGCGGCGGTCACTGCCCCGGGAGACGGCGGTGCGGACGTAGTCCTTTCCCATCTCCGTGAGGATGGTGGAGCGGAGCATCCGCACCGTCATGGCGACGCGGGGGACGGCGATGGCCGCGGCGGCGAAGAAGAGGTACTTCACCGCGCCGAAAAAGTCCGTCCTCAGATCCGGAAAGCTGCCGGGCATGAACCACTTCAGCGCGATGCCGAAGCCCCAGGACAGCAGGATGCCGGTGAAGAAGGCGGGCACCGCCATGCAGAGCTGGTTCACCACGGTCCGAAGGCCGTCCAGCGCCCCGCCGGAGCGGGAGGCGGACCACAGCCCCAGGGGGATGGAGACCGCCGCGATCAGCAAAAAGCACAGGACGCTGAGGCACAGCGTCACCAGCACCTTGGGGGCGATCAGGTCCCACACGGGCTGCTTGTACTGGATGGAGACGCCCAGGTCCCCGGTGAAAAAGCCCAGGAGCCACGAGAGGTACCGCTCCGGCAGGGGCCTGTCCAGCCCCAGCTCCGCCCGGAGCGCCGCCAGGCGCTCCGGCGTGGCCTGGGTGCCCAGCATGATCTCCGCCGCGTCGCCGGAGATCAACGAGAAGGCCGTAAACGTCAGAAGGGAGACGATGACCATGGTGAGAAGCATGGCCGCGATTTTTTTGGCAGCGTACTTCATGGTCTCGCCTCCCTCTGGGACGGCCGGCCTATGGAGGGCCGGAGAGTCATAGGTTTATTCGTAGCGGACCGTGGAGAGGTCCAGCACGTAGATGGGGTAGAACCGGAGGCCCGTCAGCCCCTTGCGGACGGCCACCAGGTCCGCCAGGTCCTGGATGTAGACGTTGGCGGCGTTCTCCGCCAGGTTCTCCAGCATCTGCTTGTAGACGGCGGTCTGCCCGGCGTCGTCAAAGGTGGTGAGGGCCTGGGCGAAGAGAGCGTCGTACTCCGGGTTGTTGTAGTTGATGAAGTTGTTGCCCGCCGTGGAGCTGAACCGCTCCAGCAGGGCCCGGGCGGTCATATTGGAGGCGTCCACGCCCACCACGGTGGACTGGAACTGCCGTCCGGCGTACACGTCGGAGAGCCACGTTCCCCACTCCACCAGCTGGATTTCGGCGGTGACGCCGATCTGGGCCAGCTGGCCGGCCAGTACCTGGGCGGTGTCGATGTGGGGCTGGTAGTTGGAGGGGACGGTGATGGTCATGGCGAAGCCGTCGGGATACCCGGCGTCCGCCAGGAGCTGTCTGGCCTTCTCCAGGTCCGGGGTGTAGCGGCTGGAGAGGCTCTCGTCGAAGTACTTGCCGAAGGCGGGGTACATGCTGGAGCCGATGGGGTGTCCGTACCCGGCGAAGGCGATGTCAATGATGCCCTGCTTGTCCACGGCGTAGCACAGGGCCTGCCGGACCCGGATGTCGTCAAAGGGCTTCTCGGCGTTGTTGAGATAGAGGGCCTGCACCAGGTTCATGGTGCCCTCCTCGATGTTGAACGCGTCCCCCAGCTGGGCCGCCTGAACGCTGGTCAGGTGGGCGAACAGGTCCACCGCCCCGCTCTGGAGACTGACCATGATGCTGTCGGCGTTCTCCATGATCTTGAAGGTCACCTTGTCCAGATACGCCGGGGTGCCCCAGTAATCCTCAAATTTCTCCAGGACGATGCTGTCCTGGGCGGCCCGGGAGACGAATTTGAAGGGGCCGGTGCCCACGGGGGCGGTGTCCTGCTGGTCGTAGCCCTCCGGCAGGACGGCCAGGGTCAGGTAGGACAAAAACTCGGTGTTGGGCTGGTCCAGGGCGATGGTGACGGTGGTGTCGTCCGCCGTAATGCTCTTGACAGCAGAAAGCGCCGGGACCAGAGGCTCCCCCTCCGTGTCGTCGGCGCAGCGTTGGATGGAATATACCACATCCGCGGTGTCTACCGGCTCGCCGTTGTGGAACCGCACGCCCTCACGCAGGGTGAAGGTGTACGTGGTCTTGTCCTCGGAAAGCTCGTAGTGGTCAGCCACCGCGGGAATCAATTCTCCGTCGGGTGTGGGCTTCATCAGGCCCTCGAATACGTTGAACATGACTTCCTTGGTTCCTGCCGCCACCGCTTTGTGGGGGTCAAGACTGTCGTCCAGGTCCTGGGCGATGCCAACGGTGATCTCGTTGGCCGTTTCGCCGGTAGAGCCGATGGTGGGTTCCTGTCCGTCCGCCGGCGCCTGCTCCGCGCTGCCGTCTTTGCATCCGCAGAGTACGGCGCTCAGGAGGCTGACCAGAAGAAGGAGCGCGAGAAGTTTCTTCCGCATGTCGATTTCTCCTTTACATCACTGCCCCCGTTAGGGAGGTCAGTGTCGGGCTGTCCGCCCGTCAGAAATGATCGGCTCTATTCAATTGTGGGCGCTGACTGCTTCGCGGCGTCTTGAGAGCGCACCGCAGGAGAATACAGCCTTCGGGGTCGTTATTTTTCTAACGAGGCCCCGCAAGGCTGTATTGTACACGATAGGCCGTCGGATTGCAACCCCTTTTCCAACGATTTTCCCCGCCGGAGGCCCCGTCATTTTATGGAAAACGGCGAGAGCTCCGGCCCGGGGCCGTCCCGGAGTCAGGGTTCCCCGTTCTCCGGCTCCGCCGGGGCGGGGGCGGGAGGTCCGGCGGGCGCCTCCGGAGAGGCGCTTTCCGGCACGCCGCCGGCGTAGGCGTCCACCTCCAGGGGGAGGCGCTTCTTTTTCAGGCGCGTGTCCACCAGGAAGGTGAAGAGACTGTAGAGGCACGCGCACACCGGCACGCCGAAGAACATCCCCGGCAGGCCGAAAAAGCTGCCCCCCACCAAAATGGCGATGATGACCCACAGGCTGGAAAGGCCCGTGGTGTCCCCCAGGATCTTGGGGCCGATGACGTTGCCGTCCAGCTGCTGGAGCACCAGGATGAAGAGCAGGAAGTACAGGGCCTTCATAGGGGAGACCAGCAGGATCAAAAAGGCGCTGGGCACGGCCCCCAGGAAGGGACCGAAGAAGGGGATGATGTTGGTGATCCCCACGATGACGGATACCAGGGGCGTGTAGGGGAATTTCAGGATGGAACAGCTGATAAAGCACAGAATACCGATGATGAGAGAGTCCAGCAGCTTGCCCCGGACGAAGCCGGAGAAGATGATGTCCGCCCGGTGGACGCCCCGCAGCACCCAGGCGGCGCTCTTCCGGGAGAACAGGCCGCAGACCGTCCTGCGGGCGAAGGCGGCGCAGTACTCCTTGGCGAAGAGCAGGTAGATGGAGACAATGACCCCCACCAGCAGATTTTTCAGAAAGTTCACAAGGCCCACCACGCTGCCGGCGGCCACGGTCATCACCGTCTGGGCCTGGGAGAGGGCCTTTTGGAGCCAGCTGGCGATGTCGTTGGCGTTCAGCCAGCCGGCGATGTCCTGGTAGTAGACGTTCAGCTGCTTCACCACCAGGGTTTCCACGTCTGGATAGGTGGCCAGCAGCGTCTCCACCCAGCCGGCGATGGTGTTGTAGTAGTTCTCCACATTGCTCACCAGCTGGAGGACGCTCTTATAGAGCTCCGGCAGCAGGACCGAGGCCAGGATGTAGAACAGAAGACATACCAGCAGCCACGTCAAAAGCAGGCTCACGGCCCGGGCGGCGGGGGCGGTGAAGCGGCCCCTCTCCCGGGCCCTTTGCACCTGGGCGGAGAAGAGATGCGCCTCAAAGAAATTCACCACCGGCGCCAGGAGATAGGCCATGAAGGCGCCGTAGAGGATGGGCTGGACGGCGGTCAGCAGCTGCTGCCAGACACGCAGCAGCCAGTGGCGGCCGAAGAGGGTGTCGTAGAAGAGCAGGATGGCCCCCACGGTCAAAAATACCGTGAGGCCGCTCTTCACGTGTTCGCTTTTCCGATTCATCCGGCAACGCCCCTTCCATATTTCCATTTTACACGGCGGGCGGGGGAATTGCAATCCTGATTTTCCCGTGGTATACTGCTTTTGCGAGATTTTAATACGTTCGCGATGTTTGCGTCAGGAGGCGCTTGAGAACCATGGAACCGAAAAAACTGCTGATGATCGTCAATCCCAGGGCGGGGCGGAACAAGTCCCGGGGACCGCTGTTTGATGCGGCGGCAATTTTCTCCCAGGCCGGGTATCTCCTCTCCATCCACAGCACCACCGCCCGGCCCGGCGACGCGGCGGAGGCCGCTGCCGCCGCCGGGGGAATTTTCGACGTGGTGGCGGCGGTGGGGGGCGACGGGACGCTGAACGAGGTGGTCAGCGGCCTGATGACCCTGGAGCGCCCGCCCCTGCTGGGCTACCTGCCCCAGGGCAGCACCAACGACTTCGCCTCCAGCCTGCGCCTGCCGGGGAAGCCCGCGGAGGCCGCGGAGGCCATGATGGCCGCCGCTCCCCGGCGGCTGGACGTGGGGTGCTGGGACCGGCGGTACTTTGTATATGTGGCCTCCTTCGGGGCCTTTACCCGCAGCTCCTACACCGCCACCCAGGCCGCCAAGAACGCCCTGGGCCACTTCGCCTATATCCTGGAGGGCATGAAGGACGTGGGCAGCCTGCGGCCCTACCGGGTGAAGCTCACCGCCGACAGCGAGGTCCTGGACGGGGAATATCTCTTCGGCGCGGTGTGCAACTCCACCTCCATCGGGGGACTGATGAAGCTGGAGGAGGAGCGGGTGGTGCTGGACGACGGGAAGTTTGAGCTGCTGCTGATCCCCAATCCCCGCACCCCCGCGGATCTCCAGAACCTGGTGGTGGCGCTGCTGAACCAGCAGTACGACCGCGAGGGCGTGGTGTTCCGCCACGTGTCCTCCATCCACCTGGAGACGGAGGAGGAGCTGCCCTGGTCCCTGGACGGGGAGTACGCCCCCAGCCTGCCGGCGGTGGACATCGAAAACCGCCGCCAGGCCCTGGAGATGCTGCTGTGACCGGGGCCGTGGACGCCCTGCGCCGCCGGTACGGCGGCCATGTGCCGGGACTGCTGGGGGCGGAGCGGAGCTACGCCGTGCTGGTGCCCCTGCTGGAGACGCCGCCGGGGCCGGCGCTGCTGTTTGAGACCCGGGCGGCGGGGCTGCGCCAGGGGGGCGAGGTGTGCTTCCCCGGCGGACGGATGGAGCCGGGAGAGAGGCCGGAGGACTGCGCCCTGCGGGAGACGGAGGAGGAGCTCTCCATCCCCCGGGGGGAGGTGGAGCTGCTGGGGCCCTCGGACTTCATCTGCAATCAGCGGGGCTTTCTGCTGCGGCCGGTGGTGGGGGTGGTGTCCCCGCTGGGCCTTGCCCGGATGAGGCCCTCCCCGGCGGAGGTGGCGGAGGCCTTCACGGTGCCGCTGGACTTCTTCCGCCGCACGGCGCCGGTACTGGCCCGCTACGAGCTGACGCCCACCCTGCCGGAGGACTTTCCCTATGAGGCGGCGGGCATTCCCCGGGACTACGCCTGGAGCCGCGGCTCTGTGGAGGTGCCCGCCTGGCGGTATGAGGGACATGTGATCTGGGGCATGACCGCCCGGATCGTCAGAGATATGATCCGGGACCTGTAGGCGCAGGGACGGAGCAGAGGAACGGAGGAGATATGATGAACGACGAGACCGCACGGGCGGAGGAGAAGCTGGTGCTTCCCCGGACCATCCACCTGGTCCCTATGGACGTGATCAGCGGGTTTGAGGTCCGCCCCGGATTTTACGAGATCAACGGAGCCACCGCCATTCCCGGCGGCGTGAACTTCACGGTGCACTCCCACAATGCCAGCTCCATCGAGCTGCTGCTGTTCCGCAGAGGGGAGGCGGAGCCCTACGCGGTGCTGCCCTTTCCCAGGAGCTACCGCATCGGCAACGTGTACTCCATGATCGTGTTCAGGCTGAACATCGAGGACTTCGAGTATGCCTACCGGGTGGACGGCCCCTACGAGCCGGAGAAGGGCCTGATTTTCGATAAGAGCCGCTACCTGCTGGACCCCTACGCCAAGGCGGTGACGGGGCAGAGCCGGTGGGGGCGGTCCGCGCCCCACGGCCAGCACTACCGGGCCCGGGTGGTGAAGGACGACTTCGACTGGAAGGACGCCCGGCCGCCCCTGATCCCCATGGAGGACCTCATCATCTACGAGCTCCACGTCCGGGGCTTTACAAAAGACAGCTCCTCCGGCGTGCGGAACCCCGGCACCTTCGCGGGGCTTCTGGAGAAGCTCCCCTACCTGCTGGAGCTGGGGGTCAACGCCGTGGAGCTGATGCCCATCTTCGAGTTCGACGAGATGCAGGACTACCGGGTGGTGGACGGGCAGGAGCTGTACAACTACTGGGGGTACAGCACCGTCAGCTTCTTCGCCCCCAACACCAGCTACGCCGCCGGAACGGAGTACAACCGGGAGGGCAACGAGCTGAAAAACCTCATCAAGACCTTCCAGCAGCACGGCATCGAGGTGTACCTGGACGTGGTGTTCAACCACACGGCGGAGGGCAACGAGCAGGGACCCTTCTTCTCCTTCAAGGGCTTTGACAACAACATCTACTACCTGCTGACGCCGGACGGGAAGTACTACAACTTCAGCGGCTGCGGCAACACCGTCAACTGCAACCACCCCATCGTGCGGCAGATGATCCTGGACTGCCTGCGGTACTGGGTCACCACCTACCACGTGGACGGCTTCCGCTTCGACCTGGCCTCCATCCTCAGCCGGGACGAGGATGGCGCCCCCATGGGGGACCCGCCTCTGCTCCAGGCCCTGGCCTTCGACCCCATCCTGGGGGACGTGAAGCTCATCGCCGAGGCCTGGGACGCCGGGGGGCTCTACCAGGTGGGGTCCTTCCCCGCCTGGAACCGCTGGGCGGAGTGGAACGGCCGGTACCGGGACGACATGCGCCGCTACCTCAAGGGGGACGAGGGCTGCGCCCAGGCGGCGGCGCTGCGCCTCGCGGGCTCCCAGGACATCTACGGCGGCGCCGGGCGGAAGAACGCCTCCATCAACTTTCTCACCTGCCACGACGGGTTTACCCTCTACGACCTCTACGCCTACAACGAAAAGCACAACGAGAAAAACGGCTGGGGCGGCACCGACGGCGCCGGCGACAACAACAGCTGGAACTGCGGCGCGGAGGGGGAGACCGGGGACGCGGAGGTCAACGCCCTGCGGCGGCGGATGATCCGCGGCGCCTTCGCCCTTTTGATGTGCAGCCGGGGCATCCCCATGTTCCTGGCGGGGGACGAGTTCTGCAACACCCAGTTCGGCAACAACAACGCCTACTGCCAGGACAACATCACCTCCTGGCTGGACTGGTCCCTGCTGGAGAAAAACGAGGGGATCTTCCGGTTCTTCCAGTTTATGATCCGCTTCCGCAAGGAGCACCGGGTGCTGCGCGCCAACCTCAGCGGGGGCTGCTGCGGCTTCCCGGACGTCAGCTTCCACGGGGTGGAGCCCTGGCACGAGGGGCCCTTTGAGAGCCATGAGCGGTATGTGGGCGTGCTGTTCGCCGGGGCGGAGCGGAGCACCGGACCCCAGATCGTCTACGTGGCCTCCAACGCCTGGTGGGAGGAGCTGGAGGTCACCCTGCCCCGCCTGCCCGCCTCCATGTACTGGGAAAGGGCGGTGGACACCTGGGAGGAGACCCAGCCGCCCCGGCAGGCGGCGGAGGACCGCTTTGCCATCCGCCCCAGGAGCGTCATGGTGTTTGTGGCCAGATAGACCGGCCTCTCATTGGCAGATTCCACAAAAAAACTGCCGGACCGCATAAAGTTTTCACCCAGCTATTTCCTTTTGCCCCGCTTCTGCCGATATATGCCATATAAGCGGAGAGGAGGGGCGGCCATGGGTACCAGCGGAATCAGCGGCACAGGCGCCGGCACGCCCCAGCGGCAGGACTACGCCGCCTCCGCCCGGCGCGATGCCGCTTCCGCCCAACAGGAGACCAGGAGCGTCTATGAGATGATGCGGGACGCCAGGGAGAAGGCGGAGGCCCGCCGGGACCAGTTCAAGCTGCCCAAAAACAACCGCTACGGGGACGCCCCCATGATGGCCTACGCCAAGCTGGCCCGGGCCAGGACGCCGGGGGAGGTCACCGCCGCCTCCGGCTACGCCCGGCGGAAGATCGTCCAGCTCCAATCCGCCCTGCGGAGCGACCCGGACAACAAAGAGCGCATTCAGGCGGCCATCCGCCAGCTCCAGAAGGCCGTTCGGCGGGCGGGGAAGAAGCAGAGAGACATCGAGGGGGAGAAGCTGGCGGAGAACCGGCGGAAGAAGGCCCTGGAGGAGAAGAACCGCCGCAAGGCCGCCCGCCTCCGGCAGGAGCTCACCCGCACCCGGGCTCTGCGGAGCATCCGGGAATCTGGCTATATCCGGGAGGCTGAGATGGATAATCGGACACAGGAGCAGCTCTCCGCCGCCAAATTGGAGCTGCGGACCCAGCTGCAGGAGCTCACCGCCGCCACGGCGGGGGTCTCGGCGGCGGCCGCCGCCCAGCAGTACGCCGCCGCCCAGGCGGTGGCGGCCGCGCCGGAGCCGGAGGCCGCGGCCCCGGAGGCGGGCGCCGGGCTGGATATGCTGGCATAGAGGACGAAAGAGAACGGGAAGGAGCAAAGCTCCTTCCCGTTTCAGATTGTCAAAAGACTGCCGGATAGAAGGGACAGGTGATCAGCCATGCGGGGAAGCACGAGGGAGCAGCGCCCGCCTCGTATTGGATCGAATGTCTGCAAATGCCTGCCGGGCAGGCATTTGCGCTGCGGAGCGGCAGATTTTCAAAACGCGCGGCGTTTTGAAAATCGAGACATTTTTTGGATCAGCCCTTGTGCTTGCCCAGATACGCCTCTTTCACCTTCTCATTGGCCAGCAGCTCCGCGCCGGTGCCGCTCATGGTGATGGTGCCGGTCTCCAGCACATAGGCGAGGTCCGCGATTTTCAGCGCCATGTTGGCGTTCTGCTCGATCAGCAGGATGGTCACGCCCTGGCGGTTGATCTCGGCGATGATGGAGAAGATGTCCTGCACCACCAGGGGGGCCAGGCCCAGGGAGGGCTCATCCATCAAAAGGAGCTTCGGGCGGCTCATCAGCGCCCGGCCCACGGCCAGCATCTGCTGCTCGCCGCCGGAGAGGGTGCCGGCCACCTGCCAGTCCCGCTCCTTCAGCCGAGGGAAGAGCTCGTAGACCCACTGGAGGTCCTTTGCGATCTCCCCCTTGTCCCTGCGGAGGTAGGCCCCCAGCTTCAGGTTCTCCAGCACCGTCAGGTCCGGGAACACCCGGCGCCCCTCGGGGCTCATGGCGATGCCCTCGCTGATGATCTTGTCGATGGACTTGCCGAGAAGCTCCTCCCCGTTCCACTGGATGGAGCCGGAGGCGGCCTTTACCAGGCCGGTGATGGTCCGCAGGGTGGTGGACTTGCCGGCGCCGTTGGCGCCGATCAGCGTGACGATCTTTCCGTCCGGCACCTCCAGGGAGATGCCCCGCAGGGCCTGGATGCCGCCGTAGGCCACGTGGAGATTTTCAATTTTAAGCATCCTCCGCCACCCCCAGGTACGCGTCGATGACGCGCTGATTGTTCTGGATCTCCGCCGGCGTGCCCTCGGCAATCAGCCTGCCGAAGTCCAGCACATAGATGCGGTCGGAGATGTCCATGACCAGGTCCATGTGGTGCTCGATCAGAAAGATGGTCAGACCCAGCCTGGAGCGGATCTCACCGATGAAGGCCGTCAGATCGTCGGTCTCCTGGGGGTTCATGCCCGCCGCCGGCTCATCCAGCAGCAGCAGGCTCGGCTCCGTGGCCAGCGCCCGGGCGATCTCCAGCCGCCGCTGCTTGCCGTAGGGCAGGGAGGTGGCCAGCTCGTCTCTCACATCGGAGAGGCCCACCAGCTCCAAAAGCTCCTCCACGTGCTGCCGCTGGGCCTGCTCCTCTTTGCGGTTCAGGCGGAAGGCGGCGGAGAGGAAATTGCTGTGGGTCCGGCAGTGCTTGGCGATCAGCACGTTGTTGAACACCGTCTGGGACTTCCAGAGCCGGATGTTCTGGAAGGTGCGGGCCATGCCCAGCTTGGTGATGGCGTCGGGGGTGGGGGCGCGGACGCCGGTGTACTCCCCGGCGTGCTCCCCCTTGTACTGCTGCTTCATCTTGCCCTGGGGGTGGTTTTCCACGATCTTCTCCCCCTGGAACCACACCGCGCCGTTGGTGGGCTGGTACACGCCGGTGACCACGTTGAAGGCGGTGGTCTTCCCCGCGCCGTTGGGGCCGATGAGGGCCACGATCTCCCCCTGGTTGATCTCCAGGTTCATGTTGTCCACGGCCACCACGCCGCCGAACTGCATGGTGACGTTTTCCACTTTCAGGACGTTCTCAGCCATTGCCGGCACCCCCTTTCTCAGGTCTCTCCCGGCGGCTCTGCCGCCGGAACAGGTCCGGCAGCTCCTTGTCGCCCATGATGCCCTTCCGGAAGAACAGCACCACGATCATGATGATGACGGAGAACACCGCCATGCGGAAGCCGTTTTTGAAGAGCCCCGGGGCGTTGATCCCCAGGAAGCTGCCGGAGTCCAGGCCCCGCAGCAGCCACTCGGAGCTGAGGATATACAGGAAGCTGGCCAGCACGGAGCCGGTGATGGAGCCGATGCCGCCGATGACCACGATCAGCAGGATCTCATAGGTCATGGCGCTCTTGAAGGGGGCGGCGGCGATGGTGCCCATATACATGGCCAGCATCCCCCCGCCCACGCCGGCGAAGAAGGAGCTGATGATAAAGGCCATGCGCTTGTGGCGGGCCAGGTTGATGCCCATGGCCTCGGCCGCCACCTCGTCGTCCCGGATGGCCATGAAGGCCCGGCCGTAGGTGGAGTTGATCAGCAGCACGATGAAGGCGATCAGGATTCCCGCCAGCACCACATAGGCGGTGGGGTGGGAGAAGACGGGGTAGCTCTTGAGCAGGTTGGAGCCGTTGGTGATGGGCCCCAGGGCGTTCCACTGGAAGAAGGCCTTCAAAATCTCGGCGAAGCCCAGGGTGGCGATGGCCAGATAATCCGATTTCAGCCGCAGCACCGGCAGGCCGATCAAAAAGGCGAAGAGGGCCGCCAGCAGTCCGCCCACCAGCAGGGCCGCCAGCATTCCCGCCACGGTGCCCGCGCCCTCCCCCAGAAAGCCGGAGAAGGCCTCCGGCAGGGAGAACTGGATGGCGCCGCCGTCAAAGTACTGGTACACGCTGGGGCGCTTGTCCACGGGGATGGTGAGCACGCCGTAGGCGTAGGCGCCCAGCAGCATGAAGCCCGCCTGCCCCAGGGAAAAGAGGCCCGTAAAGCCGTTCAGCAGGTTCATGGACACCGCCACCAAGGCGTAGACCGAGGCCTTTTCCACGACCTTCACGGCGATGTGGTAGCTGGGCAGGGACGCGTCCAGAACGACGCACAATACCAGCAGCACCAGCAGAATCCCCGCGGTCCATATCGTTTCTTTCCGTTTCATATCCGTCCCTCCTTACACCTTGTCGGTGACCTTTTCGCCGAACAGGCCCGTGGGCTTGACGCACAGCACCACGATCAGCAGGGCGAAGGTGAAGGCGTCGGAGAAGGTGGTGAGGCCGATGCCCTTGATGATCTCCTCGCACAGTCCGATGACGAAGGCACCCACCACGGCCCCGGGGATGGAGCCGATGCCGCCGAAGACGGCGGCCACAAAGGCCTTCAGGCCCGGCATACCGCCGGAGGTGATGGCCACGGAGGGGTAGTTGGTGAAGTAGAGCATGGCGCCCACCGCCGCCAGGAAGGAGCCGATGACAAAGGTGAAGGAGATGACGGAGTTGATCTTGATGCCCATGAGCTGGGCGGTCTCAAAATCCTTGGCGGCGGCCCGCATGGCAAGGCCGATCCGGGTGTGGTTGATGAGGTACACCAGCCCCGCCACCAGCAAAATGGTGAGCACGGGGGTCACCAGGGTGACCCGCTTGGTGGACTCGCCGAAGATCATCACGTTCTCGGAGATCCAGGGGATGGGATTCACCACCGGCTGGGGCACGCCGCCGGTGAGGTAGAAGGCCAGGTTCTGGATCAGGTAGCTCACGCCGATGGCGGAGATCATGACAGACATCCGGGGGGCGGTGCGCAGGGGCTTGTAGGCCGCCCGCTCGATGCAGAAGCCCAGAATCACCGTGGCGATGAGCACCAGGGGCAGGGCCGCGTACATGGGCATGGAGGCGGTGGAGTAGACCATCAGCAGCCCCGCCACCATGAACACGTCGCCGTGGGCGAAGTTGATCAGGCGCAGGATGCCGTAGACCAGGGTGTAGCCGATGGCGATCAGCGCGTACTGTCCGCCCACGGATACGCCGTTGATGAGGTATGGCAGCATGGAAAGACCTCCCGTTTTTGTAGTTTGCGGTTCGGACCGTCTTGACAGGACAGGGGAAAGCTGCCCTGTCAAGGCGGCCCAACGCGGGAAAGGGGCAAGGGGATTGGCGGAGCGGAAAGACGCTCCGCCAATCCCTTGGCTTTCAATCAATCGCGCGGCTGTGCCATCAGCCCACGCCCTGGACCTTCACGAAGTCCCAGGCGCCGGTGGAGGTGTTGGCGGCCTTGATATAGGCGGCGTCCCGCTTGGCGTCGCCGATGTCGTCAAACTCGATGAGGCCGGACACGCCGGTGTAGCTCACGCCGGGCAGGGCCAGCTTCACGGCGTTGGGGTCGGCGGAGCCGGCGGCCTTGATGGCCTCCAGGGCGGTGAAGTAGGCGTCATAGCCCATGGCGGTGACGGCGGAGATCATATCGTTGCCGCCGTTGTTGGTCTTGGCGTCGGCGTTGGCGTTGATCCACTCCTTGATGCCGGTGTCGAAGTCGGAGCCGCTCTCCTGGTAGAAGGTGGTGATGTCCACCTTGACGCTCTTGCCCTGGGTGCTCTCCAGAACCTTGTTGTTGTCCCAGGTGTCGGAGCCCAGCAGGGAGCCCTCGAAGCCCTGGGCCGCGGCGGCCTCGATGATCAGCTGGGCGTAGTTGGTGGACACGGGGGCGAAGATGACGCCGGCGCCGGCGCTCTTGGCGTTGTTGATATAGGAGACGAAGTTGGCGCTGCCCTCGGGGAAGTCCTCGTTGACCACCGTGCCGCCCAGGGCCTGGAAGGCCTCGGTGAAGTAGTGGACCAGACCCTGGTCGTAGTCGGAGCCCAGCATGGCCAGGGTGTAGGCGGTATCAACGCCCATCTCCTTGGCGTAGTTGGCCAGCACCGTGCCCTGGAAGGGGTCCAGGAAGCAGATGCGGAAGTAGCAGTCGTAGTCGGAGGTCACCTGGGGGTTGGTGCAGGTGACGCCGATGGCGGGCACGCCGGCCTCCTGGAAGACCTTGCCGCCGGCGATGGACACGCCGGAGCCGTAGGAGCCCAGGACGATGGACACGCCGCGGTTCATCAGCTCCGCCGCGGCGGAGGGGCCGTTCTCGGCGGTGGTGCGGTTGTCCACGATCTCCAGCTGGACCTCATAGGTCTCGCCGCCGATGTCCACGGTGGGCTGGATGGTGTTGGCGTACTGCATGCCCAGGATCTCCTGCTTGCCGCCGGCGCCGTTGTCGCCGGTCTGGGGCTCGAACACGCCGATCTTGACCACCTTGTCACCGGAGCCGCCGTCCGCGGGGGCGCTGGCGCCGCCGCCGTTGGAGCCGCTGCCGGAATTGCCGCCGCAGGCCGCCAGGCTCAGCACCATGGCCAGTGTCAGCAGCAGAGCAAATAGCTTTTTCATTCTCTTCATCCTCCTCGAATTGACGGAATGGATGCCCATTCCGAGGTTAGGGACCATTTTATGCGGTTTTCAGCGGTTTTGCAAGGTGAATAATACACAGAAAGAGCGGGGGTCTCCCCCCGCCCTCCCCCCGGGATGTCCGTATTCCACGTGCTTTATGTCCTTGATATGAGGACAAAAGCGGGATTCGCTCAAAATTGGGCGGAGAGAATGTCCGCGAAACAGAGACATTTATTTTCGTGATTTTGATGAAAGCGCCCGTTGGAAAAATCGGTTTTTTGTGCTCCGCCAGCCCTTTGGCACCGCTTTTGAGCTTGTCCTGTTTGGGCCTGTCCGCGGAAATACGCCGCCCGCGCACAGCGCGGGCGGCGTCAGGGGTCTATTTCGGGGAGGGCGCCGTCTCGCCGAAAACAGCCAGAAAGTCCTCCCGCTCCATGGTCTCGTTCTCCAGGAGGTACTTTGCCACGGCCTCCAGCTTGTCCCGCTGCTGGCGCAGAATGGCCTCACAGCGGTCGCAGGCGGCGGACACCAGGGCCCGCACCTCGCTGTCGATCTGGGCGGCCACGGCCTCGGAGTAGCTGCGGCCCTGGCTCATGGTGCGGCCGATGAACACCTCGTCGTGGCCGGAGTCGAAGGACACGGTGCCGATCTTCTCGCTCATGCCGTAGGAGGCCACCATCTTCCGGGCGATGGCGCTGGCCCGCTGGATGTCGTTGCTGGCGCCGGTGGAGATGTCCCCCAGGCACAGCTTCTCCGCCGTCCGGCCCCCCAGCAGGGCCACGATCTGGTCCTCCATGTACCGCTTGGAGAGGTAGGAGCGGTCCTCCTCCGGCAGGGCGATGGTCATGCCGCCGGCCTGCCCCCGGGGGACAATGCTGATCTGGCTCACCGGGTCGTGGTCCGGCAGGGCGTGCATCACCACGGCGTGGCCCGCCTCGTGGTAGGCCGTCAGCTCCCGCTCGTGCTGGGAGATGACCCGGCTCTTCTTCTCCGGTCCGGCGATGACCTTGATCTCCGCGTCCTTCAGGTCCTGCATGGCGATGACCCGCTGGTTTTTCCGGGCGGCCAGCAGGGCCGCCTCGTTGATGAGGTTCTCCAGGTCCGCGCCGGTGAACCCGGCGGTGCCCCGGGCCAGCTTTCTGAGGTCCACGTCCTCGGCCAGGGGCTTCTCCCTGGCGTGGACCTTCAGGATGTCCTCCCGGCCCTTGATGTCCGGCAGGCCCACGTAGATCTGCCGGTCGAACCGGCCGGGGCGCAGCAGGGCGGGGTCCAGCACGTCGGCGCGGTTGGTGGCCGCCAGGACCACCACCCCCTCGTTGACGGCGAAGCCGTCCATCTCCACCAGGAGCTGGTTCAGTGTCTGCTCCCGCTCGTCGTGTCCGCCGCCCACGCCGGTGCCCCGCTGGCGGCCCACGGCGTCGATCTCGTCGATGAAGACAATGGCGGGGGAGGTCTTCTTGGCCTGGTCGAAGAGGTCCCGCACCCGGGAGGCGCCCACGCCCACGTAGAGCTCCACAAAGTCGGACCCGGAGATGGAGAGGAAGCCCACGCCGGCCTCCCCGGCCACGGCCTTCGCGAGAAGCGTCTTGCCGGTGCCCGGCGGACCCACCAGCAGCACGCCCTTGGGGATGCGGGCCCCCAGGTCCAGAAATCGCTGGGGCTCCCGGAGAAACTCCACGATCTCCCGGAGCTCCTCCTTCTCCTCGTCGGCCCCGGCCACGTCGTCAAAGGTGATCTTCTTGTCCTTCTCGGAGAGGGTGCGGGTGTGAGCGGTGCCGAATTTCGCCATCCGGTCCGGGCCCATGCCGCCGCCCTGGGCGCGGAAGAGGAAGAAGTACCCCATCAATCCCACGGCCACGAGGATCAGCAGCCCCGGCAGCAGGACCTCCAGCCAGTTGGTGGTCTCCGGGGGCGGGTAGTCGTAGCGGGTGAGGATGCCCTGCCGGTACTGCGTCTGCACCAGCTCGTTGAGGTCGTCGTAGAAGAGCTGGAAGTCGTACAGGCGGTAGCGGAGGGTTTTGACGCCGTCGTCCCGCTCCTCCCGCAGGTTTATGGTCAGGTTGTTTCCGCTGTCGATGGTGAAGCTCTCCACCTTCTCCTGGATGAAGAGCTGCCGCACCTGGGAGTAGTCCAGCTGGGTGGAGCGGGTCTCCGTCTGCCACAGCCAGCTGGCGCACAGGGCGATGATCAGCGCCAGGAAGATGAAGCTGAAATTGTTGGACAATCGGTTCTGTCTGCTCAAGCAGGTCCCTCCTTTTAGGGGGTAAAATCGCTCTGGGGCCAGTCTCCGCCGGGGCGGTTTTCCCGTGAGATATGTGCCGCCCTCAGGGAATCAGGCCGCGGTCCCGGGCCAGGGCCTCGACGCTGCGGTCATAGGCCGCCTCCCCCTCCGGGGAGAAAAAGCAGCCGGGCACGCCCTCGCCGTGGTCCCGGTGGTGGGCGACGCAGGCGCAGCATCTGCCGTGACGGGGGCAGTCGTAGGTGCAGGGGCAGGGACGGGTGTTGTCACAGCCGTTCATATGCGGTTCTCCTCTTTCTCAGTCAGGGCTCTCTCAGCCGGTGTAGACCTCCGGCCTCAGCACGCCGATGTAGGGGATGTTGCGGTACTCCTGGCAGTAGTCCAGGCCGTAGCCCACCACGAACTCGTTGGGCACCTCGAAGCCGGAGAAGTCGGCGGTGATGGCCTTGGTGCGGCGGGAGGGCTTGTCCAGCAGCGTGACGATGGTGATGGAGGCCGCCCCCTTGGTCAGGAAGTAGTCCTTCAAAAAGGCCAGGGTGCTGCCGGAGTCCAGAATGTCCTCCACGATGATCAGGTCCCGGCCGGTGATGTCCTGCTGGAGGTCGTGGTTGATCTTTACCCGGCCGGAGGAGACGGTGGCGTTCTCATAGGAGCTGACGGCGATGAACTCCACGTCGCTTTTCAGCTGGCAGGCCCGGACCAGGTCCGCCATGAACACAAAGGAGCCCTTCAAGACCCCCAGAAACAGGGGCCGCCGGCCCTGGAACCGCTCATAGATGGCCTCGCCCAGCTGGGCGATCCGCGTTCGCAGCTCCTCCTCGGTGATGAGGACTTTCAGAATATCCTTTTCCATCTCGCTTCTCATGATCCATCCGCCTCTCTGTTCTTTTCGATTTTAATAAACCGGACGGCGTCTCCCTCCGGCAGAAATTTCACATCCACACCCAGCCGCCACACGGCGGCCAGCTCGTCCCCCGCGTAGACGGCGGGCAGACGGTCCCGCTCCTCCGGGGAGACGCCGCGGTCCAGGCACAGCCGCTTGACGGTGCGCCCGCCCCGGCTTCCCGGCAGGGTCAGCCGGCCTCCCGGCGGGCAGGGGCCCACGGCGACGGCCCGGCTCTCGCCGGGCGTCCGGGCCCGCAGGGCGAGGCCCGTTCCCTCCGGCCGGTCCAGCAGGGTCAGGGTGTAGTCCCCCCAGCGCAGGGGCCGGCCGGGCGTCAGCTGCGCGGTTGTCAGGGGCTGGGGCCGGGTCTCCAGGACCAGCTGCCGCCGGCAGTACCGGGCGGTGACGCCGTGGGGCAGGCTCAGACGGCCCTCCCGGCCCCGCTCCGTCCGGCGGACCATCTCCAGCAGGGCGTTCAGGTGGACCGCGCCGATGTCCCTCCGGCCCACGCCCAGCAGGTCAAAGAGCCGCAGCAGCATCCGGGGCCCCACGGCCTCCGGGGCCCTGAGCAGGGCCTCCGCCGGGAGGCACACCCGGCCCTCCCGGACCTCCGCGCGGGCGGTGCGGCGGCGGGCCTCCTCCTCCAGGGAGCGGTCCGCCGTCCGAAGCTGCCCGGCGGTCTGGTTGATGTGCTCCGCGGCCCTGGGATTCAGCTCCCGCAAAAGCGGCATGACCTGGAGCCGCAGAAGGTTCCGGCTGGCGGCGCCGGGGTCGGCGTTGGTGTCGTCCTCCACGTGGGGGACCTGCCACCGGGCGGCGTAGTCCTCCAGCTCCTCCCGGGCCGCCCCCAGCAGGGGGCGGAAGAGAACGCCCCGCCGCCAGTCCATGCCGGTGAGCCCCCGGAGGCCCGTCCCCCGGATCAGATTCAGCAGCACGGTCTCGGCGTTGTCGTCGGCGTGGTGGGCGGTGTAGATCCGTCCACAGCCCTCCGCCTCCGCCGCCTGGCGCAAAAAGGCGTAGCGCAGCGTCCGGGCGGCCTCCTCCACGGAGAGGCCCTCCCGTCCCGCGAAGGCCCGGACGTCCCCCCGGCCCGCGGTCAGGGGAACGCCCCACTGTTTGCAGATTCCTCGGACAAAGTCCTCGTCCTGGTCCGCCGCGTCTCCCCGGAGCTGGTGGTTGAAGTGGGCGGCGACGACCTGCCCGCCCCGCGCTCTGCACCACGCGTCCAGCATGGAGAGCAGGCACATGGAGTCCACTCCCCCGGAGACAGCGCACAGCACCCGCTCACCCTCCTCCGGCAGGATCTGCCGGGGGGCCCGCTCCAGGAGCTCAGTCCTCGTCGTCATACCGCTTGTCCAGGGTGGAGAACTGGGTGTACTCCGGCATCCACCGCAGCTCCACCTTGCCGGTCTCGCCGTGGCGGTTCTTGGCCACGATGCACTCGGCGATGTTGTGCTTCTCCGAGTCCTCGTTGTAGTAGTCGTCCCGGTACAGAAAGAGCACGATGTCCGCGTCCTGCTCGATGGCGCCGGACTCCCGCAGGTCCGAGAGCATGGGGCGCTTGTCGTCCCGCTTCTCGTTGGCGCGGGAGAGCTGGCTGAGGCAGATGACGGGCACGTTCAGCTCCTTGGCCATGATCTTCAGCATCCGGGACATATCGCTGACCACCTGCTGGCGGTTCTCGCCGCCCCGGGTCTGGCCCCCGGCGGAGGTCATCAGCTGCAGATAATCGATGACCACCAGCCCCAGGTTGTCCAGGCGGCGGCACTTGGCGTTCATGTCCGCCACGGACAGCATGGGGTTGTCGTCGATGCGGATGTCCACCTTATTTAAGATGGTGGCGGCCCCGGCGATCTTTTCCCAGTCCGTCTCCCGCAGGTAGCCGGTTTTCAGGCGGTTGTTCTCCACCAGGGCCTCGGAACTCAAAAGCCTGGTGGCCAGCTGCTCCCGGGACATCTCCAGGGAGAAGATGGCCACGGTCTTCTCCGTGCCCTTGGCCACGTTCAGCGCCACGTTCAGCGCCAGGGAGGTCTTGCCCATGCCGGGCCGGGCGGCCAGGAGGATCAGGTCGGACTTGTTCAGTCCCGTGATCTTCTGGTCGATGGCGGAGAGGCCGGTGGAGAGGCCCGGCAGATGGTTTTCGCTCTCCCCCATCTCGCTGAGGCGGTCCAGCACCTCCGGCAGCACCTGGCGCAGCGGCACCATGTCCTGGGCGGACTGGCCCCGGCGGACGGCGTAGACCTTCTGCTCCGCCGCCTCCAGGATCTCGGCGGCCTCCCCCACGCCCTCCTGCACCAGGGCGGTGATCTCCGCCGCCGCCTGGGCCACGCCCCGCAGCAGGGCCTTGTCCCGGACAATGGCGGCGTACTCCATCACGTTGGCGCTGGTGGGGGTGATCTCCATCAGCTGGGCCAGGTACGAGCGGGTGGTCTGGTCGTCGTAGGTGCCGGCCTTCTGCATCTCCTCGCAGACAGTGATGCCGTCGATGGGCTTGGCGTAGGTGAACATGGAGTAGATGGTCTCAAAGATCTCCCGGTTCTGCCGCAGGTAGAAGTCGGCGGGCCGGAGCTTGTCCATCACGTCCTTGACGCAGTCGGCGTCGATGAGCATGGAGCCCAGCACCGCCTGCTCACCCTCCAGGCTGTGGGGCATCTGGCGCAGCAAAAGGTCCTCGTTTGCCAAGGGAAAGCACCATCCTTTTTAGAATTGAAAATGCGGGATTTGGGGCTTGCCGGCCATTGGGAGACGGGCCGCCCAGGGGGGCGGCCCCTACGGATGCGCTGTCCGCCGTCATTTCTCCTCGAACACCGACACGTACACCGTGCCGCTGACCTCGAAGCCCAGCTTGGCCTTCACCTGATAGCTGCCGAAGGACTTGATGGGCTCATCCAGCACCAGCTTCTGCTTGGGCACGTCGATGCCGTACTGCTTCTGGAGCCCCTCGGAGATCTCCTTGGTGGTGACGGCGCCGAAGAGCTTGCCGCCCGCGCCCGCCTTGGCGGTGAGCTTTATCTGGCACTCTTTGAGCTTCTCGGCGATTTCCTCGGCCTCGGCTTTCAGCCGGGCCTCCTCGGCCTTGCGGGCCTTCTCCTTCAGGTTCATGGTGTTGATGGCGTCCGCCGTGGCGGGAATGGCCATCTTCCGGGGCAGGAGGAAGTTCCGGGCGTAGCCCTCGGAGACCTCCACCATCTGGCCCTTCTTGCCCTGGCCCTTCACGTCCTGCTGTAAAATCACTTTCATTGCTTATTCTCCTTATCTCTTGAATCTTCCCTGTTTTCCAAAGACTGAATCTGCTCCTCCGGGGTATCCTCCCGGCCCTCCAGCTCCCGCACCCGCTTTTCCAGCGCCTCCAGCTTCTCCCACAGGGCCTCCAGGACGGTGATGAGCACTGCCAGCACCAGGGAGATGAACACCAAAAAGGCGTAAAAATGGCGGGAGAGGTCCAGAAGCATGGAGCCGCCGAAGAACATAAATACAAAGACCAGCACCAGGCAGATGAAAAATGTCATCAGAAACTTCTTCATGGAGGGTGATCCTCTCTTGTCATTTCAATGTCTCCAAACGGGCGGCGGCGCACCGGATGGCCTCTGCCGCCCTCATTCTCCGGCCTCCCGGCCCTCCAGCT
Organism: uncultured Oscillibacter sp.; assembly: GCA_946551795.1. GTDB lineage: Bacteria > Bacillota > Clostridia > Oscillospirales > Oscillospiraceae > Oscillibacter. The sequence continues at coordinate 28,831 of CAMNRF010000022.1, forward strand.
CCTGAATGCGCTTTTCCAGCTCCTCCTGCTTCTTCCGCTGGGTCTCCAGGGCGTTGACAAGGATAGTGATGGCCTCCGCCAGCGCCAGGGAGATCAGGATCCACAGGCCGATCACGCCGAAGATCGCACCTGGGATCATCACTGCGGGGATGACCACCAGACAGATGCAAAACGCGGTCCAAAAGGTCTTCATGGCAGATTTCCCTTCCCCTATTTTTCAAAATAGGCGTCGATGGCCGCCACCAGCCTGCTCCGCACCTCCAGCGGGTCCCCGTTTTCCACGCAGCCGCCGGCGGTGGTGGAGTTGCCGCCGCCGCCCAGGGCCTCCAGAATCACCTGGACGTTCACCTCCCCCAGGGAGCGGGCGGACATGAGCACGTTGTCCCCGTTGCGGTAGAGCACGAAGGAGGCCTTCACCCCCTTGAGGGTCAGCAGCTCGTCGGCCGCCTGGGCCGCCGCCACCCGGTCCACCCCCTCCTGGGGCACCACGGAGACGGCGATGTCCCCCCGGTACAGCTCCGCCCGGCGGACGATGTCGTACCGGGAGACCATGTCGTTCAGATCGTTCTGGAACAGCCGCTGCACGTCCGCTGTGTCGGCCCCGGCCCGGCGGAGGAAGGCCGCCGCCTCAAAGGTCCTTCCGCCGGTGCGGAGGGTGAAGTGCTTGGTGTCCAGCACAATGCCGGCAAGCAAAGCCTCCGCCTCCCCCCGCATGAGGTCGGCGGGCTCGATGAGGTACTGCAGGAGCTCCGTCACCAGCTCCGAGGCGGAGGAGGCGTAGGGCTCGTGAAAGCTGAAGGCGGCGTTTTCAATGTAGGTGGCGGCCCGGCGGTGGTGGTCGATGACCGCCACGCGGTTGCAGGCGTCCAGCACCTGGGGGCTGTCCACCAGCTCCGGGCGGTTGGTGTCCACCACCACCAGGAGGGCCCCCGGCTGCATCTTCAAAAAGGCCTCGCTGCCGGAGACAAAGGCGTCCGCGTACTCCGGCATGGCCCGGACCCGCGACAGCAGCGCCTCCGAGGCGTTGCGCTCCAGGTCCATGACGATCTGGGCCTTTTTGCCCCGCTTCCGGGCGGCGCAGCAGATGCCCACCGCCGCGCCCACGGCGTCCATGTCGGCGTAGCTGTGGCCCATGACGTAGATCTGGCCCGCATCGGCCATCAGCTCGCTGAGGGCGTTGGCCATGACCCGGGACTTGACCTTGGTGCGCTTCTCCGCGGCCTTGGCCCGGCCGCCGTAGAAGGCGAAGTCCACCTTGCCCCGGACCACCGCCTGGTCGCCGCCCCGGCTGAGGGCCATCTCCAGGGAGAGGTTGGCGTTTTTCAGGAGCTCCGACAGCGTGGCGGTGTCCTTGCCGATGCCGATGGACAGCGTGGGGTGGACGCCCTCGGCCACCTTGATGTCCCGGATGGCGTCCAGCACGGAGAACTTCTCCTCCACGAAGTGGTCGTAGTGCCGCTCCTCAAAGAGGAAGAGGTACCGGTCCCGGGAGGTTTTCAGAAGGACGCCGTCGCTGCCGGCGGTCCACTGGTCCAATTTCTCGTCGATCTGGGCCAGAATGCCGCTGCGCTGGGTGTCGGCGCAGGCCTTCATCAGGTCCTCGTAGTTGTCCACCATCAAAAGGGCCAGCACGGGGCGGGTGGCGGTGTAGGCCTCCCGCAGGGCGTCGGACTCGGTGACGTCCACCCAGTAGGTGGTGGCCACCAGATTCTGCTCGCCGGTCCGGCTCCTGGCCCGCACCAGGCTGCCGTAGACCCGGAAGCGGCGGCCGTTCATCATCACCCGCTCCGGGCACTCCTGCTTTCCCTCCAGCAGCCACTGGACGGGGCAGTCCGGCACCGCGTCCTCCACCCGCATCTCGAAGAGGTGCTCCCGCACCCCCGCCAGCTGGAGAAAGTTCTCGTTGCTCCAGATGACCTCCCCGGTGTCCGGCCGGAAGACCATAATAGGCAGGGGGGAGTGGATGAGGGTGGACTTGCTGGCGGTGTCCACGCTGCCGGTGACGCTGTCAATGTACTGCAGAATCCCCTGGCGGCGTTTTTTGTTCACCTGGGAGAAGTAGACGTACAGCGCCGTGGTGACGCAGGTCTCCGCCAGGGCCAGCAGGGGGTTCACCGCCAGGGCCAGCAGGCAGAACAGCGCCATGCACAGGAAGTACAGCTTTAAATTGGGCTCCAGCAGACGGGAGAGTTTTTTATTATTCATAGCCAGGCTCCTAGAGCAATTCTCTGAAATAGCAATAGAGCGAAGGAAGTGGTAAAATAGCAGCG
>CAMNRF010000023.1 GCA_946551795.1 uncultured Oscillibacter sp.
AATCGAATGACACATCTTGAGATACCCAACAATATCTTTAACTAAGGGAAACGGGGCTGTCGGTTCCCGATTCCGATCTGCTGATCTCCCTCTCAGAGGCGCTGGAAACACCAGTGAGCACGCTGCTGGGAGAGACGCTGGCGGAACCGGAGGCCGACAGCTTGCGGGTGATCTGCGAAAAGCTGGAGATCATAAACCTCCAGCTGGCGGAGAGGAAGGCCGCGAGGCGGAGGACCCTGCACTGGCTGCTGATTGCGCTGTGCGCCGTCATCGCGGCGGTTTTCGCGGCTCTCCATGTGCTCCGCAGTCCCTACCTGGGCTGGGATTACAGCGACCCGGAGACCGCCGTCGCCGGGACGCTCCTCCACGGGTTTGAGTGGCTGTTTGTCAGATTGGCCCCGGTGGTCCTCATAGGGGCGGTGATTGGGATTTTCCTGACACGAAAGCGGGGATAGACCGGCTCCCCGTTGGCGCGGTGCCGGAAGGCGCAAAGGGATGCGGCCGCGTGTGTACACACGCGGCCGCATCTGAAAAGAAAGGGTATGGAAGACTGGATCAGATGATGCCCATCAGCACCAGGGCGATGGTGACGAAAGTGGCCAGCACCGCCAGGGAGAACAGCAGGAATCCGGCGTTGACCTTCTTGCTTTGGACAATGGTCTGGGACTCCGGCACCAGCTTGGCCCGCCGCAGGGCGGTGACCACGGGCTTGTAGAGCACCAGGATGAGGCCCATGTTCAGTCCGCCCTTCACCAGGTTGAAGGGCAGGAACACGGTGGGCAGCATCCCCGCCACCACTTCCCGGGGCACACCCTGGTAGATGGGAGTGATGAGGTAGTTCCAGAGGAGCATCACCGCCACCTGGGCGATGACCGCCAGGGTCAGTCCGATGACGGCGCCCTTTTTCGTGTGGATCTTCTTATAGACGAAAGCGGCGGTGCAGCAGAAGGAGACCGTGGCCAGCACGTTCATCAGGCAGCCGATGGGGCCGGTGTCGCTGACGGTGAACATCTCCACCACGGCCACCACCAGGGAGATGGCGGCGGCGGCCAGGGGGCCGAAGAGAAAGCCGCCGATGGTGATGGCGGTGGCCTGGATGTCCAGCTGGAGGAAAGTGTACACCTGGGGCAGCATCTTGCTCAGGAGCATCAGGATGTAGGCCACGGCGGTGAGCATCCCCAGGGAGGTGACGGTCTGGACTCTCATGCGGGCGCGGGGCTTGGATACGACGGTGACATTGGGCTCGGACATAAAAATACACTCCTTTAATCTGTTTGAAAACACCTGGACGCTTTGACTTCTCTCCAGGTGAACAAACAGCAAAGGAGCGCGCAAACGGCGCGCGGCTTCGCCGCACTCATCTTCTTCCATCCCGACTATACGGTTGGTCCCGGAGTTTCACCGGGTCAACGGAGGCCTTACGGCCACCGGTCGCGGACTGTACCGCCAGTGGGGAATCGCACCCCGCCCTGAAGACAAAGGATTCAGTTGTTTTCTGAGGGTAGTATACGACACCGCGGGGAAAAATGCAACCCCCAATTTCGGAATATTTCCGGCGGAGGCGGAGGGCAGGGGAGTACACATGTGGAATAAAGTGTTAATATTTAGTTAAAACCGCAAAAATCGACTTGTACTGCCGGTGATTTTTTGCTATAATACATAAAAAGTAATCAATGACATATTCGGAGGCAGCGTACAGAGAGTTGGCATAAATATCGTTGGGAAAATCTGATAATTGAATTTTATTGGACAAATCAACACCATTTATGTATGCGCGTAAGCCGGGCCCGCGGGCCAGTTTATGCGCTTTTTCTGTTTCCGTATCCATGGCCGCCCGGCAGGTGCCGCGGGCCAAGGATGCGGATTCCTGTTTTATGGTTGCTAAATAAAAAAATATAGTGTGCGGAAGAAAGGCGGTATGAGATGAGTTGGCAGAATGAACTGAAAAACGGCATCAGAAGCGCGGAGGAGCTGGCCCCCATCCTGGGCTGGACGGCGGAGGAGACGGCCCGGCACGCCCAGGTGCTGGAGCGATTTCCCATGCTGATCACCCCCTATTACCTGTCCCTGGTGGACCCGAAGGACCCCGACGACCCCATCGGGCGGATGTGCGTCCCCTCCCTGGAGGAGCTGGCGGCGGGAGGGTCCTTTGACACCAGCGGCGAGGCGGACAACACCAAGCTGGACGGGATGCAGCACAAGTATTCCCAGACGGTGCTGCTGCTGTCCACCAACCAGTGCGCCATGTACTGCCGCCACTGCTTCCGCAAGCGGCTGGTGGGCCTTTCCGAGGAGGAGCTGAACAAGCGGGTGGACGAGGTGGTTTCCTATGTGAAAGACCACCGGGAGATCTCCAACGTGCTGGTCTCCGGCGGCGACGCCCTGCTGAACCCCAACCATATCCTGGAGCGGTATCTGCGGGAACTGAGCGATGTGGAGCACCTGGACTTCATCCGCTTCGGCTCCCGGGCGCCGGTGACGCTGCCGGAGCGGATCTACGGCGACGGCGAGCTGCTGGACCTCTTCGCGGAGTACGGCAGAAAGAAGGCCCTGTGCGTGGTGACCCAGTTCAACCACCCCCGGGAGCTGACGGAGGAGGCCCGGCGGGCCGTCCGGGCGCTTACCCGGCGGGGCGTGCTGGTGCGGAACCAGACGGTGCTGCTGCGGGGGGTCAACGACAGCCCCCAGGTCCTGGGGGACCTGCTCTCCGGCCTGACCCGGTGGGGCGCGGTGCCCTACTACATCTTCCAGTGCCGCCCGGTCACCGGCGTCCACAGCCGCTTCCAGGTGCCGCTGAACGAGGGTGTCCGCATTGTGGACGAGGCCAAGTCCCGGCAGAACGGCTTCGGCAAGGCGGTGCGCTACGCCATGAGCCACCCCCTGGGCAAGATCGAGATCGTCTGCCAGATGCCCGGCGGGGAGACGCTGTTCAAGTTCCACCAGAGCAAGTATCCGGAGAACGCCGCCCGGGTGTTCACGGCGGACCTGTCCCCCACAGACACCTGGCTGGACGACGATCTGAAGGGGATGTGAGAAAAGGCGTGCGGAGCGAAAGCTCCGCACGCCTTTTATGTTCCGAAAAACAGCCGCACCGCCAGAGCGGAGGCGATAAAGCCCGTCAGATCGGCGGTGAGGGCGGCGGGAATGGTATAGCGGGTCTTGTGGATGCCCGCCGCGCCGAAGTACACGGCGATGGTGTAGAAGGTGGTCTCCGTGCTGCCCAGCATGACGGCGGCCACCCGGCCGACGTAGCTGTCCGGCCCGTGGGCGGCCATCAGTTCGCTGCCCACCGCCAGGGCCCCGCTGCCGGACACCGGCCGCACCAGCATCAGCGGCGCGGTCTCCGGGGGAATGCCCAGCAGGTCCAATACCGGCGCCCAGAGGGCGGAGAGACACTCCATGGCCCCGGAGGCCCGGAGCATGGACACCGCCGTCAGGAGCCCCACCAGGGCGGGGACGATCCGCAGGAGAACGGTGAGCCCCTCCGCCGCCCCCCGGGTCAGGGCGGCGTAGACGTCCACCCGCCTCCCCAGGCCGTATGACGCCACCAGGGCCAGCAGCAGGGGCACCACCAGGGAGCTGAGGCTCATGGCCGCCTCCTCTCCGCCAGGGAGAAGAGCTTTACCGCGGCCAGCCCCGCCGTCACCGAGAGGACGGAGCTGAGCCACACCGCCGGCAGGATGTCAAAGGGGGCGGCGCTGCCCATGGCGGAGCGGAGGGAGCCCACGGTGGCGGGGATCAGCTGGATGGAGGCGGTGTTCAGCACCACCAGGGTGCACAGCTCGCCGCTGGCGGCGCCGCCGCAGCCCCGGGCCATCCGCCGGGCGGCCTGGATGCCCAGAGGCGTGGCGGCGTTGCCCAGCCCTAACAGGTTGGCGGAGACGTTGGCGGACACCGCCGCCAGGGTCTCCTCGTCCCGGCTGGCGTCGGGCAGCAGCCGCCGCAGCAGGGGCCGAAAGGCCCGGGCCAGCCCCGCCGAGAGGCCGGAGGTGTTCATTACCTCCATCACCCCGGACCACAGGCACAGCACCCCCGCCATGGAGAGGCCCAGCTCCACGGCGGAGCCGGCGCCCTCCAGGGCGGCGGCGGACACGGCGTCCAAATTCCCGGTGATCAGGCCGAATACCAGGGATACGATCACCATTCCGGACCAGACCCAGGCCATTGCCATGGAAAAAACCTCCTTGTCTGCAAGAAATTGTTAATTATATTTGAATTTTTTCCATAGGGATTGACATTTTGCGACGATGTATGATATTGTCTAGTCCAGTCGAAATGTAAACAAATGTGGGCGAAAGGAGAAGTCAACGTGAAAGCGACAGGAATTGTGCGAAAGGTCGATGAACTGGGGAGAATCGTACTGCCCATTGAGATGCGACGCACCCTGGACATCGCGGAGAAGGACGCATTGGAAATCTATGTGGAGGGCTCGTCCGTCATTCTGAAAAAGTACAAACCCAGCTGCCTTTTCTGTGACGGGACCAAGGACATCACCGTGTTCAAGGGGAAGAACGTATGCCCTCGATGCCTGCGGGAATTGAAGGAGCTGTAAGTGCTGACGCATTTGCGGCGGCCAGCGGAACAGGTCGACTGAACAAGAGAGACAAAAAAATGACAGCGCGGCATTTATGCCGCGCTGTCGTTTTTTCATGTTCAGCGTCCCCGCTCCAAAGCGGCGGCGTACAGCTCGTTTTTGGAGAGGCCCGTGTGCTCCGCCACCTCCCGGGCCGCCTCCTTCAGCCGGACGCCCCGGTCCAGCAGGGCCAGCACCTGGGCCGTGCCCTCCTCCAGGGTGACGGCGGACGCTTTGGACCGCTCCCTCCCGGCCACCACCAGGACGTACTCCCCCTTGGGGGTGTTGGACTCGTAGTGGGCCGCCGCCTCCCCCAGGGTGGTGCGCCAGGTCTCCTCGTGGAGCTTGGTCAGCTCCCGGCACAGGGCGATGCGGCGCTCCGGCCCGAAGGCGGCGCAGAGGTCCTGCAGGGTGGTCCGCAGCTTGTGGGGGGCCTCGTGGAAGATCATGGTCCGCTCCTCGTCCCGCAGGCTCTCCAGGTGCTCCCGGCGGCTCTTTTTGTTGACCGTCAGAAAGCCCTCAAAGGTGAACCGCCCCGTGGGCAGGCCGCTGACCGCCAGGGCGTTCACCGCCGCGCAGCACCCGGGAACGGCGATGACAGGCACGCCGTGGTCCCCGCAGAGGCGCACCAGGTCCTCCCCGGGGTCGGAGATGGCGGGGGTGCCGGCGTCGGTCACCAAGGCGCAGCTCTCCCCCGCCAGCAGCCGGCCGAGGATGGCCTGGCCGGCGGTGACGTGGTTGTGCTCGTGGTAGCTCACCAGGGGCCTTTTGATCTGAAAGTGGTTCAGGAGCTTCACGGACACCCGGGTGTCCTCCGCCGCGATGAAGTCCACGGCGGCCAGCGTCTCCGCCGCCCGGGGGGAGAAGTCCCCCAGGTTGCCGATGGGGGTGGCCACCAGATACAGTGTGCCGGTCATGGCGTGTCCTCCTGACGTCGAAAATAGATGCGCTCCAGCTCCGCCGTGGGACGGCCCTCCGCGGTCTCCAGGATCAGCGGCGGCCCCCAGGCGAGGCCCGGCCGCCCGCCCCGGCGGGCCTCCAGCAGCACCAGGGAGGGGGCCTCCCCGGCCCGGCGGCACACCGTCCGCAGCCGCTTGGGCTCCAGGGCGGCGGAGCGGAGAGACCAGAGGAGGTCCGCCAGCCGTTCCGGCTTGTGGACCAGGCAAAAAGACCCGCCCCAGCGCAGAAGCCACCCGGCGGCGGCGCACACGTCCTCCAGGGCGCAGGCGGTCTCCGCCCGGGCGGTTCGCCGGGGACTCTCCGCGGCCAGGGCACCGCTGCCCGCGGGGTAATAGGGCGGGTTGCACACCACCAGATCGAACCGCCCGGCGGGGAGGAGGGTGCGGATGCTTCGCAGATCGCCCCGGCAGGCGGTGAGGCGGCCGGTCAGGCCGTTCTCCGCGGCCGCCCGCTCCAGAAGGTCCGCCGCCTCCGGCTGGAGCTCCACGCCGGTGACGGTGAGGTCCTCCTGGCGCTGGAGCAGCAGAAGGCCCAGAAGTCCCGTGCCGCTGCCCAGGTCGCAGACCCGGAGCCCCGGTTTCAGCCGGGGCAGGGAGGAGAGGAGAAAGGTGTCCGTCCCCGGGGGAAAGAGGACGTCGTCCCAGACGAAGCGGAGGCCGCCGGGCTTTAATGCTTCCCAGTGTTCCACGGCTCAGCAGGTCCTGCGGATGTCTATGAGCCGGAATACGTCTTGGTACAGCCGATCCCGGTCCTCCAGGTCGATCATCATCCACCGCTGGCCGCTGCCCTCTCTGGTTTGGGCGTAGATCTCCCGCAACTGTGGGGCGCAGTCCGGCAGGATCGCCTCCACAGCTTCCTTCTCCCGCCGGCCAATCACCACCATGACCGTGAAGAAAGACTCCCGGGGGTAGAGGGTGCAGAGGCTTCTGCCGGATTTTTTGAATTTTATATTCCACCCCGGCTCCATGGAACAGGCGCTGTACTCGATGGTCTCCCGGCAGCCGTACCGCTCCATGAGCGCGGCGCAGAAGTCCTGAAACACCGGGTTTCGCACATAGGCGGCCATGTCCTCCAGGGTGGGGCGGGCGGTTTTGTCGCGCAGATCGATCATTGATTGGGTCCTCCACAGATTTTATCGGGCCTGTCCGGCGTTGGTTTGGGAAAGCAGCCATTTACAAAGGATATGATACGCGAGGGTCATGCACAGGGGGACCGCGGCGAGAAACCACAGGATATTTTCCACGGTGAAATTGCGGCTGTTGGAGGCCTCGCCGTACTCCAGCAGATACCGCCCCAGCAGGCCGGCCGCGGCGGCGGCCAGCGTCCGGAGAAAGACGCCTTTTTCCCGCCCGGGGCCATAAGCCTCCGCCAAACACAGAACCATCAGTCCAAAGAGAATGACCCTGTGCAGAGGTGACGAGCTGCCCAGAGGAAAAAAGAAACAGCACAGGAGGGCGGTGTATCCCAGCACCAGAGCCCGGGTGAGGACCGGGTGATCCCGGAGGAAGCGGGACAGAGACTTCAGCATGGGGTATCCCTCCTAAAAAATTCTCTGACTCTATGATACCACACCGCCCCGGCGGTTGCAAGGGGCGGCCCGCCGTGGTACAATGAGGGCGAAAAACCGATCACAAGGAGGATCACGCAATGGTCACCATGGCACAGCGCATTCTTGAGCTGCGGAGCGAGCGGGGGCTCAGCCGCCCCGCCCTGTCCGCCGCGTTGGGCTTTTCCCGGATGGCGGTGGAGAAATTTGAGACGGGCCGCCAGACCCCCACCCAGGACCAGCAGGAGAAACTGGCGTCCTTCTTCGGCGTGTCCGTGCTCTACCTGCGGGGGGAGAACAACGACCGCATCCGCATGGACGACTGGATGGACGGGGCCTTTCTGGACCAGCCCGCCCCGGCGCCGGAGACCCCCAAAAGGCAGAAGCCCGCCCCTGCGGCGGCGGGAGAGGGCACCATGCTGGACGCCCTCCTCACCGGAAAGAAGTTCCAGGAGGCCCTGCGGGGGACCGTGCTGGAGGTCCTGCGCTCCCCGGAGGGACAGGAGCTGCTGGCGAAGGCCGTCCGCCGGGAGATGGGAAAATAGGGCGGGAAAACCGAAGAGCGCAGGGGGCCATTGCATCGCAATGGCCCCCTTGAACTGTCGAAAGACCCAGAAAATTCATGCAGCGGTAAGGAGGGGTGTGTGCGGGGAACCCAAGAGGGGTTCCCCGCGCTATTGAAATCCCCCCTCAGTCTGTCGAAAATACTTTTTCGACAGACTGAGGGGCCATTGCATCGCAATGGCCCCCTGCTTTTTATTTTTTCATGAGCCGCCACAGGGTGGTGCGGCTGATGCCCAGGCGCTTGGCGGCGGCGGTCTGGTTGCCGCCGGTCTCCTCCAGCACCCGCAGGGCCACGTCCTGGTTGATCTCCTCCAGGGTGCGGCCCAGGTCCAGCGGCACGGCGGCGTTTTCCGCCCGGAGGGAGAAGGCGCCCATGTGGCGCTCCTTTTTCAGCACCTCCCGCACGCTCTCCGCCGTGATGACCTGCCCGTCGGCGGTGACCGCCAGCGTTTTGATGACCCGCCGGAACTGCATGTAGTTGTGGGGCCAGCGGAAATTCTGCAGCAAAGAGGCCCCCTCCGGCTCGATGCCCACCACCTGCCGGGGGATGGCGGCGTTGAGATGGCTGAGGGAGAGATTGACGAGGGTGGGAATCCGCTGGGGCATGGACCGCAGGGGCGGCAGGTACAGCGAGAGGCACCGGAGCTTGTCCAGAAAGAGGGCCCCGGCGGCGGAGACATACTCCCCCGGCTGGCACACGCAGGAGAGGATCACCCGGTTCCGGCGGCACACGTCCATCTCCAGCAGCACCGCCAGCAGCTGCCGCTGCCGTTCCGGGGAGAGCACATCGATGCTGGAGAAGTAGAGGGTGCTCTCCTGGTCCGCCAGGGGGGAGTTGTGGTGCTCCAGGAGGAAGGCCCAGCTCTTGTCGTTGAGCAGGCTGCAGTTGATGGAGACAAGCGGGTGATTTTGCAGGGAGCTGCGCATATACAAGAAGTAGACGATGGTCTCCTTCCCGGTGCCGTCCTCCCCGGTGACCAGCACCGGGGCCCGGCTCTGGTTGATCTGGGCAATCTCGTTTTGGAAGTCGCTGATGGTCTCGGCGAAGCTGAAGATGCTGTCGTCAAAGGCCCGCTCCGCCTCCGAACAGGAGGAGAAGCGGATGCCGGACTGGCTGGGGGAGAGGGGCGTCTTCCGGGCCTCCAGGAAAAAGGCGGTGTAGGCGGCGCTGCCGGCGCCCACCTGCCGGATGCGGATGGCGTAGAGCATGCCGCCCAGGTTTCGGGTGATTCGCCGCTCCGCGTCTCCCCGGGACTCCGGCAGCTCCCGCCGCAGCATCTCCAGCAGCTCCGGCACCGGGGCGTCCAGGGTGGAGAGGAACAGGTTTCCCTCCTGGTCGAACACCACCGTCTGGCTGATCTGCCCTCCGATCAGCGCCCGCAGGAACTGATTTTCCTCCCGCAGGCTCCTCCGGCTGCCGCAGATCAGAAGGGCCTGGTCAAAGGCCTTCCGGATGCTCTCCACCGAGGAGGCCACCAGGAAGGAGTTCATCCCCAGGCGCTTGGCGGTGTTGTTGGCGAGGGTGTCGCACAGAAGGGCCTGGAAGCCGTCCCGCCGCAGCTCCAGCAGGATGGGCTCCACCGCGTCGTGGGAGTCGTAGGTGCGGATGTCCAGGTGCAGGTCCATGGCCTTGCACAGCAGCCGGGCGCTCTCGGCGATGCTGGAGGCGGCCACAAAGGCGATGCCGCCGCTGAGGCCGCCCGCCAGCTTCAGCGTACACAGCAGGTCGTACATGGAGACCTCGATCTCCACCACGGGAATGGACAGGTCCCGCCGCAGCATGGTGGCGGTGTCGCCGCGGGAGATGACCACGTCGTAATTCCCGTGGAAATTTGCCCGGGCGATCTCCAGGCCCAGCTCCCGGTCGCCCACAAAGAGCGACAGGTCCATCTGGGGGTATTCCTCCCGCAGATTGGACATGAGCGTCCGCATTCCCTCGTAGGGCGCGATGCCCAGTACGCGAATCTGTGAATCCATAGGCCCCTCCAACTGCGTTTAATATTTGAACATATTATAACAAACATACAAAAACTCCGCAAGTCTTTTTCAGCGTGTTTCAAAAATAAACGTTTTGACGGTAAAAAAAGTTTGCGTAAATGACATGAGCACTATAAAATAATGCCAAACAAACGGCGGCGGAAGGTTGTTTTTTGATGAAAATGCCGGTATGAAAAGCGGCTCGAAATGCACGTTTCAAAAATGAACGCATGTGAGGTGCTGCATGGTAAAGCTATTGATCATCGCGGACGATTTCACGGGGGCGCTGGACACGGGCGTACAGTTCGCCGCCCGGGGGGCCAGGACCTGTGTGGTGACGGACCCCGCCTACGACTTCTCCCAGGCGGGGGCTGAGATCCAGGTGCTGGTGCTGGACGCCGAGACCCGGCACCTGGCGCCGGAGGCGGCCTACGGCGTGGTGCGCCGGGCGGCGGCGGACGCTCTGGGCGCCGGCTTCACCCATATCTACAAAAAGACGGATTCCGCCCTGCGGGGCAACGTGGGCGCGGAGCTCACCGCGGTGCTGGACGCCGCGGGGGCGGAGAGCCTGGCCTTTCTGCCGGCCCTGCCGAAGATGGATCGGATCACCCGGCGGGGCATCCACTACATCGACGGCGTGCCCGCGGCGGAGAGCGTGTTCGGCCGGGACCCCTTTGAGCCGGTGCGGGAGTCCTCCGTGGCGAAGATCATCGCCGCCCAGTCGGAGGCGGCGGTGACGGTCCACGGGCTGGAGGAGACGGCGGCGGCGGGCCGCCCCGGCATCCAGGTCTACGACGCCGAGAGCGACAGCGACCTGCTGCGGATCGGGCGGCAGCTGGGCCGGGAGGGCCTGCGGCTCTGCGCCGGATGCGCCGGCTTCGCGGCGGCCCTGGCGGAGATCCTGGACCTGCGGGGCATGCCCCCGGTGCTGCCGGATCTGGTGCCCGCGCTGTTTGTGGCCTGCGGCAGCGTGAATCCGGTGACGCTGCGCCAGATGGCGGTGGCGGAGGCCCACGGCTTCCCCCACATCCACCTCAGCCCGGTCCAGAAGCTGGAGCCCGGCTGGCTGGAGACGGAGGACTGCGCCGCCGCGGTGCGGGGCTGGCTGGAGACCGCGGAACGGGAGCGGCGGTTCATCCTGGATGTCAACGATCCGGAGGGCTGCGGCGATACGGACCGCTACGCCGGGGAGCGGGGGCTCACCACGGAGGACCTGCGGCGGGGCATTTCCGCCCAGCTGGGCCGGCTGGTCCAGCTGCTGCTGGACGGCGGACTGGACGCCACCATCCTCTGCACCGGCGGCGACACGTTGCTGGCCCTGATGGGGGCCGTGAAGGTGGCGGAGCTGATCCCGGTGTGCGAGCTGGACACCGGCGCGGTGCTCACGGACTTTGTGTATCAGGGCAAGACCCATCATATTATTTCAAAATCCGGCGGCTTCGGAGAGCCGGACCTGTTTTACAGGCTGGCGCTGTCCCTGGGCGCCGGGGATCAAGAGGAGGATGTCATATGCTGACCAAGTACGAGTTGAAGATGCCCCATGCCGTGTACAGCGGCGAGGACGCCCTGGGCCGGATTCCCGAGATCTTTGCCGCCAACGGCGTCAAGCGCCTGGTGGTGTTCACCGACAAGGGCATCGAGGGAGCGGGCCTTCTGGATCTTCCCATGGCCGAGGTGAAGAAGACCGGTGTGGAGACCGTGATCCTGGACGACCTGCCGGCGGAGCCCAGCTACATGGAGGCCCAGAAGCTGGTGGACCAGTGCAAGGAGTGCGGCGCGGACTTCATCATGGCCGTGGGCGGCGGCAGCGTCATGGACACCGCGAAGCTGGCCAGCATCCTGATGACCGACGAGTACGGCATCAAGGAGCTGCTGGACACCCCCGGCCGGGCCAGAAAGTGCATGAAGAGCCTGATGATCCCCACCACCGCCGGCACCGGCTCCGAGGCCACTCCCAACGCCATCGTGGCCGTGCCGGAGAAGCAGCTGAAGGTGGGCATCGTCAACACCGAGATGATCGCGGACTACGTGATCCTGGACGCGGTGATGATCAAGAAGCTGCCCCGGAAGATCGCCGCCGCCACCGGCGTGGACGCCCTGGCCCACGCCATCGAGTGCTACACCAGCAACAAGGCCAACCCCTTCAGCGACGTCTTCGCCCTCCAGGCCCTGGACATGATCCTGAACAACATCGAGCGGGCCTGCGACGACCCGGAGGCCATGGACGCCAAGAACACCATGCTCCTGGCCAGCTTCTACGCCGGCGTGGCCATCACCGCCTCCGGCACCACCGCCGTCCACGCGCTGAGCTACCCCCTGGGCGGCAAGTACCACATCGCCCACGGCGTGTCCAACGCCATCCTGCTGGCCCCGGTGATGCGGTTCAACGAGCCCGCCATCCGGCCCCTGCTGGCCAAGGCCTATGACCGCTGCATCGGCGGCGGGGCCTCCACGGTGGAGGCCAAGAGCGCGGCCGTCATCCAGCGTCTGGAGGGCATCGTGAAGCACCTGGACATCCCCACCAGCCTCACGGAGTTCGGCGTGCCCAAGGAGGACCTGGAGGCGCTGGTCGCCTCCGGCATGGAGGTCACCCGCCTGCTGGTGAACAATATGCGCCAGGTCACCCCCGACGACGCCCGGAGGATCTACCAGGAAGTTCTCTGAGATACGGAACCGTCTAAAAATCCCGCAGGAATTTGAATAAGGAGTGTGCGAACATGAAGCAAGTCGAGATCAAGGGCATCATTCCACCGGTCGTCACCCCCATGAACCCCGCGGACGAGAGCGTCAACATCCCGGAGCTGCGCAACCAGATCGAGCGGCAGATCGCCGGGGGCGTCCACGGCATCTTCCCCTTCGGCACCAACGGCGAGGCCTACATCCTCAGCATGAAGGAGAAGGAGGAGATCCTGGAGGCCACCGTGGATCAGGTGAAGGGCCGCATCCCCATCTACGCCGGAACCGGCTGCATCTCCACCCGGGACACCGTGTACCTCAGCAAGCGGGCCGAGGCGATGGGCGCGGACGTGCTGTCCATCATCACTCCCAGCTTTGCCCTGGCCAGCCAGAAGGAGCTCTATGACCACTACTGCGAGGTGGCCAAGCACGTGAACATCCCCATCGTGCTCTACAACATCCCCGCCCGCACCGGCAACAAGCTGCTGCCGGAGACCGTGGCGAAGCTGGCCAAGGACGTGGACGTCATCATGGGCGCCAAGGACTCCAGCGGCGACCTGGACAATCTCAAGGCGTACATCGCCCTCACCCGGGACGTGGGCAAGGACTTCGCCGTCCTGGCCGGAAACGACGGCAACATCCTCCCCTGCCTGAAGGCCGGCGGCGCCGGCGGCGTGGCGGGCCGGGCGAACATCTGGCCCAGGACCATCGCCTCCATTTACGACCACTTCGCGGCGGGAGAGCTGGAGGAGGCTGAGCGCGCGCAGGACGCCATTGTGGCGCTGCAGCGGGTCTTCAAGTTCGGCAACCCCAACACCATCATCAAGAAGGCCGTGGCCATGCTGGGCTACCCCGTGGGCGACTGCCGCAGGCCCTTCAACTACCTCTGCGACGAGGGCGTGGAGGAGCTGAAGAAGGTCCTGGAAGAGACCAAGGACCTGGGCTGACAAAATAAAAGGAGGAGTACATATGAGCAAGCCAATCCTGGGCATCACCATGGGTGATCCCTTCGGCAACGGCCCGGAGATCACCGTCAAGGCCCTGGCGGACAAGACGGTCTATGACCGCTGCCGCCCCCTGGTGGTGGGCGATGTCACCGCCATGGAGTACGCCGCCAAGGTGGCCAAGAAGGTCTCCGGCATCGACATGAAGGTCCGGGGCATCCAGGCCGTCAGCGAGGCGAAGTACGAGTACGGCGTCATCGACGTGTACGACCTGGGCATTGTGAAGGCCTCCGACATCCCGGGCGACCCGGCCAATCCCAAGCCCTTCGGCCTGGGCGCCACGGCCCTGGGCGGCGAGGCGGCCTTCCAGTACGTGAAGAAGGTCATCGAGCTGGCCATGGCCGGCGAGGTGGACGCCACCATCACCAACGCCCTGAGCAAGGAAGCCATCAACATGGCGGACCACCACTACTCCGGCCACACCGAGATCTACGCCGACTACACGAAGACCAGCAAGTACACCATGATGCTGGCCCACGAGGAGCTGCGGGTGGTCCACGTCTCCACCCACGTCTCTCTGCGGGAGGCCTGCGACCGGGTGAAGAAGGACCGGGTGCTGGACGTGATCCGCATCGCCAACGCCGGCTGCAAGGCCATCGGCATCAAGGAGCCCAAGATCGCCGTGGCCGGACTGAACCCCCACTGCGGCGAGAACGGCATGTTCGGCCGGGAGGAGATCGAGGAGATCCAGCCCGCCATCGACGCCGCCATGGCCGAGGGCATCATCATCCCCGAGAAGAAGCCCACCCCGCCGGACACCGTGTTCTCCAAGGCGCTGGGCGGCTGGTATGACATCGTGGTGGTCATGTACCACGACCAGGGCCACATCCCCCTGAAGGTCAAGGGCTTTGTCTACAACAAGGCCGAGGGCCACTGGGACGCCGTGGCCGGCGTGAACGTCACCCTGGGCCTGCCCATCATCCGGGCCAGCGTAGACCACGGCACCGGCTTCGGCCACGCCGGAGACGGCCACGCCAACGAGCTCAGCCTGGTCAACGCCATGGACTACGGCATCCGCATGGCCAACGCAAAGGCCGAGGGCTGATCCCCACTCCCCGTCTTTAACCGGCAGAGCCGGAGAAGAATAACGCCTGAAACAAATTTTTGAAAGGAAGAAACACCATGAAAAAAGTATTTGCTCTGATCCTGACCCTGGCGATGGTGCTGAGCCTGGCCGCCTGCGGCGGCAATGACCAGCCCGCCGCCAACGACACCCCCGCCAACACCACCGCTCCCGCCGCCGACAGCGGCGAGCAGAGCACCGACATCTCCGGCAGCGTGGACCTGACCTTCGCGGCCCAGGAGGTCGGCACCGCGGCCTATAACTACGCCGCCGCCATCCAGACCGCCATTGTCAAGGAGATCCCCGGCGCCAACATCAGCATCACCACCACCTCTCCCGGCGGCGTGGGCGCGCCCGTCATCGTCAACGGCGGCGCCCAGTGCGACATCGTCATGTCCAACTCCGCTCCCGCCAAGTGGAGCATGGAGGAGGGCATCCTGGGCAACGCCCCCACCCCCGACATCTGCGCCATCGCCGGCGGCCTGGGCCATGACTTCGTCAACGTCATGTTCACCCAGAAGTTCGTGGACGCCACCGGCATCACCACCGTTGAGGACCTGGTTGCCCAGAAGTACCCCGTGAAGCTGGTCATCAAGACCAACGGCACCTTCGGCGAGCTGGCCGCGGAGAAGGTCTTTGAGGCTCTGGGCGTGACGTTGGACGACGTTGCCTCCTGGGGCGGCGTGGTTGAGAAGACCGGCGGCGACGCCATCAAGAGCGGCCTGCAGGACGACCTGTACGACATGACCATCGACCACATCGGCGCCGGCCAGGCCAACACCTCCGAGCTGTGCCTGACCCACGATATGTACGACGTGCAGCTGGGCGATGAGACCATGGCCAAGATGGTGGAGATGGGCTACGACTACGTCACCGTGGAGGCCAACACCTGGAACGGCCAGACCACGGAGATCAAGACCGTTGGCTCCCAGCAGGTGATCCTGGTGCCCACCAGCCTGGACTACGCCGTGGCCTACCACATGGCCAAGGCCGTGTGCGAGAACAAGGACGACCTGGCCAGCGCCGTGGCCGCCATGAGCTACTTTGATCCCACCACCGCCGGCACCCTGACTCTCACCGGTGTGCCTCTGCATCCCGGCGCCGCCGCCTACTACGAGGAGATGGGCTACGCCCACGGCTGATTCGCTGCCGTTCTATACAAAAAGCGCGCAGGGCCCGCGGCCCTGACATAGAGACCCAGGAGCCGCCGGGGGACGAGGGAGCCCTCGCCTCCCGGCGGACCTGTTCCACACCATCCACATACACCTGAGGAGGGGTATCCAACAATGGGAAAGAAACTCGAATGGCGCCAGATGGCGGCGATCGCGCTGACAGTGGTGTTTTTCCTGTTCCAGATGTATCTGGCACTGATCAAGCAGCTTCCCACCATGCTGCAGGCGCCTTTGCACCTGCTCTTTGCTTTGTCACTGGTCTATCTCTACAATCCCCCTGACAAGAAGTACCGCAAGAAGCTCCAGAAGGAGAAGGGCGACGCCGCCACGGCCCAGGAGCTGAACAAGTTCGCCTGGTCCCGCTGGATCGACATCCTGGTGGCCGCCTGCATTGTGTTCCAGCTCTGGTATGTGGTGACCCGCTACCAGTCCCTGGTGGACCACGTGCTGTTCATCAGCCCCGTGGACTCCATCGACATCGCCTTCATGGTGATCACCGTGGTGCTGCTGCTGGAGGCTGTGCGCCGCACCCTGGGCGGCATCCTCTTCGGCTTCATCCTGCTGTTCATCGTCTACGCCTGGACGGCCCAGTACCTGCCGGGCATCCTCTATACCCGGGGCAAGCCCTTTGCCGCCATGCTCAAGCAGTTCACCGAGGGCATGACCATGAGCACCTCCGGCATCTTCGGCTCCCCGCTGCAGACCTCCGCCAACAGCCTGTTCTACTTCATCGTCTTCGGCGCCTTCTTCTCCGCCTTCGGCGGCGGCCAGCTGCTGATTGACATCGGCATGAAGGCCTCCAACAAGGGCTCCGGCGGACCCGCCAAGGCCGCCGTCATCTCCTCCGGCCTCATGGGCATGATCTCCGGCTCCGCCGTGGCCAACGTGGCCACCACCGGCGTCATGACCATCCCCATGATGAAGAAGGTGGGCTACGAGCCCGAGGAGGCCGGCGCCATCGAGGCCGTGGCCTCCACCGGCGGACAGGTCATGCCCCCCATCATGGGCGTGGGCGCCTTCATCATGGCGGAGATGCTGGGCATCCCCTACGGCCGGGTGGCCACCGCCGCCATCATCCCCGCCGTGGCTTACTACTTCGCCGTGTTCGTGCTGGTGGACCGGCTGGCCGCCAAGCGGGCCAGCCGCCTGGACGGCAAGGCCGACACCACCATCAAGGTGGAGCGGAGGATCATTCCCCGCCTGTACCTGCTGCTGCCCGCCGTGATCCTGGTGGTGTTCATCATCCGGGGCGCCTCCCTGATGCGGGCCGGCACCATGGGCATCTTCTCCTGCCTGGTGTGCAACGTCATCAGCTATTTCGTGGGCGAGAAGAAGGACTTCGTGGGCCTCAAGGGCATCTGGGAGTGCTGCATGGACGGCGCCAAGCAGGCCGCCGAGATCGCCATCCCCACCGCCGCCTGCGGCATCATCATCAACGTGGTCACCGGTCAGACGGCCCTGGCCACCAACCTCTCCGCCGTCATCAGCGGCCTGGGCACCAACATGCTGTTCGTGGCGCTGCTGATCGGCATGGTGGGCTGCATGCTGCTGGGCATGGCCCTGCCTACGGTTGCCGCCTACCTGGTGGGCGTCATCCTGTTCGTGCCCTGCATCCGCCCCATCCTGATTGCCAGCGGCATGGCCGACAGCACCGCCAACCTCTGCGCCAACATGTTCGTGTTCTACTACGGCATCATGGCCCAGATCACTCCGCCTGTCTGCGTGGCCTCCTACACCGCCGCCGGCATTGCCGACGCCAACGCCATGAAGACCGGCATCAAGGGCTTCCTGTTCTCCATGGTGGGCTTCATGGTTCCCTTCGTGTTTGTGTACAACCCCGCCATTTTGCTGGAGGGGAGCCTGATGCAGATCATTCTGGGCGCCGCCATGCTGCTGGTGGGCACCTTCTTCCTGGCCACCGTGGTTTCCGGCTACTTCAGCATTGATCTGAACGTGGTGGAGCGGGTGCTGCTGTTTGTGGCGGCCATCTGCCTCATCAGCCCTGAGATCGTCACCTCCATCATCGGTGTCGTGCTGGGTGTGGTCCTCCTGGTCCTGAACACCGCCCGGAAGAAAAAGACTGTCAAGGCCGCCTGATTTCGGCGCGCGCATTCATCCGCATCCCCCTGCGAAACCGGCGGGCGGAACGGCCCACGGGCCGTCCCGCCCGCCTTTTCCTCGCAGAATTCTTTCAAGAAAGGCTGATCGTATGAGTTACCCTGTTCTGCCCGGACTGACCCCCGACGGCGTTCTCTATCAAAACCTGGAGATGGGCACCGTGGAGGCGGTCATTCCCCCCGGCGTCCACCCCACCTGCCACTCCCCCGCCACGCTGGAGCTGCCCAACGGCGACCTGCTGTGCTGCTGGTTCGCCGGCACCTACGAGGGCAGCGCCGACGTGCACATCGTCTGCGCCCGCCTGCCCAAGGGGGCGGACCGCTGGACGGAGCCCGTGGACATCTCCGGCGACCCGGAGCGCAGTGAGCAGAACCCCTCCCTCTTCTACGGCCCCGACAACGCCGTCTGGGCCATGTACACTGCCCAGAAGGACCGCCAGGCGGGGAAGGACAACATGCAGTTCACCTCCCAGGTCCGCCTCCAGAAGAGCACCGACGGCGGACTGACCTGGGGTCCCTATGAGACCATCTTCCCCCGGGAGGGGACTTTCTGCCGCCAGGCCATCCAGGTGTTGTCCAATGGCCGGTGGATCTTCGCCAACTGGCTGTGCACCGACTCTGTGGACGGCCTCTCCGGCGACCCCACCGCCTTCCAGATCTCCGACGACCAGGGGAAGACCTGGCGCCAGGTGGATATGCCCAGGAGCAACGGAAGAGTCCACGCCAACGTGGTGGAGCTGGAGAGCGGGCACCTGGCGGCCTTCATGCGGGACCGGGAGGCGGCCAATATCTACCGCAGCGAGTCCTTCGACTGGGGCGACACCTGGTCCGAGCCCAAGCCCACGCCGCTGCCCAACAACAACTCCAGCATCAGCGCCATCCGCCTCCAGAGCGGGCGGATCGCCATTGCCTGCAACCCCACCTGCACCCCGGAGCCCTCTCCCGGCAAGGCGGCCTGGCCCGGACTGCGCTGCCCCGTGGCCGTGGCCCTCAGCGAGGACGGCGGGCTGACCTTCCCCATGATCCGCTGGATGGAGCGGGGCGAGGGCTTCATGGGCGACGAGAACAAGACCAACAACAAGCAGTACGAGTACCCCCACATCATGCAGAGCGCCGACGGCCGCATCCATCTGACCTACGCCGCCTTCACCCGCAAGGCCATCAAGTATGTCTCCTTCACGGAGGCGGACGTCATGGGCGCCAAGCGGGAGACCGTGGGCCTCTACAACCCCACCGCGGCCCAGTCCAGATAAGGAGGGAGCGGCTGTGCGGAATCAATTTGAGCTGGCCCACCTGGGCATCAACACCCCGGACCCGGAGGCGGCGCTGGAGCTGGCAAAGCTTTTGAGCCTGGTGTTCAACCTGAACCCCCGCCACGGGCAGAAGTCCGAGTTCGCCGGGGAGTTCTTCGAATGCATGAAGTCCCCCTTCCTGGGCGCCAACGGCCACATCGCCATGCGGACGCCGGACCTGGACGACGCCGTGGCGGAGCTGAAAGAGAAGGGCTTCGCCTTCAAGATGGACACCGCCGCCTACACGGAGGACGGCAAGCTGAAAAACATCTACCTGGACGACGAGTTCGGCGGCTTCGCCATCCACATCATGCGGGGATAAACAGAGCTGTTCCAAGACAGAGGAAGACCCGGCACGAGAGTGCCGGGTCTTCCTCTGTCAGTCGGAGGCGTGCTCCCTGCGGTATTCCGAGGGCGTGCAGCCCTTGAGCTGGCGGAAGGCCTTGGCGAAGTAGCTGGCGTCGGGAAAGCCGCACCGGGCCCCCACCTCCGCCGCGCTCCAGGCGGTGGAGGCCAGCAGCTCCGCGGCCCGCTGCACCCGGTACTGCTTGAGGTACTGGGTGGGCGGCACGCCGATGGTGGAGCGGAAGCACCGCAGGCACTCGCTCTCGCTGACCGCCGCGCTCCGGGCGATGGCGGCGGCGCCGATCTCCTCGCCGTAGTGCTCCTGGATGAACCGCAGCATCCGCTTCATCCGCTCTCCGTCCCGCAGGGCCTTTGCCGGCAGGGGCCTTCCCTCCGCCGGACGGTGGCGGCAGAGGAGGAAGGCCAGCTGGGACAACGCCTCCCGCATCCGCAGGTCGTAGCCGGGGGGCTCCTCCGCGCAGGTGTCCCAGGCGGCGGTGATGGCCCGGAGGGCCTCGCCGTGCCAGGGGGCGGAGCCGTCCAGGGCGACGCTCTGAGGCGCGTCCTCCGCCAGCAGGGGCTGGATGTAGTTCTGCCAGAAGACGCTGTCAATGCCGCCGCCCACCAGCCGGGGGTGGAACACCGCCGAGTGCAGGCGGCACTCGGACCCCTCGCGGGCCAGGGCCGTGTGCAGGACGCCGGAGGTGATGAAGAACCCCTGGCCCGCCCCCAGGACGAACCGCTCCGTCCCGGCGGCGATGACGGCGCTGCCCTCCGTCACCACGCCGGCCTCCAGCTCCGTGTGCCAGTGCCAGGGGACGGTGTCCCGGGTGAGATCGTCCAGGTAGCAGGCCGCGGGAAACAGGGCGGTGCCGTGCCGGACCAGCTCCCGGCCCCTGGGGTCCGCCGTAGAGCCGCAGGGAGAAATGGCCATAGCTGTTCCTCCTTTTGACGGAATCGTCATAGAGATTCGCGGGAATGCTTCTAGGTGCCCCTGATTTTTGGTGGTATGATTATACCATGGACACAGGGGAGAACACAACGGAGAATTTTCCCCGCACCGAAGTTAGAGCGCGCCGCCCGGAGCGGCGGGAGAGGAGCTTTGAGATGATGACATTCATGATGATCCCAAACGCGGAGAACTTTTTCCGGATCGTAGAGGGAAGCCGGGGAGAGGTGGCGCTGTGCCTGCCGGAGGGCGGGCGGTGCGACCTGAAGCGGGACCCGGCGGCCCGGCAGCTGGTCCGGACGCTGCGCCCCGGCGGGGAGGGCCTGCGGGTCAGCCTCTCCGACCGCGGCGACATGCCGGCGTTTTTCCGCTATATGCGGGAGGCGGCCCTGTCCGCCTGAGAGAGCGGAGAAGACGCCCGTCCGACAGGACGGGCGTCTTGATATTTGCCGTTAGACCAGCCTGGCGGCGACGGCGTCCAGGAATTCCTCGCTGTTCACGCCCCGGGCCTGGAACCCCGGTTCCACCAGGGGCAGCAGGTCCTTGGTCATGACGCCGCTCTCCAGCGTCTCCAGGGAGGCCTCCTCCAGCCGCCGGCCGAAGGCCGTCAGCTCCGGGAGATTGTCCAGCTCCCCCCGGCGCTTCAAGGCGCCGGACCAGGCGAAGATGGTGGCCATGGGGTTGGTGGAGGTCTTCTCCCCCTTGAGATAGCGGTAGTAGTGCCGGGTGACGGTGCCATGGGAGGCCTCGAACTCCATGATCCCGTCGGGGGAGACCAGCACGGAGGTCATCATGGCGAGGCTCCCGAAGGCGGCGGCCACCATGTCGCTCATCACGTCGCCGTCGTAGTTTTTCAGCGCCCAGATGAAGCCGCCGCTGGAGCGGATGACCCGGGCCACGGCGTCGTCAATGAGGGTGTAGAAGTAGGTGATGCCCAGCTTCTCAAACTCCGCCTTGTAGGAGGTCTCGTACTCCTCCTCGAAGATCCGCTTGAACTCCCCGTCGTAGACCTTGGCGATGGTATCCTTGGTGGAGAACCACAGGTCCTGCTTTTGGGCGATGGCGTACTGGAAGCAGGAGCGGGCGAAGGCCCGGATGCTGGAGTCCTTGTTGTGCTGGCCCTGCCAGACGGCGGGGCCGTTCACGGTCTGGACGGTCAGAGACTTCTCCGCCCCGCTCTCGCCCCGGAAGGTGAGGGTGGCGGTGCCGGGCTCGTCCGTTGTCATATCCACGGCCTTGTACATGTCGCCGTAAGCGTGGCGGGCGATGGTGATGGGCTTTTCCCAGTTCTTCACCACGGGCTTGATGCAGGGCAGGACGATGGGGGAGCGGAAGGCGGTGCCGTCCAGGATGGCCCGGATGGTGCCGTTGGGGGACTTCCACATCTCCGTCAGCTCCGGGTACTCCTCCATCCGCTGGCGGTTGGGGGTGATGGTGGCGCACTTCACCGCCACGCCCAGACGGCGGGCGGCATGGGCGGCGTCCACGGTGACCTGGTCCTTTGTGGCGTTGCGGTTCAGCAGCCCCAGGTCGTAGTACTCGGTTTTCAGGTCCACAAAGGGCAGGATCAGCTTCTCTTTGATCATCCCCCAGAGAACCCGGGTCATCTCGTCCCCGTCCATCTCCACCAGGGGGGTCGTCATCTTGATCTTTTCCATAAAACCGCCTCTCTCAATCTTCAAATTACACGGACGCGGATGCCCGCCGCGCCCCACTGTGCCTGCCGTTTCTCGCCGTACAGCCGCAGCTCGATGGTCCTGGAGCCATCCCGGATTTTGGAGAAGGGCTCCGGGCTCATCCGGTGCTCTATTCCGCTCACTTTGCCCGATTGGCGTAGTAGTTCATGAGACATCCGTCCAGGATGATCTCCCGCTCCTCGGGGGTGAGCTCTGTGACGCGGAGGGTGATGTCCGCCTCGCCGCCGTCCGCCTTGAGAACCTTTGCGGGGATGTCCTCCCGGCCCGCCGCGATGGCGTCCCGGATGTCCGGCACGAACACGCAGTCCCCGGCCTCGTAGGGGAAGTCCGTCCCCTCCTCCAGGGTGAAGGGCAGGATGCCCCAGTTGATGCAGTTGGAGCGGTAACGCTTGGTGGCGAACTGATAGCAGATGTTGGCGAAGCCCCCCAGCACCTTCTGGCAGCTGGCGGCCTGCTCCCGGGCGGAGCCGTCGCCGGGGCGGTTGGCGAAGACGCAGGAGCCGAACTGGGTGTCCTCCGCCCTGGCGCCGGCCCGGTCCAGCAGGGCCTGGAGCTTCTCCGGGGTCCTCCCCGCCAGACGTCCGGCCTCCATCTCCGCGGCGGCCTTGGCCCGGCCCACATAGGCCGGCTCCCGGCGGGAGAGGGTGAACTCCGCCAGCCGCAGGGGATTGGAGCGGTAGCTGGAGGTCTCGCCGGAGGGGATCAGCTCGTCGGTGGTGGTGACGCTGTCCCGCAGCACCGCCGCCAGCTCCACCAGGAGATTCCGGGACAGGGGCTGCATCTTGGGCCAGTCGGTGATGTTGGGGCCCAGGATCAGCGCCTCCTCCGGACGGGGATGGCCGAAGCCATTGTAGACCCGCTTCTCATACACGCCGCTGTCGAAGTGGTAGGCGTGATGGACGGGCGTGTAGTCCACCTCCGTGGCGGGGGTGATCCTGCCCCCGTTCCGGGCCGTGGCGGCGATGGACCGGGCGTCCATCAGGCACACGGCGGCGAACTGGCCCTCCCCGGGCTTGGAGCCCTCCCGGTTGGGGAAGTTCCGGGTGGTGTGGCGGAGGCTCAGACCGTTGTGGGCGGGCACGTCCCCGGCGCCGAAGCACGGCCCGCAGAAGCTGGGCTTGAGGACGGCGCCGCTTTGCAGCAGGTCCGCCGCGGCTCCGATCTTCGTCAGCTCCAGGCTGACGGGGATGCTGGTGGGGTACACGTCCAGGGTGAAGTACCCGTCGCCGCAGTTCCCGTGGCGGAGGATGTCCGCCGCCTCGGTGATGTTGTCGAAAAGACCGCCGGCGCACCCGGCAATGACCCCCTGGTCCGCCCACACGCCGCCGTCGTGGATCTTCCGGGCCAGGTCAATCCTGGCCTTGGGATAGCGTTTTTGCGCGTCCGCCTCCACCTTGGCCAGGATCTCCGGCGCGTCCGCCAGGAACTCCCGGATGGTCCAGGCGTTGGAGGGGTGGAAGGGCAGGGCGATCATGGGCTCGATGCGGGAGAGGTCCATCTCGATGTACTTGTCGTACCAGGCGAAGTCCCCGGGGTGGAGCTCCCTGTACTCCGTCCCCCGGCCATGGGCGTCGTAGAACGCCTTGGTCTCTCCGTCGGTCTCCCAGATGGAGGACAGGCAGGTGGTCTCGGTGGTCATCACGTCCAGCCCGTTGCGGAAGTCGATGGGGAGGTGGGCGATGCCGGGGCCGGCAAACTCCAGGACGCAGTTGTTCACAAAGCCGCTTTCAAAGGTGGCCTTCACCAGGGCGATGGCAGCGTCGTGGGGTCCCACGCCCCGCCTGGGCGCGCCGGTGAGGTACACCAGCACCACCTTGGGGCAGGGCACGTCCCAGGTGTTTTTCAGGAGCTGCTTGCAGAGCTCCGGTCCGCCCTCTCCCACGGCCATGGTGCCCAGGGCCCCGTAGCGGGTGTGGGAGTCGGAGCCCAGGATCATCTTCCCGCAGCCCGCCAGCTGCTCCCGGGCGTAGGAGTGGATGACGCTCTGGTTGGCGGGGACGTAGATGCCGCCGTACTTCCGGGCGGCGGAGAGGCCGAAGACGTGGTCGTCCTCGTTGATGGTGCCTCCCACGGCGCACAGGGAGTTGTGGCAGTTGGTCAGGGCATAGGGCAGAGGGAACTCCCTCATGCCGGAGGCCCGGGCCTGCTGGATGATGCCCACGTAGGTGATGTCGTGGCTGACCATGGAGTCAAAGCGGATTCGGAGCTTCTCGGGGTCGGAGCTGATGCTGTGGGCCTGGAGGATCTGCCAGGCCAGGGTTCGTTGCCGCCCCTCCTCGGGGGAGATGGGGGCGCTGGACTGGAGCGCGCCCTCTGCCAGGAAGACGCCGGTGTCGTGCAGGGTGATCATAGTGGGTTCCTCCTCTCAGCAGCGTTCCGCCAGGGGGACGTAGGGCGTCCGCCTGGAAACGGTCTTATAAGCGGGGCGAATGATGCGGGGGTCCTCGGCGCAGCACTCCTCGATGCGGTGGGCGCACCAGCCGGGCATCCGGGCGCTGGCGAAGATGGCGGTGTACAGGTCCGCGGGGATGCCCAGGAGCTTGTAGACAAAACCGGAGTAGAGGTCCACGTTGGCGCAGATGGGCTTGTCGGACCTCCGCTCCTCCCGGAAGACCTCCGGGGCCAGCCGCTCCACGGCCTCGATGAAGTCCAGCTCCTTGACCATGCCCTTCTTCTCCGCCAGGTGGCGGGAGAACTGCTTGAGGATCTCCGCCCGGGGGTCGGAGAGGGTGTAGACCGCGTGGCCCATGCCGTAGATCAGGCCCGTGCCGTCCCCCAGCTGGCGGCGGAGAATCCGCACCAGCTGGTCCTTGATCTGCCCGTCGTCGGTCCAGTCCCGGACGGCCCGCTTGAGGTACTGCATCATCTCCGCCACCTTGATGTTGGCGCCGCCGTGGCGGAAGCCCTTCAGCGCCCCCACCGCCGCGGCGATGGAGGAGTAGAAATCCGTTCCGGCGGAGGTGAGGACCCGGCAGGCGAAGGTGGAGTTGTTGCCGCCGCCGTGCTCGGCGTGGAGGATCATGCACAGGTCCAGGAGCTTGGCCTCGTCGTCGTCGAACTTCGTGTCCTCCCGCAGGGAGTAGAGGAAGTTCTGGGCCACGCTCATGTCCGTCCGGGGACGGTGGAGGTACAGGCTCTCCCCGTCGAAGTAGTGGCGCTTGGCGGCGTAGGAGTGGGCCACGATGGTGGGCGTCCGGGCCACCATGCGGAAGGACTTGAAGAGCTCGTTCTCCAGCGTCATGTTCTCCGCCTCGCCGTCGTGGGAGTGGAGGGCCACGATGCAGCTGGCCAGCTTGTTCATGATGTTCTTGTTGGGGGAGCGGAGGATCATGTCCTCGGTGAAATAGCCGGGCAGCTGGCTCCACTTGGCCATGAGATACTGGAACTCCTTCAGCTGGGAGGCGGTGGGCAGCTGGCCGAAGAGCAGCAGGTACACCGTCTCCTCAAAGCCGAAGCGGTCCTCGGCGATGCACTGGTGGATGATGTCGTTGATGCTGATGCCGCGGTAGAAGAGCCTTCCCGGCCGGGGGACCTTCTTCCCGTCCACCAGGTCGTAGCCGTCCACATCGCCGATGGAGGTGACGCCGGCCACCACGCCGGTGCCGTTGGGGTACCGCAGTCCCCGCATGACCCCCTCGCCGGACTGGCTGGTGGGGAAGATGTTGTTTTCACGGATATAGTCCTCGGAACCGCTGACGAAGGACAGAGAGGACTCAATCAGGTCCTGGTGCCGGAGCATCCGGTGCAGGTCCTGATCCACTTTGTAGGCCATATCGCAGGATCACCTTCAATCCAAAAAATTCCGGGAGAGACCCGGTGCGCGCGTATTAGCGGTATGATCATGTATTATACCCGAAAGCGACGCCCTTTTCAATCTGAACCGGGGACGCCGCAGGGAGAAACTGTAATTTTCTACACTTTGAACAAAGGAAGGATTTGCATTTTTCGTTTCACTGTGGTATACTAAGGGACACCAAAGCGGCAGGCACGGGTCCCAGAGCGGTTCCGGCGCCGCGGGCCGGGCGGTCCGGCCCCGTTTTTGACACATGTTTGATGATAACCATTCTCTATTTTTGAGAACTTGACTGTCTGAGCCGGAGAAATTTTCCCTCTGGCTCCCGCCGCCGGTATGAAGCGGCACCGGGTGGGCAAACTGTTTTTGCGAAATACCGCGACGGTTTGCCGCCACAAAAGAACATCCTTGAAAAGAGGGTCAGATTTTGACGAAGTATATTGTGCAGGGCGGAAAGCCCCTGTTTGGCGAGATCGACATCAGCGGCGCGAAAAACGCCGCCGTCGCCATTATCCCGGCCGCCCTGATGGTGGACGGCGTCTGCCGGGTGGAGAACCTGCCCCAGATCTCCGATGTGACCATGAGCCTGAAGATCCTGGAGAACCTGGGCGCCCAGATCCGCACCATCAACCGCCACACGGTGGAGATCGACTCCACCCATATCCGCTCCACCCGCACCGACTACGAGCTGGCCCGGAAGATCCGCGCCTCCTACTATCTCATCGGCGCCCTGCTGGGCCGCTTCGGCCACGGCGAGGTGGCCATGCCCGGCGGCTGCAACTTCGGCGGCGTCCGGCCCATCGACCTCCATGTCAAGGGCTTTACCGCTCTGGGGGCCAAGGTGACGGTGGAGGGCGGCTTCATCCGCGCCGCCACGGACCGGCCCCGGCTCAGGGGAGCCAGCGTCTACCTGGACGTGGTCTCCGTGGGCGCCACCATGAACATCATGATGGCCGCCGCCATGGCCGAGGGGAACACCGTCATCGAAAACGCCGCCCGGGAGCCCCACATCGTGGACCTGGCCAACTTCCTCAACTCCATGGGCGCCAACATCCGGGGCGCCGGCACGGACACCATCAAGATCCGGGGAGTGGAGCGCCTCACCGGCGGAACCTACACCATCATCCCCGATCAGATCGAGGCGGGCACCTACATGGCCGCCGTGGCCGCCGCCGGCGGACAGATCCTCATCAAGAATATCATTCCCAAGCACATGGACTGCATCACCGCCAAGCTGGTGGAGATGGGCGTGGAGGTGGAGGAGAACGAGGACACCCTCCTGGTGCGCCGCACCGGCCCCCTCCAGCGCACCAACGTCAAGACCCTGCCCTACCCGGGATTTCCAACGGATATGCAGCCCCAGATCACCACGGTCCTCTCCCTGGCGGAGGGCACGTCCCTGGTGACGGAGGGCGTGTGGAGCAGCCGCTACCGCTACGTGGATGAGCTGCGGCGCATGGGAGCCAAAATTCAGGTGGACGACAAGACCGCCGTGGTGGAGGGCGTGGACCATCTCACCGGGGCCCCTATTCAGGCCAGCGACCTGCGGGCCGGCGCGGCGATGGTGATCGCGGCCCTGGCCGCCCACGGGGAGAGTGAGATCAGCCACGTGCAATACATTGAGCGGGGCTACGAGAATCTTGTGGAAAAACTCCAGGGCGTGGGAGCGGACATCCGCTCCGTGGAGGAGCCCGGCCGGGCGGCGCTGGACGCGGGGTAGCCTTGGCGTCAAGGGGGGACAGGGCCCATCTCCGGCCTAAGAGCCGCCTGCGGGCGGTTGGTCTCCGAAACGCGCCTGCGGGCGCAGCCTTGAGAATCCCCCCTCACCAGCGACGCCGGTCACTGGTGGACGCCGCCTTGGGCAGCCGTCAGCAGCTATGCTGCTTTACGGATGCCGCATACCCCTTGCGGGTGCAGGGCGGCTGGGTCAAGGTATTTTCGGCACGTACAGAAGATGAACTGCCCCACAGGGGCAAGAGGGGCCCCTCTGGAGGGCACCGCGGCGAAAATGATTGAATTTTGTTGATCCGCCTCTGGGCGGATCAACCGGGGAACGGGGGCCCCGCCGGAGCCCAGCGGCTGCGCAGCCCCTGACGGCTTTGCCGCTTAGGGATGCAGCGTACCCCTTGCGGGTAAGCGGGTCTGGTGGGGGAAGGAGGAGCGGCGGAGCGGTGCGAGCTCTCGGCGAAGCCGGGAGCGAGTAAAGCGTGGTTTGTGACGACGAGGTTTCCCCTGAACCCCCTTCCTTGCGCCTGCACCTGCGGGTACAGGGAATATGGAACGAATAATTATACATTATACATACTGCTTTGCGTCCGCGATGAGAGGATGGCGGCTTTCGTCGGCGGCCTCTTATGTGGGCGCATTTCGTTTGAGTGAGGTTTTTTCTTTGACCACTGTACACACCCTGGCCAGCGGGTCCTCCGGAAACGCGCTGGTGCTCTCCTGCGGGGACATCCGGCTGCTGGTGGACGCCGGGATCTCCTGCCGCCGGATCGGGGCGGGACTGCGGGCGCTGGGGCTGGAGCTGGCGGACCTGACCGCCGTTTTGATCACCCACACCCACGCCGACCACGTCTCCGGCCTCGGGACGCTGCTGAAACGGACGGAGGTCCCCGTCTATGCCGCGGAGGCGGCGGGGCGGGACCTGGCGTTCCGCCTGCCGGAGGCGGCGGGGCGGCTGGAGACGCTGGAGGACTGCCGTCCCCTCTCCCTGGGGGCGGTGGAGATCACCGCCTTTCCCACCTCCCACGACGCCCCCGGCGCCCGGGGCTTCCGGTTTGACACCCCCGGCGGCGCCGTGGGATTGATGACGGACACCGGCTATGTAACGGAGGAGGCGGCGGACGTCCTGCCCGGCGTGGCCCTGGCGGTGCTGGAGGCCAACCACGACGTGGAGACCCTCCGCGGCGGGCCCTACCCCTATTACCTAAAGCGGCGCATTCTGGGGGACGAGGGCCACCTCTCCAACGAGGACTGCGCCCGCTTCGCCGTGACGCTGGCGGAGCGGGGGGCGGCGGAGATCGTCCTGGCCCACCTGAGCCGGGAGAACAACACCCCCGCTATGGCGAAAAACGCCGTGGAGACGGCCCTCTCCGCCGCGGGGCTTCATCCGGCGCTGTCCGTGGCTCCCAGGGATACCCTGGGGGAGGCCCATGTGGTGCGGGAAGCCAGCCGATGCAGAGGGTGACGCTGATCTGCGTGGGGAAGCTGAAGGAGCGGTTCTACGCCGAGGCGGCGGCGGAGTACGCCAAGCGCCTCAGTCGGTACTGTAAGCTGACGGTGGTGGAGCTGCCGGAAGAGCGCCTGCCGGAGAATCCCTCCCCCGCCCAGATCGCCGGGGCGCTGGAGCGGGAGGCCGCCGCCATCCGGGGCAGGCTGCCGTCCTCCGCCGTCCTCATCGCCCTGTGCGTGGAGGGCCGGGAGCGGTCCAGTGAGGAGCTGGCCCGCCTCATGGAGAATTGGGCCGGCCGGGGAGAGAGCCAGCTGGTGTTCCTGATCGGCGGGTCTTTCGGGCTCCACGGGTCCATCAAGGCCCAGGCGGCGGAGCGGCTCTCCATGTCCCCCATGACCTTCCCCCACCACCTGGCCCGGGTGATGCTGCTGGAGCAGATTTATCGGGCGTACCAGATCAATGCCGGCACCCGGTACCACAAGTAGCGGCGGGGGCCGGTGTGCATAAAAATTAGAATCAGGAGTATGTTTATGAAATACAACCATCCCGACGTGCCGCAGCCGGAGCGGGAGGAGCTGTCCCCGGAGGAGCGGGCCCATATCGCCCGGATCTTCCGCCGCAGGGCCGTGATTACCGACGTCTGCCTGGTGCTGGCCCTGGCCTGCGGCATCTTTGCCCTGACGGCCCGCGGTTCCACGCTGGCGGGGCCCGCGCTCTTCGCGGCCCTGCTCCTGCTGGCGAGGACGCTGGCGGGCGTGTTTTTGACCTACGGGTGCTGTCCCGTCTGCGGGCGGCGGCCCCGCAGGTGGGACTGGGCCTGGACGCCCCTGCTGTGGTGGTTCTTCCGCTGCCCGGTGTGCGGATTCACCCCGCGGCGGGACGGGAAGCGGGGCGGAGAGCCGGAGACGTAAATAAGAGATTTGCGGTGGAGGGTTGCTTATGAAGGTTTTCTATCCCCAGGGCCCCCGCCCGGACATGGAGATGCCCGGGGAGGAGAAGGCCCGCCGGGCCCGGACCTTCCGCAGGCGGGCCGCTCTGGCCGATCTCTTCGCCGTTCTGTTCGCTGTGCTGGTTTTGATCCTCGCCTTCCTTGGCCTCAACGCTGTGGGTCTGCCGGACCCCCTGCTCTTTGCCCTGCTGGCCGCCATTTTGTTGTCCATGGCGGGAAGCCTGTGGGGAGAACTGGCGGTTTTCCGCCGCTGTCCCTTCTGCGGAAGGCTCCTGCTTCGGCGGGATTGGGCGGCGGGGGTCTTCCGCTGGCGCCTCTTCCGCTGCCCGGACTGTGACTTCACGCCGTTTTGGGACCGGGAACACGGCGGAGAAACAGAGCATCTCTGATCTATCAACCCCTGTATCAACACAGCTGGCATAAATTTAATGTAGGAGGAAACGCATATGGACTTCATGAAGGAATACGAGAAGTGGCTGGCGAGCCCCGCCCTGTCCGCGGCGGAGAAGGCTGAGCTGGAGGCCATCAAAGACGACCCCAAGGAGATCGAGGGCCGGTTCTACGGGCCTCTGGAGTTCGGCACCGCCGGACTGCGGGGCACCATGTACGTGGGCCTCCACAACATGAACATCCACGTGATCCGCTGGGCCACCCAGGGCTTTGCCGACGTCATCAGCGCCGAGGGCGAGGAGGGAAAGAAGCGGGGCGTGGCCATCTGCATGGACTGCCGCAACCACTCCATGGAGTTCGCCCGGGCCGCCGCGGAGGTCTGCGCCGCCAACGGCATCCACGTCCGCATCTTCGAGTCCCTGCGGCCCACGCCGGAGCTGAGCTTCGCCGTGCGGGAGTACCACTGCCAGGCGGGCATCAACGTCACCGCCAGCCACAACCCCAAGGAGTACAACGGCTA
>CAMNRF010000024.1 GCA_946551795.1 uncultured Oscillibacter sp.
AGATCTACTGGTCCGTGCTGAACCGGGAGCGCCGGGGGGACTACCTGGGGGCCACGGTGCAGATCATCCCCCACATTACCAATGAGATCAAGGAGCGGATCTACGCCATGGCCGGGGAGGACGTGGACGTAGTGATCTGCGAGATCGGAGGCACCGTGGGGGACATCGAGTCCCAGCCCTTCCTGGAGGCCATCCGCCAGGTGCGGGCGGAGCGGCCGCTGGGGGATGTGGTGTTCATCCACGTGCCCCTTATCGTCCAGGTCCCCGGCTCCGGGGAGCTGAAGTCCAAGCCCACCCAGCACTCCGTGAAGGAGCTCCTGTCCCTGGGCATTCAGCCGGACATTCTGGTGTGCCGGTGCGACGTGCCCATCACGGAGGACGTGCGGCAGAAGATTGCCCTCTTCTGCAACGTCCAGCCGGACTGCGTCATCCAGAACGCCACCGCCTCCACGCTGTACGAGGTGCCCCTTCTGATGGCGGAGGAGGGGCTGGACGAGGCGGTGTGCCGGAAGCTGGGCCTCATCACCCACCAGCCGGACCTGCGGGAGTGGAGCGCCATGGTGCGGCGGGAGAAGGCGGCCCGCCGCCGGGTGCGCATCGCCCTGGTGGGGAAGTACACCCAGCTCCACGACGCCTACCTCTCCGTAGTGGAGTCCCTGAACCACGCCGGCACCGCCAACGACGCCGTGGTGGAGATCCAGTGGGTGGACTCCGGCGAGGTGACGGCGGAGAACGCGGCGGAGGTCCTGGCGGGCTGCGCCGGCGTTCTGGTGCCCGGGGGCTTCGGCGGCCGGGGCATTGAGGGGATGATCGCCTCCATTCAGTATGCCCGGGAACACCGCGTTCCTTACCTGGGCATCTGCCTGGGGATGCAGATGGCGGTGGTGGAGTTCGCCCGCCACGTGCTGGGCTGGGAGGACGCCAACTCCACGGAGTTCGACCCCGGCACAAAGCACCCGGTCATCGACCTGATGCCGGACCAGGTGGCGGTCACCGACAAGGGCGGCACCATGCGCCTGGGAAAATACCCCTGCGTCCTGACGGAGGGCACCCGCAGCCGCGCGCTCTACGGCGCGGCGGAGATCTCCGAGCGCCACCGCCACCGCTACGAGTTCAACAACGACTTCCGGGAGGCTCTCCAGGCGGCGGGGCTGACCTTGGCGGGCACGTCCCCCGACGGACGGCTGGTGGAGGTGGTGGAGCTGCCGGACCACCCCTGGTTTGCGGCGGGCCAGTTCCACCCGGAGTTCAAGAGCCGGCCGGACCGGCCCCACCCGCTGTTCCGCGGGTTTGTGAAGGCGGCGCTGGAGCACACGGAGGGATAGATGATCATTCGGGAGTACCGGCCGGAGGACTGCCCCCGGCTGACGGAGCTCTTTCACCAGACGGTCCACACGGTCAACGCGGCGGACTACACCCCGGCGCAGCTGGAGGCGTGGGCGCCCGGCGGGGCGGAGCTGAGGGACTGGGACCGGTCCTTTCGGGCGCACTACACCCTGGTGGCCTTGGAGGGCGGGGAGATCGCGGGCTTTGGGGACCTGGACACGGAGACGGGATACCTGGACCGGCTGTACGTGCGCTGGGACCTCCAGGGAAGAGGCGTCGCCTCCGCCCTCTGCGACCGGCTGGAGGGTCGGGCGGCAGGGCGGATCGTCACCCACGCCTCCATCACGGCCAGGCCCTTTTTTGAAAAACGGGGTTACCGGACCCTGGCGCGCCAGCAGGTGGAGCGCCGGGGGATTTACCTGACGAACTACATCATGGAAAAACAGGAGGAACTGCCACGTATGAACCACTTCAAAGAGATCGCCGCGGCCCTGGACAGCCGCGGCCTGGACGCCATGCTCCTCTCCTGCGAGGCCAACCGCTTCTACGCCTCCGGCTTCCACTCCTCCGGCACCGACGGGATGGCCCTGGTCACCCGGAATCGGAATTACTACTTCACCGACTCCCGCTACACCGAGGCCGCCGGACGGGCCGTCCGGGACGCGGAGCTGCGGGAGGTGGGCGGCAGGATCGGATATTCCACCCGTCTGAAGGAGGCCATTGCGGAGCAGTCCATTGAGAGGATGGGATATGAGGACGCCTATATGACCGTCAAAGAGTATGAGACGTACCGCCAGGCCCTGCCCTGTGAGCTGGTGCCCGCCGCGGAGCTTCTTCAGGAGCTGCGCCGGGTGAAGGACCGGGAGGAGCTGGCGGTCATGACCGCCGCCCAGCGCATCGCCGAGCGGGCCCTGGAGGATATTTTGAAAGAGATCCGCCCCGGCGTGACGGAGCGGGAGATCGCCGCCCGGCTCCAATACCTGATGCTCCACTACGGGGCGGAGAATATGTCCTTCGACCCCATCGTGGTCTCCGGCCCCAACGGCAGCCTGCCCCACGGCGTGCCCTCGGAGAGGGAGATCCGGTCCGGGGAGTTCGTCACCATGGACTTTGGCTGCATCTACCGCGGCTACTGCTCCGACATGACCCGCACCGTGGCGGTGGGCTCCGTGACGGAGGAGATGCGCGCCGTGTACGAGACGGTGCTGGCGGCCCAAAAGGCGGGCATCGCCGCCGCCCGGGCCGGCGTCACCGGAAGGGATGTGGACGGCGCCGCCCGGCAGGTCATCGCGGACGCCGGGTACGGGGCGTACTTCGGCCACGGCTTCGGCCACGGGGTGGGCGTGGAGATCCACGAGGCCCCCACCGCCTCCTCCGCCAACGACAAGCCTCTGCCGGCGGGGGCGGTGATCTCCGCGGAGCCGGGGATCTACCTCCCCGGAAAGCTGGGGGTGCGGATCGAGGACGTGATCGTCATCACGGAGGACGGCTGTGAGAACCTGACCCGGGCGCCCAAGGAATTGCTGATTTTGTAACGCCTCCGTTGACAAAGCTGTCCCCGGACGGTATGATGGAACCATCATAGACGTATCTTTTCCCCAAAGGAGGAGCTTCCATGGACACCGTATATATCACCGGGCACCGCAACCCGGACACCGACTCCATCGTCTCCGCCATGGCCTACGCCGCGCTGAAAAACGCCCTGGGCCAGCGGGAATACCAGGCCGCCCGGCTGGGACAGGTCAGCGACGAGACCCAGACCGTGCTGGACCGCTTCGGCTTCCAGCCCCCGCGCCTGATCAGCGACCTGCGCACCCAGGTCCGGGACCTGGACTACGATACGCCGCCCACCCTGTCCGCCGCCGCCACCATCAGCCGGGGCTGGCAGACCATGCAGAGCGAGAGGATCTCCGTCCTGCCCGTGGCCAACGAGGACGGCACGCTGTACGGCATGCTCTCCGCCGGGGACGTGGCCAACTACGACATGACCTCCGTCCGGAACCCCCGCATGGGGGACATTCCGGTGTACAACCTGCTGTCCGTGCTGGAGGGGAAGATCCTCAACGAGGGCGGCGAGCTGAAGGACGTGATCTCCGGCGAGGTCACCATCGCCCTGCCCGCCAGCCGGGAGAACCTGATGTTCTCCTCCAGAGAGAGCATCGTGGTCTGCGGCGACCAGCCGGACATGATCCGCCGGGCCCTGGAGATCGGGGTCAACTGCGTCATCGTCTGCCAGGCGGAGGTCTCCCCGGAGATTCTGGAGGCCAGGACCAGCACCTGCGTCATCTCCACCCCCATCGACGCCTACCAGGCCGTGCGCCTGATCTGCCACGCCCTGCCCATCTCCCACATCTGCAACAGCCGGGACCTGGTGTGCTTCCACCTGGACGACTATATTGACGACGTGCAGGACGCCGTGCTGGAGAGCCGCTTCCGGGCCTACCCCATTCTGGACGAGAACGAGCGGGTGGTGGGCACGCTGTCCCGCTTCCATCTGCTACGCCCCCGCCGCAAGCGGGTGGTGCTGATGGACCACAACGAAAAGGCCCAGTCCGTCATGGGGCTGGACCAGGCGGAGATCCTGGAGATCGTGGACCACCACCGCCTGGCGGACATCGAGACCAAGAACCCCATCTACGTCCGCAACGAGCCCGTGGGCAGCACCACCACCATCGTGGCGGGGATGTACCAGGAGAAGGGCCTCATGCCCACCGCCAAGATGGCGGGGCTCATGGCGGCGGCCATCATCTCCGACACGGTGATGTTCAAGTCCCCCACCTGCACCCAGCGGGACATCGACGTGGCCAACCGCATGGCCCGCATCGCAAGCCTCTCCCTGGAGGAGCTGGGCAAGGCCATCTTCTCCGCCGCCTGCGGGGACGACAAGACCGTGGAGGCCATGCTCCACACGGACTACAAGGAGTTCCACATCGCCGGCCACAACCTGGCGGTGAGCCAGATCACCTGCATGGACTCCGACCGCCTCATGGCCCGGAAGGAGGAGTTCCTGGCCGCCATGGAGGCCGTCCACCAGCGGCGGGAGCTGAACACCGTGGTGCTGATGATCACCGACGTGCTGCTGGAGGGCACCTGGCTTTTGTATGTGGGGGACGAGGACACCATCGAGCAGGCTTTCGGCCTCAAGGGCGTGAAGAACAGCGCCTTCCTGCCCAAGATCATGTCCCGGAAAAAGCAGGTCATTCCCACCCTGTCGGCTCTGTGGGGCTGAGTCCGCCCTGAAACAGCTTCGACCGGCGGCGCGGATCTTCCGCGCCGCCGGTCCCGCGGCTTTTGCGCCGTGACGAAGCCTGTCATATTATGTAAAGCGCGGCGCCGTCCGCTCCGCCCGCCTCCCGCGGCCAAAGGGGAGACGGCTTTCATGCCGCCGGTGTCCCGGCTTCGGATATTTTCCGCGGAATAGGGAACGGGCCAGCCTTTCGGCTGGCCCGTTCCCTATTTTTTGGAAGATTGGATGAAAAGAAGTTTTGTCTCTTGCAAGTATTAAGATACAGGAGAGTTGTTAAGCAAACCAGCACCAATTGTTACAAAAGATTTAAATCTCAAAATATTTTTATGTCAACTTGTCCCGTCCCCGCCGGAGGCTGTCGAAAAATTCTGAGAGCACCCCCCGGCACTCCGCCTCCAGAATCCCTCCCACCAGGGCGGGGCGGCGGGGGAAGTCCTCCATGAAGAGGTTCACCACGCCGCCGCAGGCCCCGAAGGCCGGGTCCCGGGCGCCGTACCACACCCGGGAGATCCGGGCATTGAGGATCGCCCCGGCGCACATGGGGCAGGGCTCCAGGGTGACGTACAGCTCACAGTCCTCCAGCCGCCAGGTGCCAAGAAGCCCGTTGGCCTGGGCAATGGCCTCCATCTCCGCGTGGGAGGCGGCGGACTGCCGCTCCTCCCGCCGGTTGCGGCCCCGGCCCACGATTTCGTTTCCCCGGACGATGACGCACCCCACGGGCACCTCTCCCGCCAGGGCGGCCTCCCGGGCCAGGTCCAGGGCCTGGCGCATGTAGAATTCCCGGTCCGCGCTCATTTTCTCTCCGCCTCCCGCATGAAAATTGGAATATTTGTCCAAACTCCCAGTATGAATAGGAATCAGGAGGGACAATGCCTTATGAAAAACGTTCTCTTTGCCAAGCGGACCCAGCCCGACCCGGAGCTCTTGACCCTGAAGGCCGAGCTGCTGGAGGCCCAGGGAGAGCTGGCCTGCGCCTATCAGCAGTTTGACCAGGCCCTGGACCCGGAGCTGGTGGAGTCCTGCATCTATCAGATCAGCGCCGTGAAGGCCCGCTGCAACTACCTGATCCGCGCCATCAAGGAGCGCAGCCCCGAGGCCGCCGCGGCGGCGGATCTCCAGGGGGAGGCCGTATGGACCTGAATCAGAAGATCATCGCCGCCCTGCTGGCGGGATTCTTCCTCATCGCCCTGCTGCGGGTGTTCCAGGCCCCCCTGAAAGTGGCGGTCAAGCTGCTGGCCAACACCCTGCTGGGCTTTCTGGCGCTGTGGGCGGTGAACCTCACATCGGGGATCACCGGCATCACCCTGGGGCTGAACCTCTGGAACGCCCTGGTCATCGGCATCCTGGGCCTGCCGGGGCTGGGCCTGCTGCTGCTGGTGCAGTGGGTATTATAGCGCCTACATAGCCGAAAGAAGCGCGGAGGAGCGGATCTTCCGCGCTTTTTCAATCTTCTTTTTGAAAATTGAAAACGAGCATTTCGGAGATAAGACGAGATAAATTCAGATTTTCACAGATTTCTGCCCGCTAAATGAATTTCGTGTTGACAGGGTCCGTCCGCTGTGCTATAAATAGTCTTGCTCCGATTTTACCCCGGGGCGCTTGATTTGTAAAGCGAATACAAATATATCATACGGAGGAAACACCATGTCCACTTTTATGGCAAACAAGGCCAACATTGAGCGCAAGTGGTACATCCTGGACGCCGCCGGCAAGCCCCTGGGCAAGACCGCCGTCCGGGCCGCCGACCTGCTGCGCGGCAAGACCAAGGTCACCTACACCCCCCACGCCGACTGCGGCGACAACGTCATCATCATCAACGCCGGCAAGGCCGTCCTTACCGGCAAGAAGGGCACCCAGAAGATCTACCGCACCCACTCCGGCTGGGTGGGCGGCCTGAAGGAGACCCCCTACCGCATTTTGATGGAGGAGAAGCCGGAGCTGGCCATGCGGGTGGCCGTCCGCGGCATGATGCCCCGGAACACCCTCAGCAGAGACTCCCTCAAGCGCCTGCACATCTATGCCGACGCCAACTACGAGCAGCAGGCGCAGAAGCCCATTGCTCTGGACGCTGAATAAGGAGGAGTAGAAGAATGTATCAGTCTAAGAAGCCCTATCTGTACGGCACCGGCCGCCGGAAGTCCTCCGTGGCCCGCGTCCACCTGTTCCCGGGCGGCACCGGCTCCATCACCATCAACGGCCGGGACATCGACGAGTACTTCGGCCTGG
Source organism: uncultured Oscillibacter sp. (assembly GCA_946551795.1). Lineage (GTDB taxonomy): Bacteria > Bacillota > Clostridia > Oscillospirales > Oscillospiraceae > Oscillibacter. Next base: position 6,800 of record CAMNRF010000024.1, read on the forward strand.
ACACCCTAAAGATGGTGGTCCGCCAGCCCCTGGAGGCCACCGGCAACACCGGCAAGATGGACATCGTGGCCACCGTCTCCGGCGGCGGCGTGTCCGGCCAGGCCGGCGCCCTGCGCCACGGCATCGCCCGGGCCCTGCTGCTGGCCAGCGAGGACAACCGCCCCATCCTGAAAAAAGCCGGCTTCCTCACCCGCGATCCCCGTATGAAGGAGCGCAAGAAGTACGGCCTCAAGGCCGCCCGTCGCGCGCCTCAGTTCAGCAAACGCTGATATACACCAACGCACTTTCGAGATGCCGCCCTTCGGGGCGGCATCTTTGTTGTACTGAATGTAAAAAGTTCTTGACTTTTCCCGTATATTGAGATATGCTGTGAATATAAAAACTCTTTACTTTTGGAGGCGCGCTTATGAGACGGATTCTGAAAGATCTGAACTTCCACAGGCCGGACGAGATGGAGCGGCACATTCTGTTCAAGGCTCAGCGGAACGCCTATCTCTTTCTGGTGGCCGCCCTTGTAGTCTGGTCCTTCTACGAGAGCATCCGGGTCTACATCTATCACAGCCGGCTGAATCTCCTCCCCTGCCTTCTGCTGACGGCGGCGGTGCTGATCCAGTCTCTCTCCCAGCTGATCCTGACCCGCGGCGCGGTGAAGGACGACGAGGACTCCTGTGAGACCGGCCCGCTGGTGAAGCTGGTGCTGCTGGCCTGCGTCATCGCCGCGGCGGCGGTCACCGCGGGGGCGGCTGTGGTGTTGATGGGTGTCCGGGTATGAAAAACCGGATCAAGGCCCTCCGCAAGTCCATGGGGTACCGCCAGGAGGACCTGGCCGCGGCGCTGGGGGTGTCCCGGCAGACTATCATCGCCATTGAGAACGACAAGTACAACCCCACCCTGGAGCTGGCCATGCGGCTGGCCCGGCATCTGGGGACCACCGTTGAGGAGCTGTTTCAGCTGGAGGTTTGACTATGAGAGAAAAATTGACCGCGCTGCTCCCCTATGCCGCCGTTCTGGCCGCCGATTTCGATCTCCTGCCGTTTCTGGCCCGGGACACGGGCTCGGCCATGCTTTTGATGCTCTGCGTCATGCCGCTGGCTGCTTTTGTCACGGCGCTGGCCTATGGGATGCGGCGGGGTTTCTCCCTCCTGCTCCCGGCGGCGGCGTTTCTGCTGTTCCTTCCCGCGGTTTTCATCCACTACAACGCCTCGGCGTGGGTCTATGCCGTGGTGTACGCGGTGGTGGTCCTGGCGGGAAACGGCGTGGGACGGCTCTTCTACGGCAGGCGGTAACCGGGGACGGAGGGCCCGATTCTGCATTGAAAGTGAGACAGAGCGGATGAAGAGAGCGGGCAGGCCATGGGCCTGCCCGCTCTCTGAGCGTGTTTTCGTATCCGGTTTTTACACAAATGCCTGGAAGCCGCTTTTCTTCGTTGGGAAACGACTGAAATGTCCCGGCGAATACACTTGAAGATTCCGCAGAAAACGGTTGGCGGCCTGCCCGGCGGCGCTGTCCACGGGGAATCGCAGGAGGGACGCCACATTGCGGAGGTCGGACTCCGCGAAGTGGTACTGAAAGTCCACGCTGACCTGATGGCGTGCCCCGTCTTTATCCCGGTAAGCGGCCCACATGTTGGCCTTGGCGGGGTGCTTCGGATCAAATTCCGGGCCGGTGTAGTCCTCGTAGGTCTTTGTGCCGTCCGAATGGTAGATGGTACAGCCGTCGACAATGCCCTTGTTCCCCTCCGAACCGCCGGTCTGATAAAACCACTGGAAGTCCCTGGGCGGGACCTGGTCCGGGTCCAGCATGTACTGCTCATCCACGGCAAACTTGTTGGAGAAAGCGGTGTTGAAGTTGTAGTAGAGGTTCAGCCCCTTCCCCTTGTAGTCCGGCACGGAGATATAGTCCTCCCAGCCCGCCTCCTGAATCAGGGCGTTATAGCGTTCCGTGGCGGAGGCAAGCGCCTTCTCGGTCTTGAAGTAGTAGTCGGAATTATAGTACTTATAGGTCCGGCGGGAGTTCATCTCGCCGGTGACGTACTGCCGCCCCTCCTGGTTGTTCCGCTGGACCGCCGCGTCCAGAACCATCCGCCGGAACTCGCCGTAAATGCTCTCCAGGCAGGCGGGCCCCATCATCTTATCCCAGAGGGGGCTGGGGTACCCGGTGTCCTTCGCCACATCGGTCAGATGCTGGTATCCCCGCTGAAAGACCTCCGTCAGGGAATCCGCGTCCATGGTCCCGTCCAGAAACTGCCCGGCCGCCAGCTTGGTCTGCTGCTCAAACTCCTTCCAGGCAGCGGCCGTGCCGGGATTTCTGCTCAGAGCGGGGCCGGTAAAGAGGGGCCTCCATGACTCCAGACGGTGCTCGGGGCTCATGTCCACCGCGACCCATTCGTCCACATCCGGAGGTGTGTCAATGGTCTTGATCTCGTGGGAGACGTCCAGAAAGGTGAATTTGCCATATTCGACCCACTTGCCGCCTCTGGGTGCGTTTTGAACCTGTTCCATCCAATTCCCCTCCCTCCATATTTCCGACTCATTTGTGCCGGCGAATTCCGGCGTCACGCCACTCTCGTCACCACATTGGCAAAGCTGAACCAGCCCCGGGCGTCCCGGCAGGCGCCGGTCAGGGTCTCCCGCAGCTCCCAGGCCGTCCCCCGGGTGTACAGGGGAGCCATGACATAGTCCGAGATCAGCAGGTCCTCCGCGTCGTGGAGGCAGCCCATGCGGGCGGCGCTGTTGGCGGCGCCCGCGATGATGGCCATCAGGGTGTCATAGGCGCTGTTGGCGTACTGGACCACGTTGTTGGTGCTGTCGGAGGTCCAGTTCATCAAAAAGCACTCGGCGTCGTTGCCCACGGCGGTGAGGTCCGCCCCCGCCAGGTCGTACTCCCCGGTGCGCAGGGCGGCCCACAGCTCCCGGTTGGTGACGCCCACCGGCGTCACCCGCATCCCCAGGGCCTCCTGCCACATCTGACAGATCAGCTGGGCCACGGCGCCGTTGCTGCCCGTGTCCTCGTAGAGGTAGGTCATCTCCCCCAGGCTGGCGCCGCTGTCGTAGCCCGCCTCGCTCAAAAAGGCCCGGGCCTGGAGGCACCGCTCCTCATAGGTCGCTCCGCCGCCCTCCAGCAGGTCCCCGCCGACGGTGCGGAAGTCCTCCTCGCCCTCCGGGACGCCGGGGGGCACCAGTCCGCCGGCGGTCAGGGCGCTGACGCCCGCGGCCGCGGTGAGGGCCTCCCGGTCGATGGCCAGGTGTACCGCCTGGCGCACCAGCTGGTCCGCCAGCATCTCCCGGCCGCAGTTAAAGAGCACCGCGTAGGTCCCCATCTCCGGGATGGAGGTCCAGTTCTCGTCCGCCGCCAGCTCCGCCATCCGCTCCTCCGTCAGGGGCCAGACGGCGTCCACCGTCTTGTGGTCGTAGAGGGAGCGGGCCTCCTCCGCCGTGTCGGCGAAGTGGAACACCAGGGTCTGGGGGCCGGCCTGGGTGCTGTAATACCGCTCGTTCACCACGGCGGACAGCGACGCGCCCTCCGTGTAGGACTCCGCCAGATAGGGCCCGTTGCACACCAGCGCCGTGGGGTCGGACCACCAGCGCAGGCTCTCCCCGCCGGGGCGCTGGCTCTGCTCCTCCGCCGCGTCCTTCAGCTTTTGCAGCACGTCCTGCCGCAGCGGGCTGGTGGCGGGGGAGGTGCAGACCTCCGTCAAAAACCAGTCGTAGCGGCCGCTGAGGACCACCACCAGCGTGTTGTCGTTTTTGGCCGTCACCTGGAGCTGGGTCATGTCCCCGGTGGCCCGGGCCTCGTCGTACCCCGCCACCACGGACAGCAGCGCCGCGTAGGGGGACCGGCTGGCCGGGTCCGCCAGCCGCCGCCAGGCGTACACGAAGTCCCCGGCCTTCACGTTGACCCCGTCGGACCACTTGGCGCTGCGGAGGCGGAAGGTGCAGGTCACCGTGCCGTCGTAACTCTCCTCCTGGTCCACGGTCTTGGCCATGCCGCCGGTGACCGTGGGATTGCCGGAGACGTCCACCGTCACCCGCATCAGGTTCTCGTACAGGTGGGCCAGAATGGTCTGGTCCCCGATCTCCTCGGCGTAGATGGGGTCCAGGGTCACCGGAGCTGGGCCCACGCACACGGACAGGGAGACCCCGTCCGCCTCTCCGGCGCAGCCCGCCAGCAGTCCAAGGCACAGAAGTCCGGACAGGGCCAGGCACGCCAGTCGTTTCCAAATTCGCATAAACATTTTCCTCTATTCACCGCCGGCCTCGGGGCCGGAACCTTTCATTCTGTTTGGTTTGCACCCTCGTATTATAGAGAAATCTGCCGTTTTTGTAAAGGCGCTCCGGGAAAAAAGTTACAAAACGGTGACAGTTTTTAGATTTTATTCACAAATTCGCCGGTCCATGCCAACGAAAACGCGGCCTCCGGATAGGAGGCCGCGATGGGAGCGTCATTGCGCGTCCAGCAGTTTTTTCAGATCCCCCAGGGAGACGTCCATCCGCGCGGACACCTCCTCCATCGTCAGTCCGGAGGCCAGGAAGCGGCGGACCACCATCCCCATGTCCTCTCCCACCTCGATGAGGTGTCCGTCCGGGTCGTAGAGCCGGACCACCCGCTGGCCCCAGCCGTGCTCCACCACATCCCCCAGGCGGCGGATGTCCGGGCGGCGGTCCAGCCTCTTGAGAAAGCCGGCGAAGTCCTCTGTCTCAAAGCAGAGCTCCAGGTTGTGGGACTGCCTCATCACGCTGTCCGCCGGTACGCCGGTGAGCCAGGCGAAGTTCTGCTGCAGCGCCAGGCCGCAGGTGAAGGAGACGTTGATCCCGTAATCGTGGTCCACCTCCAGGCCGAACAGCTCCTGGTAGAAGGCCCGGGACACGCGGACGTCCGCCACGGAGAGCAGGGCCGCCGTGTACCGCATGGCCTCAGCCCTCTACCACGGCCAGGCGGCCGTCGCCGTCGAACTTCACGGGAATGATCTGGTTCCGGGTCTTCTGGGCGATGTCGTCGATGCGCATCTTGGAGGGGTAGTCCGCCACGAAGGTCACCGCCACGCCCTGGCGTTTGGCCCGGCCGGTGCGGCCGATGCGGTGAACGTAGTCCTGATTCTCGTCGGGCACGTCGCAGTTGAACACGATGTCCACGTCGTCCACGTCGATGCCCCGGGCGGCCACGTCGGTGGAGACGAAGACCCGGAGCTTCCCCTGGCGGAAACGGTCCATCACCTGCTCCCGGCGCTTCTGGGGGATGTCCCCGTGGATGCACTCGGCGTCGATGCCCCGCATCTGGAGGAATTTTGTGATCCGCTCCGTGGAGCCCTTGGTGTTGCAGAAGGCCATGCAGCGGTCAAAGCCGGTCTCGTTCAGAATCTTCTCAATGGCGTCCGCCTTGCCGTCGTAGCTGACGTCCATGCGGAACTGCTTGATGTCCGGCTTGTTCTGCTCGTCCTCCCGGACGGTGATCTCCGCTGCGTCCCGCTGGTACACCCAGGCGATGTCCATTACCTCCCGGGAGATGGTGGCGGAGAAGAGGCCCAGGTTCCGCCGCTTGTTCATCCGGTCCAGCAGGCGGGTGACATCGTGGATAAAGCCCATGTCCAGCATCCGGTCCGCCTCGTCCAGGATCACGGTCTGGGCGGTGTCCACCCGGACGGTGCGCCGCTTCATGTGGTCGCTGAGGCGGCCCGGGGTGGCCACCACGATCTGAGGGTGCTTTTTCAGGGTGTCGATCTGCCGCCCGATGGGCGCGCCGCCGTAGAGGCACACCGTCCGCACGCCGGGCTTGTAGGCCGCGAGAATCCGCAGCTCGTCGGTGATCTGAATGGCCAGTTCCCGGGTGGGGGCCAGGATCACCGCCTGGACGCTCTCGTCCGCCGGGTCCGTGTGCTCCACGATGGGAATGCCGTAGGCAAAGGTCTTGCCCGTGCCCGTGGGGGCTTTGGCGATGACGTCCTGCCAGTCCATCATGGGCGGAATACACCCCGCCTGAACCGGCGTGGACACCGCGATATTCTTTTCCGCAATGGCCCGCATGATCTCCGGCGACAGCCCCAGGCTGTCAAACCGGACGCCTTCCGTATATTCCATAGCTTTTTTCCTTTTTTTCGGTATAATAGTGTTGTACAGCTATTATACCCGCAATTCCGCCGGTTGTAAAGTACCGCCGCGCCCCGTCCCGCCCCCCAACCGGGGTTTCTCTCCAGAAGTATGGTATTTTAGTAAATTTTTGCCTAAATCACCAATAATCGTGATATTTTTGTAAAAATTATTGTATATTTTTAGTAAAATTATGTATTGTGTTCATAATATTTTCGCCTTTTTATGCTAAATTATTTTCGAGGAGACTCAACTATCCAGCGGGAGGTGTCAAACGTGGCTGAAATGGACTATGTGCGCATTTTACGTGACCTCCGGGAGGACGCCGACAAGACGCAGACGCAGATCGCTGAAGTCTTGGGGACCTCCCAAACCATGTACGCGCGGTACGAACGCGGCGCAAACGAACTGCCCATCCACCATTTGATTACTTTGAGCAGATACTACGGTGTCAGCACGGACTATCTGCTGGGTCTCAGTAAGGAACGCTAACTGCGGACAGGAATATCCCTGTCCGCAGTTATTTTTTGAAAAGGGGTTTTTGGTGGATAACCGCGGGGGCAGGGCTTAAAAAGCCCTGCCCCGATTGAGATTGTGCGGGAGATTCCTCCTGTAGCAATTTGCGAAATTGCCGCCGGCGGGCCGCCGAGGGCGGCGGCCCCTGCAGATCCCCTGTTGTTTGTCAGGAATTTTGACATTTGCTATGGGTCCGTCTCCGCGTCAGGGGCCGCCCGGCGGGCGGATAGACCGGAGAGGGCGGGGAATCCCGCCCTCTCCGCGTTTGATGATTTCGCCCGGGGCCGCTCAGGGCTCCTCCGGAGTTTCCGCGGGCTGGATGGAGAAGAGCCCGGACCGGTAATCCCGCTTCGTCTCGTCCACAACCAGGGGGGCCCCGGTGGTTCTGTCGGTCACGGTCACGTCGCCGCTGCCCGCGGCGTCATTGCGGGTCACCGTCACAATGGAGCTGTTGACCACGCCGTTTTCGTCCGGCTCACCCTCCATGTCCGCGGCGACGGACACGCTGGTCTGGACCTGCGCCTCCACATCGTCGCTGGTGAAGTGGTTGGTGTAGGTGGTGCCGTCGGCAGCGGTGGTGGTCTCTGTCAGCTCCCACTTCTCCACGCTGCCGGTGACATCCACCTGGATGTCCCGGCTCTCCGTGGACTTCTCGAAGTGGTACGCGCCGTCCCCGGCCATGGCGGCGGTGATGTCCACCTCCTCGCCGGCGGCGCAGAGGACCATCACCCTGCCGTCGTCCCGCCGCTCGATCCGCGCGCCCTCGCTGACGGACAGCATCAGCTGGTTGCCGTCCTGGTCCACGGCCTCATACCGGGTCTCGTAGCCGTCGGACCACACCTCCCGGATGCTGCGAAACAGCGCCCCGCCGCTGGCCAGGTCCGCCGCCCCGGCGGTCACCGCCAGGGCCACGGTCATCACGGCGGCGATGGCGCCCGCCCGCAGGACTTTGGGCAGGCGCCCGGCCTGCTTTTTCTCGTTCATCAATTGAAAGACCTCCTTCTTGGCTTCCTCAGAGGCACACAGCCGGGAAAAGGTCTCACAGTATAACCGCTTGTCGATCATGGGCTCTCTGCCTCCTTCAAATTGGTTCTCAGCTGTCCCCTGGCCCGCATGAGCCAGGTCTGCACGGTGGACGATTTGGCGCCCATGGCGGCGGCCACCTCCCGGACACTGTACCCCTCGTAGTAGTGGAGATAGACGGCGGCCCGGTACTTGGGCGGCAGGGCCATCACCTCCCGGAAGAGCTCGCTCTGGGCCGGGGTGTCGAACGCCGCCGCCTCCTCCGCCTCCTCCAGGGGGCCGGTGCGGCGGCGCCAGGGGGAGCGCAGCAGGTGCCTGCACTCGTTCACCGCCACCCGCACTACCCAGTAACGCTCGTGCTCCGGCGTGTCAAAGGGGGGCTGGGCGTACAGCTTCAGCAGGGTCTCCTGCATCACGTCCTCCGCGTCGGCCCGGTTTTTCAGCCAGCTGTACGCCAGGCGGAACACCATGTCGGCGTACCGCTCCATGGCCGCCTCAAACGCCGCGTCCGTCAATTCGTCTCACCTCGCTCGTGTATGGGATCGAAAGGCCTTTCTATGGGGAATATCCCCCGGCGCCGGAAAATATCTCAAAAATGCTGGAAAATTTTTATTTTAATCCGGCGGAGACCGCGCCGCGCCGCCGGATTTCCCCCGTTTTTCCAAATTTATGCTTTCCCTTTTGGAAAAACTCTGTTATAATACGCTTATTGCGGACGCTTCCACTGAGCGCGTCTCATCAGAGACGGTCACATTCGCCTGCGGGCGTCATAAAAGGAGCATCGCCATGGAGAAAATTCTGGTCATCGACGACAGCCCCGTTCAGGCCAACCTTCTGAAATCCATCCTGGAGGACACCTACGATGTCACCATGGTTCACACCGCCGAGAGCGGACTGCACTACGCCAAAACCGGCGAGTATTCTCTGATCCTGCTGGATGTCATCATGCCCAGCATCAACGGCTTTGAGCTGCTGACGCTGCTGCAGAAGGACGCCTCCACCCAGCATATTCCGGTGATCCTCATCACCAGCCTCTCCGACTTTCAAAACGAGGAGCGGGGCCTGACCCTGGGCGCGGTGGACTATATCTCCAAGCCCTTCCACCCGCTGGTGGTCAAGGCCCGGGTCAACACCCACATCAAGCTGTACCAGTACCGCGCCCAGATCGAGCGGCAGGCCACGCTGGACCAGCTCACCGGCGTGGCCAACCGGCGGCACTACAACACCGTCAGCCTGGAGCGGTGGCAGGACGCCGTCCGGCTGAACGTCCCCCTGTCCATCTGCATGATGGACATCGACAAGTTCAAGATCTACAACGACACCTTCGGCCATGTGGCCGGGGACAAAGCGATTGCCGCTGTGGCCGGGGCGGCCTCCGCCCGCCTCCAGCGCGCGACGGACCTCTTCGCCCGCTACGGCGGCGAGGAGTTTGTCACCGTCATCATGGGCGGCACGGCCGCCGATGCCTTTGAGCACATGAAGGGCATCCGGCAGGCGGTGGAGGATCTCCACATCCCCCACAACGAGGCCGTCTCCCCCTGGGTCACCATCAGCGCCGGCGGCGTGACCCTGGTTCCCGGCCCCAGGGATTCCTACGATATGCAGCTGAAAATCGCGGACACCATGCTGTACGACGCCAAACGCTTCGGGCGGAACCAGGTGGTCTGGTACAGCGACACGATGGAGCTCTGGCGGGAGCGCAAATAACGGACGGGGCGCGGGCCGCGCCCCGGAAAAGGAGAAACCATGGGTCTTTTTGGATTGTTTGGAAAGAGAGCCTCCAAGGCCGCACCGTCCCCCGCTGAGCCGGAGCCCACCTTCCTGGAGGACTACGCCGGAATGCAGGCGGAGGTGACAGACCTGGAGGGCCGCCTGCTCTTCACGGCAAAGCTCCTGGGCGTGGAGGAGGATCACGGCAATCTCCACCTCCTCTCCGGCGAGTGCGCCGTCTCCCGGGAGATGGAGGAGCCCCTTCCCGTGCGGCTCCGGGGGTACAGCGCCCGGAAGTCCAAGGCCGCCTATCTGGAGGGGACCATCCTCCCCTCCGCGGACGAGGGCATCTGGCGGGCGGAGAAGCTGACTCTCTTGAAGCTGGAGAACGAGCGGGCCTTTTTCCGCATGGACGTGACCATGGATGCCGGCCTCACTCCTGTGGACCGCCCCGGCGCGGAGGAGGAGCCCTGCAGGCTGGTGAATATCAGCGTGGGGGGCGTGCGCATCGCCTCGTCCAGCCAGCATCAGGTAGGGGAGCGGCTGCTGCTGAGCGTGGACCTGACGCCGGGAAAGGCGCCCTCCACCATTCTCTGCCAGATCCTGCGGGTCATCGGCCAGGAGCAGGACTACGAGTACGGCTGCCGGTTCATCGAGCTGAGCGACGCGGACGAGGACCGGATCGTGCAGATTATCTTCGCTCTCCAGCGCAGGCAGGGCAGGCACCTGTGACGCCCAGGCGCCGGAGAGGGAACGGACTGCCTCCCACAAAGGCGGCGCGGCTTTTTGCCGCACCGCCTTTTTAAATGCCCGGCGGATAGGCGGAACTGCCGAAAATTGTATATTTCATACAACGCAAACGCTTGCTTTTTGTCCATAAATTCGTTGAAAATATCAACCATTAGGAGTATACTACAATTATTCCAGAGAGCGGGGGACCGCCCCGCCGAAAATGAATGGAGGCAGCACCGATGAAGAAGAGCTTTTCCCTGTTTCTCGCGCTTGTCATGATCTGCGCCATCCTGCCCTCCGCGGCCGCCAGCACCATCTACACGGCCAAGGAGATCAAGGTCAAACACGACTTCCAGACCGAGGGCGTGGACGACGGCAAGGGCACCGCCACCTATGTGGACGTAGAGGGCGGCTACTACATCTCTCCCTGGAAGTACGATGTGGAGAGCATCAGCCTCACCGTCACCTACAACGGCGAGGACTACAAGGTCAAAACCAAGGACCTGAAGCTGGACGGCCTCACGGAGGTGAAGGTCAGCGTCTACGAGCTGGACGGCAAGGTGGTCACCAGCACGGAGAGCGCCCCGGACGAGGCCAAAAAGATCGCCAAGTTCAAGATCGACCTGGAGAAGTGGACGGTCATCGCCATGCCCAAGACCGGAGACCTGGAGATGGCCGTGAAGTTCCAGTACAAGGACGCCGTGCCCGCGGACGCCGGCAACACCGACGCCTATCCCCTGGACAGCGCCGCCCAGGAGCAGGTGGAGGCCCCCGCCGGGTCCGTGCTGCTGATCCAGGACTTCAAGGACTGCAAGGGCACCACCGATGAGACCAAGGAGATCCGCACCGTTCTCACCCCGGACAAGGACGGCGTGTATTTCGCCTCCCGCTGGGACTACAAGATGGCCACCAAGGAAGGCGACGCCGGCGTGGGTCCCAACATCGACTGCAAGGTGGTCTACAACGGCGCCAACAAGAAGATGAAGGGCGAGGACATCACCCCTGACGCAAACAACTGCGGCACCATGTACTTCTTCGACCAGGGCGGCAAGCTGGATGTGGCCGCTGAGGTCCCCCAGGGCGCCACGCTGCTGGCGGAGTGCACCATGAGCCTGGACGGCGCCATCTGGTTCATTCCCAAGAGCGACAAGATCACCACGGAGCTGGAGTTCAACTACGACGCCTCCGAGACCTACGACGCCAGGAAAAACGTGGACCAGGTGGAAAACGTAAAGCCCGGCGCGAGGACGGAAGCCCCCTCCGCCCCGAAGTTCACCGACGTGGCCCCCACGTCCCCCTTTGCCGCCGCCATCGACTGGGCCGTGGGCAGGGAGATCACCAACGGAAAGACCGACACGACCTTCGCCCCCGGCCAGGGCTGCACCCGGGCCCAGATTGTCACCTTCCTGTGGCGGGCCGCCGGGTCCCCGGAGCCCAAGCTGACAGAGACCCAGTACGAGGATGTGACCGACACCGCCGCGTATTACTACAAGGCCGTCCAGTGGGCGGCGGAGATGGACATGGAGTACGCCGGAACCTTCGACCCCGGTGATCCCTGTAACCGGGGAAGCGCGGTGTACTTCATCTGGAAGGCCAACGGCAGCCCCAAGGCGGAGACCAAGGCCTCCTTCGCCGACCTGCCGGAGACGCCCGCGGACGGCGGACAGTACTATTGGCCGGACTTTCTTGACGCCGTGAACTGGGCCGTGGAGCAGGGCGTCACCAAGGGCACCGGCGATGGGTCCACGTTCTCCAGCGAGAGCCCCTGCACCCGGGGACAGATCGTCACTTTCCTGTTCCGGGCCGCCGCGAAGGAATAAACCCGCATTTCCCGGAGAAGGCAGCACCCCTCCCGCCGCGCGGCGGGAGGGGTGTTCTTTGTCTCGATTTACCTGTGGGGGACGTGCCAGATGTTGTCCGCGTACTCCCGCACCGACCGGTCGGCGGCGAAGATGCCGCTGCGGGCGATGTTGTGCAGGCTCATGCGGTTCCAGCGGTCCCGGTCCATATAGGCGGCGGCCATGTCCCGCTCCGCCTGGCAGTAGGAGGAGAAGTCCGCCAGCAGCAGGTACTCGTCCGCCACGCTGCCGCCGGAGCCGAACAGCAGCCGTTGGTACAGGTCCTCGTAGGTCACGCCGTCCCGGAAGCCGGTGCGCAGGGCGTCCACGCAGCGGCGCAGGGTCTCGTCCTGGGTGTACAGCCGCTGGGGCACGTAGCCCTCCCGTTTCAGCTGGTCCACCTCGTCGGCGTGGAGGCCGAAGAGGAACATGTTCTCGTCCCCCAGCACCTGGTGCATCTCCACGTTGGCGCCGTCCAGGGTGCCCACGGTCAGGGCGCCGTTCATCATGAACTTCATGTTGCCGGTGCCGCTGGCCTCCTTGCCGGCGGTGGAGATCTGCTGGCTCACCTCGCTGGCGGGCATCAGCACCTCCGCCAGGGAGACCCGGTAGTTCTCCAGGAACACCACCTGCAGCTTATCCTTGCAGATGGGATCGTGGGCGATCTGGTCCTCCAGGGAGTTGATGAGGCGGATGATCCGCTTGGCCACCACGTAGCCCGGGGCGGCCTTGGCGCCGAAGAGGAAGGTGTGGGGCTGGGTGATGGCGTCCGGGTCGTCCTGGAGCTTCTGGTACAGGGCGATGATGTGCAGCACGTTCAGAAGCTGCCGTTTGTACTCGTGGAGCCGCTTCACCTGCACGTCGAAGATGGCGCCGGGGTCCAGAATGACGCCCCGGGTCTTCTTGGCGTGGAGGGCGAGGGCCTCCTTGTTCTGCCGCTTGATCTCCCCCAGGCGGTCCAGCACGGACTTGTCGTCCGCGTAGTTGTCCAGCTTCTGCAGGGCCATGGCGTTGGACAGGTACTCGTCCCCGCCGGTGAGGTCCCGGATCAGGCTGTCCAGGCCGGGGTTGATCTCGCTGAGCCAGCGCCGGTGGTCGATGCCGTTGGTGACGTTCTTGAACTTCCAGGGCTCCATCTGGCAGGCGTCCCGGAAGACGTCGTTGCGCAGGATGTCGGTGTGCAGGGCGCTGACGCCGTTGACGGCCATGCTGCCGGCGATGCAGAGGTTCGCCATGCGGACCTGGCCGTCCCACACGATGGCCATGTACTGGGTCTTGCCGGGGTCGTGGTAGTACTCGTCGACCTTCTTCTGCCACCGGGCGGAGATCTCCTTGATGATCTGCCAGATCCGGGGCAGGCGCTGCTCCATCAGCTTCTGGGGCCAGCGTTCCAGGGCCTCCGCCAGGACGGTGTGGTTGGTGTAGGCCACGGACTGGGTGGTGATGTTCCAGGCGTCGTCCCAGTTCATGCCGGCGTCGTCGATCAGGATGCGCATCAGCTCCGGAATCACCAGAGTCGGATGGGTGTCGTTGATCTGGATGACATTCTTCTCATGGAAGTTCTTCATGGTGCCGTACAGGGACATGTGCTTGGTGGTGATGGACTGTATGGTGGCGGAGACGAAGAAGTACTGCTGCTTTAAGCGCAGAGACTTGCCCTCCTCGTGGCTGTCGTCGGGATAGAGGACCTTGGAGATGGACTCCGCCATGGCCTCCTCCTCCGCGGCTTTCAGGTACTCGCCCCGGGAGAACAGGGACATATCCATGGGGGAGGTGGCCCGGGGCTCCCAGAGCCGCAGGGTGTTGACGTGGTCGGTGCCGAAGCCGGGAATCTTCATGTCGCAGGGCACCGCCAGCACGGTGGTGGCGTTCTCGTTGACGGTGTGCAGCCGCCCGTTGTCCCAGAACTCCCGCACCGTGCCGCCGAAGCGGACCTCCTGGGCCTCCTCGGGCTTTGGCACCAGCCAGGACATGCCCAGGTCCTTCCAGTGGTCCGGCAGCTCCACCTGCTCGCCCTCCACGATCTTCTGCTTGAAAAGACCCAGGTCATAGCAGATGGAATACCCGGTGGCCGGGATGTCCAGGGTGGCCATGGAGTCCAGATAACAGGCCGCCAGGCGGCCAAGGCCGCCGTTGCCCAGGGCGGCGTCCGGCTCGGTCTCAAAGATGTCCCCGGACTTGAAGCCCAGGTTGTTCAGGGCCTCCTTCAGCTGGGGCAGCACATCCAGGTTATAGGCGTTTTTCATCAGGCTCCGGCCCATCAAAAACTCCATGGACAGGTAGTGGACCCGCTTGCGCTGCTCCCGGTTGGTCTTCTTGCGGGTCTCCACTCCGCGGATGGCCATCACGTCCCGCAGCACCAGGGCGCAGGCCTTCATCATCTCCTGATCGGTGGCCTCGTCCGGGGTCTTGCTGAAATTCAGCATCAGCTTTTCCGTCAGGGCTTTCTCCAGTGTCTCAGTGGTAAATGGTCTCATCGGTTCTCCATACCCGCCGTCCGCTTACTTCTTCGCGGCGGTTCCTTTCTTTTTGGTCTCTCCAGCAGCTTTCTTTCCGGCGGCCTTCGGCGCTCCCTTGGCCTTGGGCCCCCTCTTCCCGGGCTCCGCGGCGGGAGCGGTCTCCGCCGTCACAGCGGGGGCCTTTTCCGCCGGCGCGGCCTTCTCAGGGGATACGGTCTTTTTGGCGGCCCGCCTAGCGGGCGCCTTCTTTACGGCCTTTTCAGCGGGGACGGCCTTCGGGGCGGGGGGCGCCGCCGGAGCGGGTTCCTCAAAAGGGCGGGGCTCCTCCGCGGCCTCCGCCGGTGTCGCGGGAGCGGCCTCCGGGGAAGCGGCCTCAGCGGCGGGAGCCTCCTCCGCGGGAGCGGCCTCCGGGGCGGGCCAGACCTGCCCGGTGACGCCCGCGTAGATCCGCAGGTACTCTCCGGCGCTGCGGGCCCAGCTGAAATCACACTCCATGGCCCGCTTGCGCAGGCGGCCGAAGGCGTCGGGGTAGTCCTTGTACAGGTACACGGCCTCCCGGATGACGTGGAGCATGTCGTTGCTGGCGTAGTTGGCGAAGGTGAAGCCATTTCCGGCGTCCCGCCAGGCCTCGTAGGGGTGGACGGTGTCCTTCAGCCCGCCGGTCTCCCGGACGATGGGCACCGTGCCGTAGCGCATGGCGATCATCTGGCTGAGGCCGCAGGGCTCGCTCTTGGAGGGCATCAGGAACAGGTCCGCGCCGGCGTAGATGGCCATGGACAGCTCCTCATTGTAGTCCAGGCGCACCGACATCCGGCCCGGGTACTGCTGGGCGGCCCAGTGGAAGAACTCCTCGTACTTCTTGTCGCCCTTGCCCAGCACCACCAGCTGCAGGGGGAGTTTCATCATATCATGAAGCACTTCACAAATCAAGTCCAAACCCTTGTGGGAGACCAGACGGCTCACAATGGCCACGATGGGCACGTGGGGCTCCTCCCGCAGGCCCGCCAGCCGCTGGAGGTGGGCCTTGTCGGCGTCCTTGCCGGACATGTCCTCCGCGCTGAAATTGGCGGCGATGCTGGGGTCCTTGGCGGGGTCGTACCGCTCCATGTCGATGCCGTTGAGCACGCCGTAGAGCTTGTACTCGCACTGGCGCATGACGCTCTCCATCCGGTGGGCGAAATAGGCCATTTTCAGCTCGTTGGCGTATGTAGGAGACACGGCGTTGACGGCGTCGGCGCAGAGAATGGCGCCCTTCAGGAGGTTCAGGTCCCCGTCCATCAGCAGCGTGCCGTCCTCCACCCAGCCGGCGTCCAGGCCGAACAGGTCGCCCAGAACGTAGGGGTTGAAGCGGCCCTGGTACTCGATGTTGTGGACGGTCAACGTGGTGCGGATGGAGCGGAAGCGGTCCTCCCGCACGCCGTCGTCCTTGAGGTAGATGGGGACCAGGGCGGTCTGCCAGTCGTTGCAATTGATGACGTCGGGCCAGAACGCCATGTGGTCCAGCATCCGCACCACGGCCCGGGAGAAGAAGCCGAACCGCTCACCGTCGTCCATGTAGCCGTACAGGTCCGGGCGGTCGAAATACTGCTCGTTGTCCAGGAAGTACCACGTCACGCCGTCCTTCTCCAGGGAGAAGAGGCCGCAGTACACGTGGCGCCAGCCCAGATTCACATAGTCGTAGCACAAGAAGGTCAGCTGGCTGCCGAACCGCTCCCGGACCCGCCGGTACAGCGGCAGCACCACGGCCACCTCGGCACCCTCCGCCGCCAGGGCGGCGGGCAGGGAGCCGGCCACGTCGGCCAGTCCTCCGGTTTTACAAAAAGGGACGGCCTCGCTGGTTGCATACAGAATTTTCATGTCTCGTTGCTCCTTTTCTTCATGTTCATGGGAATGTTTCCAATCTCCCGCCCTCGCCGGGGCTTCCCGGTATTTACAACTCAATCAGGGGGAGCGAGCCCCCCCTGACTGAACTCTGTATCAGACAATGCTGCCCTTGGCCACGACGATGGGATAGGTGGCGTGACCCATCAGGGTCCGGCTCTCCTGGACCTTCACGTCCTTGTCGCAGATCACGTAGGCCAGCTTGGCGCCGTCCAGGACCTCGGTGCCCTTGAACAGGACGCTGTCCCGGACCACCGCCCCCTTGGCCACGTTGACGCCGGGGAAGAGGATGGAGTTCTCCACCACGCCCTCGATCCGGCAGCCCTCCGCCACCAGGGAGTTGACGCATACGCCCTCCGGCCCCACGTAGGTGGAGGCCTTGTCGGAGCCCTTGGCCCGGACGGGCCGGGCAGGGGTGAAGAGATCCGCCCGGATGGCGGGGTCCAGCAGCTGCATGCTGCGGTCATAGTACTCCTTCACGGAGCGGATCTGGGCCGCAAAGCCGCTCCAGATGTAGCTGCGCAGATACAGCTGGTCCTTCCGGGCCTGGAGCACATCCCGCCGCCAGCTGTACTGGTCCTTGCCGATGCACTCGTCCACCATCTCCTTGAGGAGTTTGGTGGAGACAATGTATACCTCCAGTCCCCGGTAGCCTCTGGGGCGGTGGAGGTTGAAGAGGACCTCCGTCACCCGCCCGTCGCTGATTTCAAAGTAGGTGCCGTCGGCGGTGGCAAAGCTGTCGTTTCCGCAGACCACGGTGACGTCCGCGCCGGACTTCACGTGGCTTTCAAAGATGTCGCCCATGGGCAGATTGGCAACCAGGTCGCCGTCCATCAGCGCCACGTAGTCCTGGCGGATGGTGTCCAGATAGCTCCGCACGCCGGCCAGGGCCTCGATATGGCCCCGGAAGGGCATGGCGCCCCAGTTTTCCTGGTAGTTAAAGGGGGGCAGCATCCGCAGGCCGCCCCGCTTGCGGCTCAGGTCCCAGGCCTTGCCGGTGCCCAGATGGTCCAGCAGGCTCTGGTAGTGGCCGTGGAGCACGATGCCCACGTCCGTGCAGCCGGCGTTCACCAGACTGGACAGGGAGAAGTCCACCGCCCGGTACCGTCCGCCGAAGGGGATGGACGCCGCGGAGCGGATCTGGCCCAGCTCCTGCATCTCGTTGCGCTTTTCATAGGCGAAAATGATTCCGTGCAGTCCGTTCATTTGGACACCTCCTCAGCGTTCTTGCCCAGCATGATGCCGGGACGCACCTCGCGGCCCTCTTCCAGGCAGCAGCCGGGAGCCAGCACGGTCAATCCGCCCCAGGTGCCGTCGCCGTCCGCCTCCGGGCTTGCGCCCACGCGGCAGTTCCTGCCCACGCGGCAGCCCTCGCCCAGGATGGCGTACTCCACCACCGCGCCGGGCTCCACCACCGTGCCGGGCAGCAGCACCGAGTAGCTGACCCGGGCGCCGGCGCCCACGGTCACATTGGAGGAGAGGACGGAGTTCTCCACCGTGCCATCCAGGATGCTGCCGCGGTTGATGGCGCTGTGGGTCACCTTGGAGTCCCCGCCCAGGAAGGCCGGCGGCGCGTTGACGGACCGGGCGTAGATGGGCCAGGCGTCGTCGCTGAGGTCCAGGCCGGAGGTGGGGGAGAGCATATCCATGTTGGCGTCCCACAGGGAGTCCAGGGTTCCCACGTCCTTCCAGTAGCCGGCGAAGCGGTAGGCCGCCATGCGCTGGCCGTCATTCAGCATGGTGGGGATGATGTTCTTGCCGAAGTCGTTCTCGGAGGCCGGGTTGGCCTCGTCGTCGGTGAGATACTGGCGCAGGGTCTTCCAGGTGAAGACGTAGATGCCCATGGAGGCCAGGTTGCTCTTGGGCTCCTTGGGCTTTTCGGCGAACTCGGTGATCATGTCCTCGCCGTTCACGCTCATGATGCCGAAGCGGGGGGCCTCCTCCCAGGGAACCTCCATGACGGAGATGGTGCAGGCGGCGTCCGCCTCCTTGTGGCGCCTGACCATGTCGGAGTAGTCCATCTTGTAGATGTGGTCGCCGGAGAGGATCACCACGTACTCCGGGTCGTAGAGGTCGATAAAGCCGATGTTCTGATAGATGGCGTTGGCGGTGCCCTTGTACCAGGTGCCGCCCTTGCTGCCCATGTAGGGGGGGAGGATGTGGACGCCGCCGGTGGACCCGTCCAGGTCCCAGGGCAGGCCGCTGCCGATATAGCTGTTGAGCTCCAGGGGGCGGTACTGGGTCAGCACGCCCACGGTGTCAATGCCGGAGTTGGTGCAGTTGGACAGGGGGAAATCGATGATGCGGTACTTTCCGCCGAAGGGGACGGCGGGCTTCGCCATGTCCCCGGTGAGGACATACAGCCGACTGCCCTGGCCGCCGGCCAGCAGCATCGCGATACACTCTTTTTTCATTTCTCCACAAGCTCCTTTGCCTGTTTTTTCGCCCTGGATTTCACGGGTTTGGGGAAGGTGCCCTCCCCCCGCAGGAACACCGCGCCGAAGGCGGGGATTTTGATGGCGGCGGAGTGCTCCTTGCCGTGGGAGGGAATGGCCTCCACGGGAACGCTCTCCCGGTCGCCGAAGCCGTCGCCGCCGTAGGCGGGGTCGTCGGTGTTGAAGACGGGGGTGTACTTCCGGTGGGCGGGGACGCCCATCCGGTAGTTCTCATAGGTGTTGGGAGAGAAGTTCACCGCGCACATCAGGTCCCGGCCCTTCTTGTCCTTGCGCAGGAAGACCACCACGTTGTTGTGGTTGTCGTCGGGCACCAGCCACTCGAAGCCCTCCCAGCCGAAGTCGATCTCCCACAGGGCGGGCTCCTTCTGATAGAAGGCGTTGATGTCCCGGAAGAACTGGTGGACCTTCCGGTTCTCCTCGCTCTCCAGCAGGTACCAGTCGATGGACTGGTGGGAGTTCCACTCGTGCCACTGGCCCAGCTCCGCGCCCATGAACATCAGCTTCTTGCCCGGGTGGGCCAGGAGATAGGCGTAAAAGCCCCGCTCGCACCGCAGCTGATTTTCATAGTCCCCCGGCATCTTGCCCACAACGGAGCCCTTCATGTGCACCACCTCGTCGTGGGAGATGGGGAGCACAAAGTTCTCCGAGAAGGCATACATCATAGAGAAGGTGATGTCCTTGTGGTGGTCCTGGCGGAACCAGGGGTCCATTTTCAGGTAGTGGCACATATCGTTCATCCAGCCCATGTTCCACTTGAGGTTGAAGCCCAGCCCCCCCACGTCGGCGGGCCGGGTCACCAGCGGCCAGGCGGTGGACTCCTCGGCGATCATCAGCACGCTGGGGTTGACGGTGAAGGCCAGGGCGTTGAGCTGACGCAGGAAGTCGATGGCCTCCAGGTTCTCGTGCCCGCCGTATTTGTTGGGCGTCCAGGGGCCGCCCTGGCGGTCGTAGTCCAGGTACAGCATGGACGCCACGGCGTCCACCCGCAGCCCGTCGATGTGGTACTCCTCCAGCCAGAACCGGGCGGAGGAGAACAGGAAGCTCTTCACCTCGGGCCGGCCGTAGTCGAAGACCCGGGTGCCCCAGCTGGCGTGCTCCCGCTTGTTGGGATCGGAATACTCGTAGCAGCAGGTGCCGTCGAACTCATACAGGCCCTGCTCGTCCTTGCAGAAGTGGGAGGGCACCCAGTCCAGCAGGACGGAGATGCCGTTTTTGT
The DNA here is from genome assembly GCA_946551795.1 of uncultured Oscillibacter sp. Lineage (GTDB taxonomy): Bacteria > Bacillota > Clostridia > Oscillospirales > Oscillospiraceae > Oscillibacter. The sequence goes on from CAMNRF010000024.1 coordinate 26,714, forward strand.
GCATATGGTTGACAAACCACATGAAGTCCTTGGGGGTGCCGAACCGGGAGGTGGGGGCGAAATACCCGGTGCACTGGTAGCCCCAGGAGTCGTCCAGGGGGTGCTCCGTCACCGGCAGGAGCTCGATGGCGTTGTAGCCCATGTCCTTTACATAGGCCGCCAGATCCTTGGCAAGATCCCGGTAGTCGATGAAGTCCCCGTTCTCCCGCAGCTTCCAGGAGCCCAGGTGGACCTCATAAATATTCAGCGGAGATGAATAGACCGGATGCTGGGCCAGCTTCTTCCGGAAGGCGCCGTCGGTCCATCGGAAGCCCTCGATGTCGTAGAGCTTGCTGGCCGTGGCGGGACGGGTCTCCGTGTGGAAGCCATAGGGGTCCGCTTTCAGCCGCACCTTTCCGTCCGGCCCCGTCACGGCGTACTTGTAGGCGGTATATTCCTGCAGTCCGGGGATGAAACCCTCCCAGACCTCGCCGATCTGAATTAAACGATTAGCCTGTTCGTCCCAGCCGTTAAAATCCCCCACCACGGACACGGATTTCGCGTGGGGGGCCCAGACCCGGAAGCCCCAGCCCTGCCTGCCCCGCTTCTCGGCGGGATGGGCGCCGAACCAGCGCCAGCCCTCGGTCAGCGTTCCCGCGTGGAAACGCTCGGCCGCTTTGGTGTTTGCCATGTAACTCTCCTCTCCCCGCCTGCCCCGCGGCGACGGCGGCCTCCGTGTTTGAGAAGCGCCCCGCTTCCCGCTTTTCCCAGATATACCATATATTGCGTTTATTATACTTCGTGAAGGAAATACCGTCAAGAATGGTCCTGTCGAAAAACCGAAAAGAGTTTTGGTGGATATAGCCAATTTCTTTTCGCATTTTCACCATATTTTATGTGCACCTTTGGCGTTTTACACAGAAGTTTACTGAAAAGACCACCGTATAATTTCTGCCGGCAGGGCCAAAAGGCCGCCTTTTTGGTTGATTTTGCCGCCCCGCCCTGCTACAATAGACAAAAGTCTACTGAGGCCCTGTTTGATTAAACGGCGGGAGAAAATCCGCCGCCTGAGCGGTTTGACGGTTTTCAAGCGGGGCCCAATCTTCCAGGAGGAGATCCGCCTATGCTTTCCCTGCTCACAGAGGTCACCGTTGACGGCTTCGCCCTGTGGATCGTGCTGCTGCTGTGCCTGGGGGTCTTTCTGGCCTCCTTCATGGACGCCATCGCCGGCGGCGGCGGGATCATCTCCGGCCCCGCCCACCTGATTGCCTTCGGCAGTCTGCCCGCGCCCTACGCCCTGGGGACCAACAAGGTCTCCGCGGCCATCGGCACCGTCTTCTCCACCGCCCGGTTCATCAAAAACGGCTATGTGAACTGGAAGCTCTTCGCCCCCTCCATCGCCTTCGCCCTGACGGGGTCCGTCATCGGCACCTGGCTCCAGCACCGCACGCCGGACGCGGTTTTGAAGTACATGCTGCTGGCCGTGCTGCCGGTGGTGGCGGTGCTCACCCTCCGAAACCACGACTGGCCCGACGAGCCGGGGGAGATCGACTTCAAAAAGCAGGCCGTCATCGTCTGGGCGGCGGCCTTCGTCATCGGCGGCTACGACGGGTACTACGGCCCGGGCACCGGCACCTTTCTGATGATCGCCTTCATCCGCCTGGCCAAGCTGGACACCCGCCACGCCGCCGGCGGCGTGAAGATCATCAACCTCTCCAGCAACATCGGCAGCCTGGTGACCCAGCTGGCCAGCGGGTACGTGTTTTTGCGGGTGGGCCTCATCGCCGCCGTCTTCTCCATCGCCGGGCACTACATCGGGTCGGGCCTGGCCATCAAAAACGGCAGCAGGATCGTCCGCCCCGCCGTCATCGTGGTGCTGATCCTGCTGACGGTGAAGGTGGGCAGCGAGCTGCTGTTCCCGGAGTTCTGGGGGTAGCGGTCTTCCTTGAAGAGAACCAAAGGCGCCGCGGGCACGAGAGAAGAACAGCGATTTCCATATAAAAAACGAGGAGAGTTCCATATGAAAAAAACCATCGGCATCCTGGGCGGCATGGGGCCGCTGGCCACGGCGGACCTGTTCCGAAAAATCGTCTCCCTCACCGCCGCCGGCAGCGACAACGAGCACATCCGCGTCTACATCGACAGCAACTCCTCCATCCCCGACCGGACGGCGGCCATCCTCAGCGGCGGGCCGGACCCCGTGCCCGCCATGCGGGACTCCCTGCGGAAGCTGGAGGCCTGCGGGGCGGACTGCATCATCATGCCCTGCAACACCGCCCATTATTTCCTCCCCCGCCTCCAGGGGCTGACGGACATCCCCTTCCTCAGCATGCTGGCGGCGGCCGCCGCCGCCTGCCGCGCCCGCTTTCCGGAGAAGACCGCCGCCGTGCTGGCCACCCGGGGCACCCTGGCCTCCGGGCTGTACCAGGCGGCGCTGGAGAAGGAGGAGGTCCCCTGTCTCCTGCCGGAGGAGGGGGAGCGGGACGCGCTGATGGAGGTCATCTACGGCGGCGTCAAGGCCGGCGCGCCGCCGGAGCAGTACCGGGCGGCCTTTCTCTCCGTGCTGGAGGGCCTGGCGGCCCGGGGGGCGGACTACTTCATCCTGGGCTGCACCGAGCTTCCCCTGGCCTTCCAGCTGCTGGGCCTCAGCCAGCCCAGCCTGGACCCCACGGAGGAGCTGGCCCGGGCCGCCATCCGCTTCTGCGGCTACCCCCTCAAGGACTGAGGGAAAGCTCCTTTTGGCATTTTGCCAAAAAGGGCTTTACAAGTACCTGACTTTTTGTTATAATATAACAATCCTGGGGTCCGCCGCAGGCGGAGAGGGCCTGAGAGGATGGTTACGAGAGAGGAAAAATTTGATAATGAGGTGAGTGTATGAAGAAAAAAATGAGTCTTCCCATGCAGATCCTGATCGCATTGGTCGCCGGTATTGTGGTGGGCCTGGTGTGCTACGTCGGCGGCCTCGCCGACATCACCACAAGCTACTTAAAGCCCTTTGGCGACATCTTTGTGAACCTGCTGAAGTTCATCGTGGTGCCGGTGGTGCTGCTGAGCATGATCGACGGCATCATCTCCATGAACGACATGCGCAAGGTGGGCTCCGTGGGCATCAAGACGGTGGCCTACTTCCTGGTGACCACCGCCATCGCCTGCGTCATCGGCCTGGTGTTCGCCAATATCTTCAACGGCGCGGGCCTCTTCCCCGTGCTGGACGCCGCCAACGCCGAGTACGAGGCCAAGGAGTTCGGCGGCTTTATGGCCACGCTGGTGTCCATCTTCCCCACCAACATGTGGAAGTCCTTCACCGACGCCAACATGCTCCAGGTCATCGTCATCTCCCTGTTCCTGGGCGGCTCCATCCTGGCCGCCGGCGAGCGGGCGAAGCTCTGCCGTGACTTTGTCTCCTCCGCCTACGCCGTGATTGAGAAGCTGATGGCGTTTGTCATCTCCCTGTCCCCCATCGGCGTGTTTACTTACATGGCATGGGTCGTGGCCACCCAGGGCGCGGCCATTCTGGGCTCCCTGGCGCTGGTGATTCTGTGCGCGTACCTGGGCTACATTGTCCATGCGGTGGTGGTCTACTCCCTGTCCGCCAAGGCCTTCGCGGGCATGAGCCCCATTAGGTTCTTCAAGGGCGCCTTCGCCGCCATGATCTTCGCCTTTACCTCCACCTCCTCCGCGGCCACCCTGCCGGTGTCCAAGGAGTGCGCCGCGGAGCTGGGCGCGGAGGACGACATCGCCTCCTTCGTCCTGCCCCTGGGCTCCACCATCAACATGGACGGCACCGCCATCTACCAGTGCGTGGCCACCGTGTTCCTGGC
>CAMNRF010000025.1 GCA_946551795.1 uncultured Oscillibacter sp.
GAGGCGGTGTTCACGTCCACGCCCACGGCGTTGACGCAGTCCTCCACCACGCCGTCCAGCGCCTCTCCCAGGCGCTTGGGGGGCATGTCGTGCTGGTACTGCCCCACGCCGATGGCCTTGGGATCGATCTTCACCAGCTCCGCCAGGGGGTCCTGGAGCCGCCGGGCGATGGACACGGCGGAGCGCAGGTTCACGTCGAACTGGGGAAACTCCTCTGCGGCCAGCTTGGAGGCGGAGTACACGGAGGCCCCGGCCTCGGAGACGATCATATAGGAGACATGGGCCCCGGCGCCGTTCACCTGCCGGATCAGCTCCACCGCCATCTGCTCCGTCTCCCGGCTGGCGGTGCCGTTGCCGATGGCGATGTGCTCCACGCCGTGCTTTTTCACGAGCCTGGCCAGGACGGCGATGGCCTCCTTTTTCTGCCGCTCCCCGTGGGTGGGGTAGACCACGGCGGTGTCCAGCACCTTGCCGGTACCGTCCACCACCGCCACCTTGCAGCCCATGCGGTAGCCCGGGTCCAGGCCCATGGTGACCCTGCCCTTGACAGGGGGCTGCATCAAAAGGGGCCGCAGGTTCAGCGCGAACTGGCCGATGGCCCCCTCGCAGGCCCGCTCGGTGAGGGCGGAGCGGGCCTCCCGCTCCAGGGAGGGGAAGAGAAGGCGGTCGTAGGCGTCCTCGGCGGCGGCCTTCACAAACTCCATGGCCCGGCTGCCGGGCCGGACCACGTGGCGGCGGACGGTCCGCAGGGCCAGCTCCCGGTCCAGCTCGACGGAGACCTTCAAAATCTCCTCCTTCTCCCCCCGGTTGGCGGCCAGGACCTGGTGGCCCTGGAGCTTGGAGAGGGCCTGGGAGAAGTCGTAGTACAGGCGGTAGACGCTGTCCTCCTCCGTCTGGGCGGCGCTGCGGAGAAGGCCGTTTTTCTCCAGCAGCTCCCGCAGGCGCTTGCGGAGGTCCGCGTCGTCGGAGATCTGTTCGGCGATGATGTCGGAGGCTCCCGCCAGGGCGTCCTCCGCCGTCTCCACGCCCTTCTCCGGGTCCACGTACTTCGCCGCCTCCTCCAGCGGGTCCGGGCAGTCCGGCCCCTGGGCGAAGAGGAGCTCCGCCAGGGGCTCCAGTCCCTTTTCCTTTGCCATGGTGGCCCGGGTGCGGCGCTTCTGCTTATAGGGGCGGTACAGGTCCTCCACCTCCGCCAGGGTCTGGGCGGCGTCGATGGCGGCGGAGAGCTCCTCCGTCAGCTTGCCCTGTTCCTCAATGGCGGACTTCACCGCCTCCCGCCGCTCCCGGAGGCCCCGGAGGTACTGGAGCCGCTCCTCCAGCGTCCGGAGGGAGGTGTCGTCCATGGCGCCGTGGAGCTCCTTGCGGTACCGGGCGATGAAGGGGATGGTGTTGCCCTCGTCCAGGAGGCGTACCACGTTCTCCACGTGTTCCGGGCGCTTGTCCAGCTCCTGGGCGATCTGTAAAATGATTGGGTCCATAAAATCGTTCCTCTATCCGTTTTCAAATTTTCGTGCCACCGCTTTCAGCCACTCCCGGATGGGCAGGTGCTGGGGGCACATCTCCTCACAGCTTCCGCAGCCAACGCACGCGCTGGCCTTTCCAAACTGCCCGGACAGATGTCCGTACAGCATGAGCTGGGCCGTCCAGGGCTTGTCCTCCAACTCCCGCATCTCCGCGTTGTAGAGGGAGAAGTACTGGGGAATCGCGATGTTCATGGGGCAGCCGTTGGTGCAGTAGGAGCAGCCGGTGCAGGGGATCGTGACGCTGTCGTTGATGATGCCGGTGACCTCCTGAACGACGGAACGCTCCTGCTGGGACAGCGGGGAGAAATTTTCCATATAGGAGGTGTTATCCTCCACCTGCTGCAGAGTGCTCATGCCGCTCAGAACCATCATGACGTTCTCCAGGCTGGCGGCAAAGCGGATTGCCCAGGACGCCGCCGACATCTCCGGGCGGCAGGCGTGAAAACGCTCCCCGGCTTTTTCCGGGATGTTGGCCAGCGTGCCCCCCTTGACGGGTTCCATGACGATGACCGGCTTTCCGTGGCGCTGTGCCGTCTCGTAGCATCTGCGGGATTGGATGGACCGGCTCTCCCAGTCCAGATAGTTCAGCTGAAGCTGGACAAAATCCACCTCCGGATGCTCGGTCAGGAGCGTGTCCAGCACGTCCGCCGTGTCGTGAAAGGAAAAGCCGATTTTTCGCGCCAGGCCCTCCGCTTTTTTCCGCCGCAGGAACGCGAAGGCGCGGGTCCTCTCCGCGGTCTCCAGCCGGTCCTTTCCCATATCGTGGAGCAGGTAGAAGTCAAAATAATCCACGCCGCAGCGGGTGAGCTGTGTCTGAAAGTATTCCTCCAGCTCCCGCTCCTCACGGATCAAAACCAGGGGCATCTTATCCGCCAGAAGGAACGCGGAGCGGGGATAACGGGAGACGAGGCAGTCCCGGATGGCGGCCTCCGACTGCCCGTTGTGATAGAACCAAGCGGTGTCAAAATACCGGAATCCCTTTTTGAGGAAGTGGTCGACCATTGCGCACAGGGTTTTCTGGTCGATCTGCTCAAAGTTCCCGTTCACCAGGGGCAGGCGCATAAACCCGAACCCCAGTTTTTTGATGCCGGACTGTTCAAGTGCCGTCATGGGTGAAATCCTCCTGTCAAGGGTGTTTCGGATGTCTCACTTGTGGTACAGCTTCTTCGTCTCATATTTGGGCTCAAAGCTGACGTTGATCCCCAGCTGCCGCAGGAGCTTCTCGTCCTCGTCGCTGAGGATCACGGAGAAGTGAGCGTCGCAGCCCCGGAGCTTGGGCATCTGCCGCTGGGCCAGGTCCGCCAGGGGGTTGGTCAGGGCGGAGATGGTCAATGCCAGCAGCACCTCGTCGGTGTGGAGACGGGGATTCTTGTGGCCCAGATACCCGGTTTTCAGCCGGCACACCGGCTCCAGGACCTGGGCGGAGATCAGCTCCAGCTGGTGGTCGATGCCGCCCAGGGCCTTCAAGGCGTTGAGCAGCAGGGCGGAGGCGGCCCCCAGGGTCTCGGAGGTCTTGCCCGTCACCACCCGGCCGTCCGGCAGGACCATGGCTCCCGCCGGGGCCCCGGTGGCCTCGGCCTTCAAGAGGGCGGCGGACACGGCGGGGCAGATCTCCGGCGTGACGCCGGCCTGGTTCATCACCAGCTCCAGCTTCCGCACCGGCTCGTCCCCGGCCTTGCCCTGGATCTTCTCCACGCAGGCGGTGTAGTACCGGCGGAGGATCTCCTGCCGGGAGGCCTCCCGGCACACCTCGTCGTCGGAGATGCAGTTCCCCGCCATGTTCACCCCCATGTCCGTGGGGGAGCGGTAGGGGGAGGCCCCCTGGATCTTCTCGAAGATGGCGCTGAGCACCGGGAAGATCTCCACGTCCCGGTTGTAGTTTACGGCGGTCTCGCCGTAGGCCTCCAGATGGAAGGGGTCGATCATGTTCACGTCGTTCAGGTCCGCCGTGGCGGCCTCGTAGGCCAGGTTCACCGGATGTTTCAGCGGCAGGTTCCAGATGGGGAAGGTCTCGTACTTGGCGTACCCGGCGGTGATGCCCCGCTTGTGGTCGTGGTAGAGCTGGCTGAGGCAGGTGGCCATCTTGCCACTGCCGGGGCCCGGGGCCGTCACCACCACCAGGGAGCGGGTGGTCTCGATGTAGTCGTTCTTCCCCAGGCCGTCGTCGCTGACGATGTGGGGCACGTCGGAGGGGTAGCCGGCGATGGGGTAGTGGCGGTAGCACCGGATGCCCAGGGCCGTGAGGCGCTTCAAAAAGGCGTCGGCGGCGGCCTGGCCGTTGTAGCGGCTGAGCACCACGCTGCCCACGTACAGGTCCAGTCCCCGGAAGATGTCGATCAGGCGCAGCACGTCGTCGTCATAGGCGATGCCCAAATCCCCCCGGATTTTGTTCTTCTCGATGTCCGCAGCATTGATGGCGATGACGATCTCCACGTCATCCCGCAGCTGCTGGAGCATCCGGATCTTGCTGTCCGGCTCGAAGCCCGGCAGGACCCGGGAGGCGTGGTAGTCGTCAAAGAGCTTGCCGCCGAACTCCAGGTACAGCTTGCCGCCGAACTGGGCGATCCGCTTTTTGATCTGCTCCGACTGGGTGGTCAAATATAATTCGTTGTCAAAGCCGATGGCCGCCATGGCAGAGGTTCCCCCTTCACACAAAAAAATTTTCCCGGACAAGTATACCACACCCCAGCGGATTTGGAAAGAAAAACCGGGGACAAAAATCAGGAGGCCGCGCAGGCGGCCTCCAAGGGTGCGTTTCATGTGGTTTTTTCCGCCTCTGGAGCGGTCTCCGAATAGGGCTCCGGCGCCGGACTTGTCTCCTCCGGGGGCAGGGCATCGTCCGCGGGTACCCGGACAAAGGAGAACCCGCCGCTGGTCCGGCTGCCCCAGACCAGGATGGTGTAATCCCCGGTCCTGGTGATCTCAATCTCCCGCACCCCATTGGGGGCGCTGCCCTCCAGGAGGGTGTTGCCGTCGTCGTCGCTGATCTCCACCTCCAGCCGGCCGCTGTACGTGTAGATCTCACTCCGGAGCGTGTCCCCCGCCTCCAGGTGCATGGTGTGGGAGTCCGCGCCGTTGAACCGACCGTAGGTCATCTCGTAGACGTCCTCGTTGGCCCAGCGGGAGGCGTTGGTCATATTGGCACCGAAGTCCCCGCTGACGAGCCACCAGGCGGCGATGTACATGCACAGGGCCGCCCCGGTGAGGATGAAGCAGAGGAACATCCCCAGCCAGTCGTACTTCACCCGTCCGCCGCCCCGGGCGGAGAGCAGCGTCTCGATGCCTAAGAGGATCAGGATGCAGGGGGAGGCCTTCAGCAGCCACTCCGGCTGGAACCGGGGATAGAACATGGACGCCAGCATCCCCGCCCCGGCGATGACCAGTACGATCCCCAGGGTGAAGGTGCCCACCCGGCGCTGCCGGGGCTCTGCCGCCCGGACGGCCTGCTCAGTTGTCTCCATGGGGTCCCTCCTCTTCCGCCTCCGGGGCGGGAGCGTCTGTCACGGGCTCCCCGCCGGGGACGTCCGGCGCGTGGGGGGGCTCCTGAAAGAATTCCGATTTGCAGCCGGGGCCCTCCGCCTGGGGGCCGGGGGTGAAGGCGGGAATCTCCTCCGGGGTCCTCTTCTTCGGTCCCCGGATGAACCACAGGCCCAGGGCGATGATCAGCAGCGTCCCCAGGATGCGGGGGGCGTCCCACACCAGCAGGTCGTACAGCCAGTCCGTCCAGGGAAACAGGTCGCGGAGCCACCGCATCAGCTGTCCCACCACGGTCTGGTAGAGGGCGTAGAGACCCAGCAGCACCAGCGCCCAGCCGATGAGGCTGTGCCGCTTGGCGAAGAGCTCCGAGAGCCGCCGGGTGTCCAGGTCCGACATGCCGAAGAGATAGGCGTCCTCGTCCTCCGTGCCGTCCATCCGCTGGCGGCGGAGGTTGTAGCTGTCAAAGAAGGAGTACAGCCACAGGGGGACCAGCAGGATCGCCAGGGCCCCGATCTCCAGAAAGACGGCCACGGCCAGCACGCCGCAGCAGAGCACGGTCTGGGAGATGCCCCGTTTCATATACCCCTGGTGCATCTGCCCGCACCCGGGGATGCAGGAAAACATAAAAAACACAATGCCTCGAATCAATCTCATGAGTGAACCCCTCCTTGAGCATTATTACCCGGCCTGAGGCCGTCAAAAAAGTCCGTCACACCCGACAGCGTCTCGCTGAGAGCGTCATTCCAACGCTCCGGCCAGCCCTGGAGGCGCTCCGCCAGGCGGGGGCGGGCCTCCGGCGGGGCGGGGCGGGAGAACCGGATCTCCTGGCCGCCCCACAGCACCGTCAGCGCCAGGGCCACGGCGGCGGCGGCCGTGGCGTACCGGCTGGTGACCAGCCGGAGGGTCCGCGTCCTGACGCGGGCCCAAAGGGCCTTTTGGCAGGACCGCTCCGGCGCCAGCAGCTCCGTGCCGGCCAGAAGGTCCGTGTACCGCTGGAGGCACGAGTCGCAGAAGGACAGGTGCTCCGCGATCTCCAGGCGGCCCAGCTCGTCCAGGTCCCCGTCCCGGGCCAGGGCCGCCAGCGCCTCGTCTGTCAGATGTCCGTCAGCGCGGAACCGTTCCATATCCTCCGCTCCTTTCCAATCGCTCCCGCAGCAGGCGCTTGCCCCGGGAGAGCTGTGTATGTACCGTCTTCACCGGCCTGCCCAGGGCCAGGGCCGCCTCCTCCGGGGATTTCTCCTCCAGCAGGCACAGGCGGCACACGGGCCGGTATGGCTCCTTCAACGCCTCGATCTCCGCGGCGATGGAGGCCGCCCCGGTCCTCTGGAGGGCCACCTCCTCGGCGGGCGGGGCCAGGCCCGGGGGCATGGCCTCGTCCCCCGGCAGCACGCTGCGGCGATTCCAGGCGCTCTGGAGGTGGTCCTTGGCCTTGTTGGCGGCGATGCGCCCCAGCCACTGCCGCTCGTAGCCCGCGGGGAGGCTGTCCCGGTGGAGCCATGCGGCCAGAAAGGTCTCCTGGGTCAGGTCCTCGGCGGCGGAGGCGTCCCGCGCCAGCTGGAAGCAGATGGTGTAGACCAGCCGCTCGTACTGGGATACCAGCTCTGAAAACTGCTCTCTCGTCATGCCGCCTGCCGCCACCTCCTCACCAAACGTCTGGTACCTATATTACGGCACAGCGCCCGGGATTTCTTCAATTTTTCATGAAATTTTCCGGCGGGGCTCAGGGGGCGGAGGTGTCCAGCATCCCCCGCATATAGGTCAGGGCCAGCTCCAGCTGGCGGGGCGTCAGCCGGCGGCCCAGGTCTATCAGCGCGGAGAGGTCCGGGGTCTCCCGGAGCGGGGCGGGACTGCGGACCTCGGAGAGGCCCATGATATAGTCGATGCTGGCGTGAAAAATGCTGGACATCTTTTGCAGCTGCAAAAAACTGGGGTAGTGCTTTTGATTTTCATAGGCGCTCACCGTCTCCTGGGAGACGCCCAGCTCGATGCTGAGGCGGACCTGGGTCATGTGAAATTCCTCCCGCAGCTGCCTGATGTGGTTTTCCATAATAACCTCCCTGTGCCGTCCGCCGCCCAAAGAGAATGAATCCTCCGTAAAGGTTAATGCTATATTCTCCGGGTGGCCGCAGTGGGGGACGGATCGGCGTTCCCATTGAGAAAGGGTGCGTTTCGCACCGCCCCTCAATGGAATTTTATAAGTTACACTTGTATTCAGCAGAGGCTTATGTTATATTATATATAGGTTTAACCTGTATTAAAGGCCGGTGCGGGCGGAAATATATGGAAATCACGAAGGCGGGGGGCCATTTTCGTGAAAGTGACAGAGGGGATCGAGGGGAAGCTTGTATGGACAGAGCCATGAAGGGGATACGGACAAAGTGCAAACTGGCGGACGCTCTGAGGGAGCTGCTGGAGACCAGGCCCCTGGAGCGGGTGCGGGTCCACCACCTGACGGACCGCTGCGACATCCACCGCCAGACCTTCTACTACCACTTTCCCGACGTCTACGCCCTCTTCGCCTGGGCCGTCCGGGAGGACGGGGCGGAGCTGGCCGCCCGGCTGGCGGCGGCCCCCGGCTGGCGGGAGGCGCTGGAGCTCCTCCTCCGGGACATCCCGCCCCGGCGGGGCTGGTTTCTGGCGGTTTTGAACCAGGCCTCCCCGGAGAGCCGCCAGGCGTTTTTTGACGGCCTCCTGGCCCCCATCGCCGAAAAGGCCGGCATCTCCGACCCCGGCGGGGTCTCCGTCATCCTCCTCTCCCTGCTGGAGAAGTGGATTCGGGACGGCTGCGGGCCGGTCCCGGAGGGGATGGCGGCGCTTCTGGAGGGGATGGAGCACTCCGGGCATCTGGGCGTCTGAGGCCGTGTCCGGCGGCGGGATAAAAAAACAAGCCTTCCCGGTGGGGAGGCTTGTTTTTTTAGATGCTGGATGCGGCGCCGCGCTACGGCAGATAGTTCAGGGGATTCCGGGCCACGCCGTTGTAGCGGACCTCGAAGTGGCAGTGGTTGCCGGTGGAGTTTCCGGTGGAGCCCACCCGGGCGATCTGCTGGCCCTTGTAGACGTGCTGGCCCACGGAGACCGTCAGACTGCTGTTGTGGCCGTAGTAGGTCTCATAGCCGGTGTTCTCGTGGCGGATGCGGACCAGATAGCCGTAGCCGCCCATCCAGCCGGCGTAGGTGACGGTGCCGCCGTCGGCGGCGTAGACCGGCGTGCCCCGGGGGGCCGCGATGTCGATGCCCTTGTGGTTGGTGGAGCCGATGCCGCCGGGGGACTTCCGCCCGCCGAAGCGGGAGGTGATGCGGCCTGTGACGGGCCAGCGGAAGGTGCCGGTGGGCATCCAGGTGGGCCGCTCCTTGGTGCCCTGGAGCCGATGTTCGGTGACCGGTTCCCGAAGCGTCACCGAGGAGAGGACCGTGCGCTCGGTCTCCTCGCCGTTGACATAGGTGACGTTGGCCACCACGTCGGCGGCGCCGAACTGGCCCGGGGAGGTGATCTTGTAGTCGCCCTTGTAGAGGTCGGCGGTGTCGGTGTACTCGATGTCGTAGTTCACCTCGGCCACGTACCGCTCCTTCTGGACCACCGTCCTTGTCAGGTAGGGCACGGAGGCGGACATGGTCAGAATCTCGCCGATCTGCAGCTTGTTGATGTCGTAGCCGGGGTTCAGGGCCTCCAGCTCCTTGGAGGTCATGCCGTGGTCCTCGGCGATCTCGGACCAGGTGTCGCCCTTCTTCACCTCGTAGGTGACCTCGGCGGTCTTGGTGCTGTACAGGGTCTCCGCCAGGTACCCCAGGTTCATGATCTCGTCGCTGGGGACGTACTCCTCCTTGATCTCCACGTCTTCGGAGAAGTCGCAGGAGATGGTGTCCCCGTCGGTGCCGGCGGCCTTCAGCTGCTTGAGCAGTTCATCCAGGGCGCCGGGGTAGGGGGTGGCGCCGATAAACTCTCCCTCCACGTACAGGCAGTAGGCGGCGGTCACCAGGCCCACCTCCTGGGAGAGGTCCTCGGCGTAGGTCTCCGGGTCCACCAGGTCCTGCCGGCGCAGCAGGCCGGAGGAGTACTGGATCAGGGAGTCGTCGATGGTGAAGCTCTCCCCCAGGGTGCGGGCGGTGACCTGCTCCAGGTCCCGGCGCACCTCCTCGGCGGCGGACTGGGAGCTCATGACGGCGATGACCTCGCCGTCGTAGCTGACCGTGGTGCCGTAGGTGTAGGTGGAGAAGAACAGGGCCGCCAGGGCAATGCAGGCGGTGCCTCCCAGGAACAGCAGGGGGTAGAGGACCCGGTGGCCGGACCGCTCCGGCCGCCCCTGGCGGGAGGAGCTCCGGCTGATGGCCCGCTTCCGCCGGCCCCAGAGGTGCTCCTGCAAGAGGCTGCCCCACATGGGGAAGATCCCCCAGATCAGCAGCAGAATCTGAATGGGAAGGCGGTTGGACTCCGGGAAGTGGGAGGCCTGCTTCTCCCGCAGGATGTGGCGCCAGCGGCGCTTGGCCCGCTTGAGGTTCCAGAGAATGGCCTGGTACCACGTGACCGTGGGGCGGGGCTCTCCCGACCGGCGCCGGTCGGGCGGGCTCTTTCCGGCGGCGCTTTTTGGGTCCGGCTCCTCCCAGGCGGGAATGGCGGCCCGCCGTCTGGCCGTGCGGCGCAGGCGGTCCTCCACCGCGTGCTCCTGAGGGGCGGCCTCCGAGGTGACCGCAGGGGTCTCCGGGGCCAGGGCCCGGGAGTAAAGGCCCGCCGTGGCGCCCGTGCTCACCGAGGGGTCCAGGCGGCGCTCCTCCCGGCGGACCTCCTGGGGCTTTGCCGCCCGCCGGCCGCCGGAGGACGGTTTTTTCGATCTTGATCGTTGACTCATGGCACTCCTGATATAGGCATAAAAGTTACAATTTGTTACCATTGGTATCATACCGCGTTTCGCCGCTCCCGTCAACCCTGGAAAGTGTCGGAAACGGGTATTTCCGGAGGAAAAACAGAGCCGCATATCCGGAAATTCGGCGAATTTTTGTACAGTTTGCATATTTTCATCCGCCGGGGGCGGAAGAAATGTAAATTTTTTTGTCAGGATTTTCATTTTTCAATTGACCCGGCGGGGCAGAGGTGTATAATGAGGATAACAGAATCCCTACACTGTGGATTTTTTTGGAGGTAATGGTACTATGTTTGAATTTCTCATCAAGAAGCTGAAGGCGCATCCCCGCAGGATCGTGTTCACCGAGGGCACGGACCCCCGTATTCTGGAGGCCTCTGCCCGCCTGCTGTCCGGTACCTTCCTGACCCCCGTCCTGGTGGGCAAGCCCGAGGAGGTCTTTGCCGCCGCGGAGGAGGCCGGCTTCAATATCCGGGGTGCCGAGATCGTGGACCCCGAGGCCTTTGAGGACATGGACAAGATGGTGGCGGCCATGGTGGAGCTGCGCAAGGGCAAGATGACCGAGGACCAGTGCCGCACCATGCTGAAGCAGGGCAACTACTTCGGCACCATGCTGGTGAAGATGGGCTACGCCGACGCGCTGCTGGGCGGCGCCACCTACTCCACCGCCGACACCGTCCGCCCCGCTCTGCAGCTGGTGAAGACCAAGCCCGGCTGCAAGATCGTCTCCTCCTGCTTCATTCTGGTGCGCTCCACCACCGTGGGCGACCGCGAGGTCATCGCCATGGCGGACTGCGCCATCAACATCAAGCCCAATGAGGACGAGCTGGTGGAGATCGCCCTGGAGACCGCCGGTACGGCCCGTCTCTTCGGCATCGACCCCAAGATGGCCTTCCTGAGCTACTCCACCCACGGCTCCGGCTCCGGCGAGGACGTGGACAAGATGCGCTCCGCCTGCGCCAAGGCCAAGGCCGCGGCTCCCGACCTGGTCATCGACGGCGAGCTGCAGTTCGACGCCGCCGTGTCCCACAAGGTGGCGGAGACCAAGTGCCCCGACTCTCCTCTGGCGGGCCGGGCCAACACCTTCATCTTCCCGGACATCAACGCCGGCAACATCGGCTACAAGATCTGCCAGCGCATGGGCGGCTTCGAGGCCTACGGCCCCATCCTCCAGGGCCTGAACGCCCCCATCAACGACCTCTCCCGAGGCTGCAACGGCCAGGAGGTCTACTCCATGGCTCTGATCACCGCCGGCCTCTGCGAGGACTGAGAACATCTATACATAGCGGATACAGGAACGGCAAGGGGGACGCTTGGCGTCCCCCCTGTTTTGACGAAAGAGAATCCGATTTGTATATTTTTGAATATTTTATACAGATTGTAACAAAAATCGCAGGCGCAAAGCATCTTTGCGTGACAGCGGCGGAGCGCGGGGGTATCATGGGGGCGAGGTGATGAGATGCGGGACATCGGAAAGAACATCCGGGCGGCCCGGGTCCGGCGGGGCCTGACCCAGGACGAGCTGGCGGAGCGTCTCCACGTCAGCCGCCAGACGGTGAGCAATTACGAGACGGGCCGGTCCCGGCCGGATGTGGAGATGCTGCTGTCCGCGGCGGAGCAGCTGGAGGTGGACGTCCAGGTCCTGCTGTACGGCGAGCCCCTCCGGCCGGAGCGGCAGCGGGAGATCCGCTGTTTGCTGATGGAGGGGGCGGCGCTGCTGGCGCTGGGGGCCGGAATCTTTCTGCTGCGGCGGTGGGCGGGGCGGCTTTTAAAGCGGGCGTTCACAGTGGCGCCGCTGCTTCTGACGCAGTCCGTGGCCGTTCCCGTTTTCTATATGCTGCTGGGTTGGGTGCTGCTCCGGGCCTGCGGGGTGTTTCTGGGGGCGAAACCCCTGGAGCGCCGGCGGGCACGGCCCCTGCGGCGGGCGGTTCTGGTCTTCCTGGCCGTCTGGGCGGCTCTGGAGGCGCCTGTGGCGGCGTGGAACGTCGGCCAGACTGTCCATACCCTCCTCCGGGGGCCGGGGAGCTCCCTGGAGTGGAACTTCTCCCTCCCCCGGTGGTGGGATCGGGCCGTGATCTGGCAGCTGTCTGTGGTCAGCCGGTTTCCGGCGGTCTTCGTCCCCTTTGGCGCGGCGCTGTGGAGTACCCGGCCGGAGCGGAAGGGGGAGAATCCACAGAATCCGTAAAAAGAGCGGCCCCGCCATGGCGGGGCCGTTCTTTTAATCTGCGCTCTGCATATCGGGGTCCGTATGTTCCAAAAAGAGTTCCTCTGCCTGCCGCTGTGCCTCCATCAACCGGGACTCCAGCCTGTGAAGCGTCTCCTCTGCGTCTGTCAGCGTGTTGAAAAGCAAAAGATATTCTTTGGCAATCGTGTGCATGTTTCTTCGTCCTTTCTAAACGACCACAAAATATGGATTGGAGTACCCTTATGATACACAAAATGAAGCGGAAAACTTGTCTGAATTTGTCGATGGAAACGGGAATCTGAAAAAAAAAATAAAAGGACGGGGATTGGTCGGGGGATTCGGCGAAAAAGCGCGGGTTATGGCTGATTTTCTCGGCGGCGGAGACGCCCGTGACCCCAAGGCTGGGGATTGCGCTATGGGGCGGAATCTGGTATGATGGAGGACAGAGAACAGAGCGCGCCGGGGGGCATCTCCGCCCTGGAGCCGCCGCGGCGCGGAAATCTGAGATGGGAGGCAGCCTATGAAGTACACATACAATATCAACGGAAAGCTCGTATCCCTCTCCTGCCGGGAGGAGTGGAAGGGCACCGCGGACTTCCTGGCGGGGGTCCTGCTGGAGGAGGAGCGGGCCGGCGGCGTGCTGGCCGACGGCTGCATCATCCAGATCGGATGGAGCTTTTACAAATTTGAGGCGGAGGGACCGGGACTCCGGATGGTGACCTTTGACTATGTAGGGGACCCCTTTTCCGCCACGGAGGAGGACCTGTCCCTGAGCCTGCGGATCTTCCACGAGCAGACGGCGGTTCTGAACAAGGCCCAGGTTCAGGACCAGGCGGTGACCACCTCCTTCCAGGACACCATGCTCATGAAGAACACCGCCAGAACGGCGGACACCGTCTATCTCCAGCGGCTGGAGCCCACCTGCGAGGGGGACTCCGGCTGGTACATGGGCGTCATCGGCGAGGAGGGCTCCGACGACCCCGGGGACTACACCCGCATCCACACCTACCAGCTCCTCTCCTTCTGCGAGGCGGCCCTGGCGCTGATGCCGCTGCCCCTGGGGACCATCGGCCTCTTTGAGCGGGGCCAGCTGGTGGAGGTGGTGGACGAGAACAACAAGAACCTCTTTTGACGCTGTCCCCGGAGGAGGGGGGCAGGCCGGCTGAAGGGCCGCTCCTGCTGTTTTTGTCGATAAACGCCTGTAAATTTTCCTCCTTGTCAAAACGACGATATTTTTTCCTGGAGGATCTCAAGAAATCTTCCAACGTGGTACCCGTCACAGACCGCGTGATGCACCTGGATCGCGAGAGGCAGCATCCTTTTCCCGCCTGTATCGAAAAATTTTCCCATGGTGAATATGGGAAGAAGATAGGTCCCCTGGTCAAAAACATTGATATTGAAGGCCGTAAAGGTGAACCAGGGCACCATTGAAATATCAAATGTGTTCGAGGGCCTGTTGGGCTTGGGGGCGAATTTTACAGAGGAGGAAAACATCGCGGCATCCGCTTCATAGGCTCTCAGAAATTCGCTGTAATCGGAGTGCGCCTCCGTCCAGATCCCGGAGAAGCTTTTGCTCTCCTGATTGAAAATCGTGTAGGCCGGGTGCAGCCGGTCGTAAATGCCGGGGCCCGCATCTGTGAGAGCCGTGCGGAATTCCGGCAGCTGGTTTACCGTTTGTGTCAGCAGCCAGATCATCGCGGGGTAGAGGCGGCAGCCCTTCAGGCTCGTTATATCCAACTGGACGGTGGTTGAATAGGTGCACCGGACCTCGTTGATAAAATGCTCGTAAAACTCTCTGCGCTCCCAGGTTTCCAGGTCGATCAGGGCAAACGCCATGGGTATCCACCTCTTTCCTGATGTATCGTTTGGTTTTCGGGTTCAATCCGCGGTCAGGAAAATCACCGGCACTCAGCTGTCAGGCTGAAAAGCGAAGGGAACGCTGAAAGAGACGGCGTTCGATAACGGGGAGAGCATGAGGGGGCGGAAGCCCCCTCATGTGGAATCAGAGCGATTCTGCGGCGTCAGCGCCGCAGGGCGCCGGCGGCACAGGAGAACAGGAACAGCGCCAGATTGACGCACACCACCGTGGCCCCCACCGGGGTGGAGCAGACGAAGGACACCGTCAGCCCCGCGCAGAAGCAGGCCACCGAGACAGCGGCGGCGCAGAGGACCACGCCCCGGAAGCTCTTGAAGAGCCGCATGGCCGTCAGGGCGGGGAAGATCACCAGGGAGGAGATCAGCATGGCCCCCATCATCCGCATCCCCAGCACGATAGTCAGGGCGGTGAGGACCGCCAGCAGGGTGTTGTAGCGGTCCACGTTCAGCCCGGCGGCCCGGGAGAAGCTCTCGTCGAAGGTGACGGCGAAGAGCTTGTGGTAGAACAGGACAAACAGCGCCAGCACCGCGGCGGACACCAGCGCCGACAGCGCCACGTCCGCCCGGGACATGGCCAGGACGCTGCCGAACATATAGTTGTCCACGTCGGTGGTCATGCCGGTGGTGCGGGAGATGACCATGATGCCGATGGCCAGGGAGGAGGCGCTGACGGCGGCGATGGCCGCGTCGCTGTTCCAGCGGGGACTGCCCGCCATGCGCAGCAGGAAGAAGGCCGCCAGCACCACCACGGGGATGGAGAAGTACAGCGGCGTGAACCCCAGGGCCACCGCGATGGCCAGGGCCCCGAAGGAGACGTGGCTCAGCCCGTCGCCGATCATGGAGTAGCGTTTGAGAACCAGGGACACTCCCAGCAGGGCGCAGCAGAGGGACACCAGCACCCCGGCGATCAGCGCCCGCCGCATGAAGGGAAAGGAGAACAGTTGAAGAAGATTCATGGCTCCGCCTCCTGAAAGCGCCGCCCCTGGGGGGAGGCCAGATACTCCGCCGCGGTGCCGTAGAAGAACGCGCCCCGGCCGATGTGGAGCACCGTATGGGCCTGGCGCAGGGCGGGACGCAGGTCGTGGGTCACCATGACCACGGCCATGCCCTCTTTTTCGTTGAGGTAGGACAGCGTTTTGTAGAGGTCCTGGGCGGCGGCGGGGTCCAGGCCGGTGATGGGCTCATCCAGAATCAGCAGCCGCCCGGCGGCGCACAGCGCCCGGGCCAGCAGGACTCGCTGCTGCTGGCCGCCGGAGAGATTGCGGTAGCTCTCGTCCTTCAGCTCCAGGACGCCCAGCTTGCCCATGTTCATCAGGGCCGCCGACTTCTGGGCGGCGGAGTAGAAGAAGCGGCTCCCCTTCTGATTCAGGCAGCCGGAGAGCACCACCTCGTACACCGTGGCGGGAAAGTCCCGCTGGGCCCGGGTCTGCTGGGGCAGGTAGCCGATGGCCCCCCGCCGCAGCTCCGGCGCCCGCCAGATCTCCCCGGACTGGGGCGGCAGCAGGCCCAGCAGCCCCCGCAGCAGCGTGGACTTGCCGGAGCCGTTGTCCCCCACCACGCAGAGGTAGTCCCCCGCCCGGATGGAGAGGTTCAGATGGGTCAGGACATTTTGGCCCTCGTACCCCAGAGAGACATCCCGGCAGGCCAGCAGTTCAGGTTGTTCCATGGGGGGCCTCCTCTCCGCCGCAGGCATCGCACAGCCCTGTCAGAATGGTCCGGCGGGGGTCCACCTGAAAGCGGTGGTCCGCCGCCAGATGCCGGCAGAGGGCCTCCAGGTGGGAGCAGTCCAGGTGGACCATGCGGCCGCAGTTCTCACACCGGAGGAGAAAACAGGACCGCTGGCCGCCGTGGACGCAGAACTGGTACAGCGCCCCCTCCCCGGTGTCCACCCGGTGGACGCGTCCCGTCTCCTCCAGCCGCTCCAGCTGGCGGTACACGGTGGCCAGACCCACGGGGCACTGGTCCCGCCGCAGGGCCTCCGCGATCTCACAGGCGGTGAGGGCCTCCTCGGGCCGCTGCTCCAGACAGCGGAGGACGGCCTGTCGTTGTTTGGTGTTGTAAGGCATAGGACATCTCCAAGTTGAAAATTATTCTCAGTTTTATGGCTCTATTATAAATCTCCCGGCAAAAAAGTCAAGGGCGGTTGAAAACCGGGGGAGGATGGGGTATAGTAATCCCATAGGACTGCATAAAAAACGGTTGTGCGCCGCCGGAGGGCGGCGCGCCGAATCCGGAGGGTGTTATGAAGGTTTCCCTGGTGATTATGGCGGCGGGGCTGGGGTCCCGCTACGGCGGCAGCAAGCAGGTGGACGGCATCGGCCCCAACGGGGAGATCCTGATGGAGTACTCCGTCTATGACGCCCTGCGGGCGGGGTTCAACAAGGTGGTGTTCATCATCAAGCCAGAGATGGAGGACCTGGTGCGCCGCCTCTGCGGGAACTATCTGGCCAGGAGGACCGCCGGGGACGGCAGCCCTGTGGAGGTGGCCTGCGCCTTTCAGGACTTCTCCTCCCTGCCGGCGGGCTATACCCCGCCGCCGGAGCGCACCAAGCCCTTCGGCACCGTCCACGCCCTGCTGTGCGCGGCGGATGTGGTCCACGAGCCCTGCTGCGTCATCAACGCCGACGACTATTACGGCATCGACGCCTACCGGGCCATGTATGAGGAGCTGACCCGCCTCCCGGCGGCGGGGAGGGCCGCCATGGTGGGGTATCTCCTGAAAAATACCGCCAGCCTCCACGGCACCGTCTCCCGGGGGATCTGCGCCGTGGAGAACGGACAGCTGCGGTCCGTCAAGGAGACGAAGAAGATTCAGCTCTACCCCGACGGAACACTGCGGGACCTGACGGCGGACCGCCCCCTGGACCCGGAGTCCCCGGTGTCCATGAACTACTGGGGGTTTATGCCCTCCATCTTCCCGGTGCTGGAGGACTACTTCGCCCGCTTCCTGGAGGGCGAGGGGGGCCGGGACCCGAAGTCCGAGTGCCTGCTGCCCATCATGGTGGACGACCTGCTGCGCTCTGGGGCGCTGGAGGTCTCCGTCCTCCGCTCCGCGGACAAATGGTTCGGCATGACCTACCGGGAGGACCGGGAGACCGTGGCGGAGGAGCTGCGGAAGCTCCACCGGGCGGGGGCCTACCCCGGGAATCTGCGGAAGCAGTGTTGAAGAGCCCGCGGCCCCGTGGCCGCGGGCATCTGCCGCCGGTGTGGAAACAGTAAAAAAATCCCCCTGGTTTTGTAAGAATTGTAAAGAAATTGTCATCAATTTTTTACTGAATTGTTTCGACATTTTTCGACAAGAGGATGTATAATAGAGATCAGGATAACAGGTGCGGAAAATTGCGGGAGCGGGGGAGTCATATGGCGGGAAAACGGGAGAAGAGACGGAGCTGGAAGAGAGTGCCGGCCGTCCTGGCGATGCTGGCGGTGTCCGCGGAGCTGCTGACGCCGGCCGGACCGGCGGGCGCCGTCCGGGAGCCGGCGCGGAGAAAGACGGCGGAAACTACATCGATAGTACGCCTCGCCGGAGACACGAAACAGGATACTACCGCGGCAGTAAAGCGGGTACGGATAAAGACTACCGCAGTAGTTCCTGAGGAGCCCTTCGGCCCGGTGCCGGAGAGCGAGGCCGTGGAGGATACATATTTCCAGGACGCCGTATTCCTGGGGGACTCCCGCACGGAGGGTTTTCACCTGTACAGCGGCTTGAAGACCGGGACCTGTCTCTACGGTGTGGGGGCCACGGTGGAGTCCGTGTTTACCAAGAAGGCGTGGCCCGCCGACGGGAAGGAGAAGGTCCCCCTGCTGGACGCCCTGGCGGAGACCGAGTGCGGCAGGGTATATCTGATGCTGGGGATCAACGAGCTGGGCTGGAGCAAAAAGGAGACCTTCCACGACCAGTACGCCAAGGTCATCGACCGCATCCGGGAGGACCATCCGGATGTGGAGATCATCCTCCAGACCATTCTGCCGGTGAGCGCCAAACAGGACGCCAAGGGCAGCTATGTGAACAACGAGCGCATCGGCGTGTACAACGGGGTGATCCGGGCCCTGGCGGAGGAGAAGGACTGCGCCCTGGTGGACGTGGCGGAGGCCCTGACAGGGGAGGACGGATGTCTGCCGCAGAATCTGACCTTTGAGGGTGTCCACCTGAACACGGCGGGGTGCAAGATCTGGCTGGAGTATTTGAGGACCCACAGTGTGAAGGAGAAAAAATAGGGAAGGAGCGTGGACGATTCGTCCACGCTCTTTTTTCAGCCTCCTCCGGCGGCGAGACAGGCGGAGAGATTCCAGGAGCGCCAGTCGGCACAGTCCGCCCGGGCCGTCGCCCGGCGCTCCTCCAAGAGGTCGGTCAGACGCCGGGTCTGGCCTCCGCCCAGCTGATACACGGTATTTCCGTCCAAACGCTCCAGCTGGGGCAGGGTGTCATAGGACAGGTGATAGAGCAGATAGCGGGCATCCACCGTCTCGCTCCGGCCTGAGAGGCAGCGGTCCACCTGGTTCTTTGCCACCAGGTAGTCCACGGGGACGCAGTTGATCACCAGCCACCCCGCCAGGGCCAGGGGGAGGGCCCGGCGGCAGAAGGAGCGGTCCGGTCTCCGGACCTTCTCCAGGGCCGAGAGCAGGAACAGCGCCATCATCACCATGCCCCAGTAGGTCATAAAGCGTTTGAAGCTGAGACCGTAGGCGGAGACGTACAGCGTCATCCGCCAGGCGGCGGAGGCCAGGAGCACCAGGCTCTCCCCCACCAGCGCCGCCGCCAGCCACCGGAGGAATCGCCAGCCCCGGCTCTCCTGCTGGGAGAAGGTCAGGGCCGCCATGAGGGCCGCCAGATTGAGGATGGTGACGCCCACCATCTGAAAGAAGCCGCCGCGGGCCCACTCGGCGTAGGAGATGCCCCGCTGGGCCAGGTACTCCGGTCCTCCGAAGAGCCCGGCGGACTGCACCGCCAGAAACAGCAGGTACAGTGCGTCCAGGGCCCCCAGGACGATGGCAAAGAGGGCGCTGTCCACGGTGTAGAGGGTGTGGGTCCCTGCCCTGGAGGGCACATGGCGCAGAGAGTACAGCAGGCCGAACACGAAGGGCGTCAGCACCAGGGCCCAGAGGAGCTTCCAGAGGCCCCGGGCGAAGTGGAGGCGGAGGAACTCCGTCAGGCCCCGGGTGGCGGCGGCAAAGAGCGCGTCGGCGGAGGCCAGGACGGGCAGAAGGACGGACACCAGCGCCAGCGCGGCGGCGGTCCCCAGCACCACCGTGAGGCTCAGGCTTCTTTTCTTCCGCCCGGCGGAGAGGGCCGCGGGGGCGGCCCCCAGGTGGCAGAAGACGCCGCGGCACAAGAGGCCCAGCCGCTCCCCCGCCATGGCGGGCCGCCACCAGGGCAGAAGCTCCCCGGCGGAGAGGGAGGCGGCGTGGAGGGGGACCAGCACCATCAGGGCCAGGAAGTTCCAGAGCCGAAACCAGGGGTTGGAGGTCAGGGCGAAGGAGACAGCCAGCAGCAGGTTGTACGCCAGCAGCACCCGGCTCTCCCGGCGGCGGGCCAGGACCTCCCGGCCCATGGCGGGCAGGAGGAGGGCGTACCAGGCGAAGACGGTCAGCGTGTTCCCCATGCCCCAGGGCCAGCCGGCCGCGTTCACCAGCAGGAGACAAAGGGCCAGCGTCCCCGCCAGGAGGAGGCGGTCACGGGGAGTGGTTTCGTAGATTTTCCGCACATTTTGGGCAGGCTGCGCCGCGCCCTGGGAGACCAGGGCTTTTTCCAGGTTTTCCATATTCGATTCTCCTATCCAGACTGTCCGCTGTCCGCGGACAGCAAAATTTTGCCTACTGGCCGGGCTCCCGGTCCGGAACAAATTCCAGAATGTCCCCCGGCTGGCAGTCCAGGGCGGCGCAGATGGCCTCCAGAGTGGAGAAGCGCACCGCCTTGGCCTTGTTGTTTTTCAGGATGGACAGGTTTGCCAGGGTCACGTCCACCTTTTCCGAGAGCTGAGAGAGGGTCATCTTCCGCTTTGCCATCATCACATCCAGATTTACAACGATCATGGCCCACCTCAAATCGTCAGGTCGTTCTCCGCCTTCAGCTCCGCCGCCTGGCGGAAGAGGGCGGACATCACCAGACACAGCAGTCCGGCCATGGAGAACATGGGCACAAACAGGGCGTTGTAAGTGGCCAGGGGCAGGGGGGAGCGGTAGTAGCAGACGCTGAAAACCACCCGAGCCAGGGCCGCGGCGGCGATGAGGAAGCAGCAGAGGGCCGCCCGGCGGAGGCTGGCGGCGTTCTCCAGTGTAAAGGGATTCCGGTTTCCCTCCACGATGGTGCACAGCACCCGGATGGCCTGTAACAGGATTACGGCGGTGCAGATTCCCGAGAAGAGCAGGAACAGGGTCAGGGCCGCGGTGTAGGGCTCTTTCCAGACCTCCGTCAGGTAGATGCCCAGGAGATTGCCGAGACCGTCGTCAAAATCGTAATCGAAGATGCGCTGGAGCTGAGAGAATTCCATCCTGCGGGCGATGTCGGAGCGGAAGTATACCAGACCCGGCACCACAGGCAGGGCCAACAGGTTGCAGATGAAGGTGACCAGCACCGAGATACGCAGGATCGACGCGATTTTTTGTACAGACATGGATTTCAAAGACATTCCTCCCTGTGTGGTGATTCAGGCGCTTTTCCCAATTATGGCAATGCTCAAAATTGGCCGGCGGCCCCTGCAAGGGATCGTAGGGGTCGGCCCCCTGGCCGACCCGTTTATCGAGAATTTTGAGACTGCTGCAGCCCCGCCCGCAGCCTCCGGCGGAGCCGCCGGAGAAGAACGGCGGCGCAGACGTCAATAGACAGCAAAGACACCGTCAAAACGGTTTGACGGGCGTCAAAAACCCTCCACCAGCTAACCGTCCAGGCCTTCGCGCTCCCCAGGAGATAGGTCAGGATCAGATGGTCTCTCCCATCCAGAAGAAGGTCCTCATCCAGACCAACCCCCACAGCCATCGGGATAACATACAGGGCGGCCCCAACGCACGCCAGGGCGGCGGACACCAGGGCGTTCATCAGTGTCCGGACGGCCTTTCGTACAAAAGTCCTCCCCACAATCCGCTCCCACTTCACAGCGGCCGGGTGATGAACTCCATCATCACCGCGCACCCGGCCGCTAAAATTGCCAGAATCCCCACCGAGGAGAACAGCTTTCCCCTGTGGTTCTGCCGCGCCCCCTGCACCAGCAGCACCGCGGCCAGGAGAAACAGCGCCAGCCCGGCGGGAATCAGAAGAGCAGTCAAGCACATGGCGGGACACCTCCTTTTTCTGGTATCCTACCACGGGCACCACCGATTGTCAATAAGAATTTATTGTTTTTCAATAAAAACAGATTGATATTCGTAAAATGCGGTTGGAGTATGGGAGGGAGAGGAGATGGCCCGCCGCCCTCGGCGGGCCATTCCTCGCCCCGGATTCCCCAATCCCGCCTCCACCTCAATCCCCCTCCGCCGGAGAACGAGAAAGCGGGCAATCCAAAAGGATTGCCCGCTTCCCCGTATGATTATAGAGAAAGGAGAGGGAAAATGGTGTGTGTAGCTCAAGCTTTCCGCTTGATGGGTTCATCATATCCGAGGCGGGGGGAAATGTCAACCTCTTTGTTCCATCCTTCACAATTTGTTTACAATCCCTCCGGTTTCGACCGGATTTTTTTATTTTTGTTCATGAATTGTTCAAAAACCAGGCCCATTTGTATCTTGACAGGACAGGGACCGGTGTGCTAATATTTAGCAGGCTAAAATTTAGTAGACTAAATATTTTCCAAAGGACGAAAGGAGGAGCGGCCATGCGGCAGGATGACGCTCCCCGTCTGGGGCCCACTCTGGGCTGGGCGGCGCAGATGGCCAGATGCGCCATGGATGCCCGGGTGTCCCGCTACGACGTGACGCCGGTGCAGACCCACGTTTTGATGTACCTTCACCACCACGGAGGGCAGGTGCCTCAGCGGGAGCTGACGGAGTTTCTGCGGGCGAAGCCCTCCACTGTCAACGGGGTGCTGGACCGGATGGAGGAGAAGGGACTGGTGCGGCGGAGCGTCATCGGCGAGGACGCGCGCCGGCGGCTCATCACCCTGACAGACAAGGGCAGGGAGCGGCAGGCCCGGTTTGCCGAGAGCTTTCTGGCCAGCGAGGAGGCCATGGTCCGGGGCTTTTCCCCTGAGGAGCGGGAGACGCTGCTGCGGCTGCTGGACCGGATCGTGGAGAATCTGAAGGAGGAACTGCATACATGATGAAAAGACTTTGGCCCCACGCGCGGCCATACGGGAAGTGGATTGCCGCGGGGGTGCTGTGCAGCGCCCTGGAGGCGGTGTTTGAGCTGCTGATCCCCCTGGTGATGAGCGACATCGTGGACATCGGCATCGCCAATGCCGATCAGGCGTTCATCCTGCGTGAGGGCGGGGTCATGGTGGCCATGGCCATGGTGTCCCTGGCCCTGGGGCTGGGGGCGGCGGTGCTGTCCTCCGTGGCGGGCCAGGGCTTCGGAGCCAACCTCCGCCGGGCGGAGTACGACCACATCCAGGAGTTTGCCTTCTCCAATATCGAGAAGTTCTCCACCGCCTCCCTGGTGACCAGGCTCACCAACGACGTCAACACCATGCAGATGACCCTGATGATGGGGATGCGCCTTCTGGTGCGGGCCCCGGTGATGCTGGTGTCGGCTCTGGTGCTGTCCATCCGCATCAGCCTGCGGCTGAGCAGCGTGTTTCTGGGGGCCATGCCCCTGCTGCTGATCGCGGTGGCGGTGATCCTGACCCGGGTGGGGCCCATGTTCCGCTCCCTCCAGGAGAAGACCGACGCGCTGAACCTGGTGGTGCAGGAGAACCTGGCGGGCATCCGGGTGGTGAAGTCCTTTGTCCGGGAGGAGCACGAGAGGGAGAAGTTTGCCGCCCGGAACCACGATCTGAAGGACACCTCCCTCCGGGCCTTCGGCGTGGTGGTGGTCAATATGCCCATCATGATGCTGATTGTCTACGGCACCATCATCGCCGTCATGTGGTTCGGCGGGCAGATGGTCTACGCCGGGACGCTGGAGGCGGGGAAGCTGATGACCTACTTCACCTATATCACCCAGATTATGATGTCCCTCATGATGGTCTCCATGATTTTCATGATGCTCACCCGCTCCGTGGCCTGCGCCCGCCGCATCGTGGAGGTGCTGGAGGAGGTGCCCGCCATCACCGATGAAGCCGCGGAGACGGACACGGACCAGGAGGGCCGGGAGGTCCCCGCCGCCGTGCGGGACGGCAGCATCGACTTTGACCACGTCTCCTTCAAGTACAACGCGGAGAGCCCGGAGTGGGTGCTGCGGGACGTGAGCCTCCACATCCCCTCCGGGGCCACCGTGGGCATCCTGGGGGGCACCGGCAGCGCCAAGACCACCCTGGTGTCCCTGATCCCCCGGCTCTACGAGGCCGGCGAGGGCACGGTGTCCGTGGGGGGACGGCCCGTGGGGGCCTACACCATGGAGCACCTGCGGGACGCGGTGAGCATGGTCCTGCAGAAGAACACCCTCTTCTCCGGCACCATCCGGGAGAATCTCCTGTGGGGAGACCCGAACGCCTCGGAGGAGGAGCTGTGGGCGGCCTGCCGGGCCGCCTGCGCCGACGAGTTTCTGGAGCGGATGCCCGACGGCCTGGACACGGACCTGGGCCAGGGGGGCGTCAATGTCTCCGGCGGGCAGAAGCAGCGGCTGTGCATCGCCCGGGCGATTTTGAAACAGCCCAAGGTGCTGATTCTGGACGACTCCACCAGCGCCGTGGACACGGCCACGGACGCCAAGATCCGGGCCGCCTTCGCCCATGAATTGAAAGACGCCACCAAGCTGATCATCGCCCAGCGGGTGGCCTCCGTGCGGGACGCGGACATGATCCTGGTGATGGACGCCGGGCGCATCGCCGCCCGGGGGACCCATGAGGAGCTGATGGAGAGCTGTGAGATCTACCGGGACGTATACCAGTCCCAGCTGGAGGGGGTGAGCATCGGTGGCTGAGAATAAAAGACCGGCGATGGGGCCGGGTCATCACGGGCCGAAGGGCGGCTTCCAGAAGCCGAAGGATCTCCGCGCCACCCTGGGAAAGCTCATGGCCTACCTGGGGCGCTACAGGGCATTGCTGGCGGTGGTGGTGCTGCTGCTGTGCGTCAGCTCCGCCTGTACCGTGGGGGGGTCCTACCTGATCAAGCCCCTGATCAACGACTATATCCTGCCCGGGGACTTCCCGGGCCTCGCGAAGATGCTGTGCGTCATGGCGGCGGTGTACATCGCGGGAGCGGCCAGCTCCTTCGGCTATGCCAGGATCATGGTTCACATCTCCCAGAACTGCGTCGCGAAGATCCGGGCGGACCTCTTTGAGCGGATGCAGAAACTGCCGCTGAAATACTTCGACGCCCACACCCACGGCGAGCTCATGAGCCGCTACACCAACGACATCGAGACCATCTCCGAGGCGCTGAACAACAGCTTCGGCAGCGTGGTGTCCTGCACGCTGAACTTCTTGGGCACCATCGCCATGATGCTGGTCCTCAGCCCTGTTTTGACGCTGATCACCTTTGCCGTGCTGGGGGTGATGCTGCTGGTGGTCAGGACCATCGGCGGCCGCAGCCGGCGGTACTTCGCCGCCCAGCAGAGTGCCCTGGGAACGGTCAACGGCTACATCGAGGAGATGATCGAGGGGCAGAAGGTCATCAAGGTCTTCAACCACGAAGCCGCCGCCAGGGAGGGCTTCTACACCCGGAACGAGGCCTACCGCCAGGCGGCCTCCCGGGCCCACGCCTACGCCGGGGCCATGATGCCCGCCATGGGGAACCTGAATTATATCAACTACGCCCTCAGCTGCTGCCTGGGCGCCGTGTTCGCCATCCACAGCGGCGGAGCCTTCCGGCTGGGGGACCTGGGGGCCTTCCTCCAGTACACCCGGCAGGTGGGCCAGCCCGTCACCCAGATCTCCCAGCAGATGAACACCATCCTCTCCGCCGTGGCCGGCGCGGAGCGGGTCTTCGAGGTGATGGAGGCCCAGCCGGAGGCGGACGAGGGCAAGGTGCGCCTGGTGCGGGCGGCGGAGGACGAACAGGGCAATCTCACCCGGGTCCACTACGACAACAACACCTGGGCCTGGCTGAAGCCCGACGGGACGCTGGTCCCCCTCCGGGGAGACGTCCGGTTCGACCACGTGGTGTTCGGCTACAGCGAGGACCACATTGTCCTGAACGACATCTCCCTCTTCGCCAAGCCCGGACAGAAGATCGCCTTCGTGGGGTCCACCGGCGCGGGCAAGACCACCATTACCAGCCTCTTGGGCCGCTTCTATGAGATCCGGAGCGGCACCATCACCTACGACGGCATCGACGTGCGGGAGATTGCCAAGGAGTCCCTGCGCCGGTCCCTGGGGGTGGTGCTCCAGGACACCCACCTCTTCACCGGCACCGTGGCGGACAACATCCGCTACGGCCGCCTGGACGCCACGGATGAGGAGGTGGAGGCCGCCGCGAAGCTGGCCGGGGCGGACAGCTTCATCCGCCACCTGCCCAAGGGGTACGACACCGTCCTCAGCGGCGACGGCGGCAGCCTGAGCCAGGGGGAGCGGCAGCTTCTGAACATCGCCCGGGCGGCATGCGCCAACCCGCCGGTGCTGATCCTGGACGAGGCCACCAGCTCCATCGACACCCGGACGGAGAAGCTCATCGAGCAGGGCATGGACCGGCTCATGGCGGGCCGGACGGTGTTTGTCATCGCCCACCGTCTCTCCACCGTCCGCAACGCCAGGGCCATCATGGTGCTGGAGCAGGGGGAGATCATCGAGCGGGGCGACCACGACGACCTGATTGGACAGCACGGCAGGTACTACCAGCTGTACACCGGCCAGGCGGAGCTGGCGTGACATAGGAAGACGATCATAAAGAGACGGCATGGTGTTCACCATGCCGTCTCTTTTCATCTTATTTTTCGCCGCTTTTATCGGGATGGGAAAGTGTAAAAGTGACTGGAGGGAATTCAAATCCCCGGCTCTCCGCAAAAGTTCCGTCCGGCCGGGCCCGGCCCGTCACCTCGTAGAACTCGTCCGTATAGCGGAGCCTGCTCCGGTCAAAGCCGGCCTGGAGCGCCCGGACATATCGGTAGGGCTCCTCCATGGGCTCCAGGTGAAAGGCCTGCCGGATCTTCTCCAGCACCGCCGTCCGCTCCGGCGGCGTCTCGTCCTCCGCCAGGAACGCCTGGAACTGCTCCTCTGTCCACCAGACGATCTGCTCGGCGGCGGTGGTGGTGCCGCAGGCGAGGAGGAGGCGGAGGAAGTCCCGGAAACTGGCCG
Organism: uncultured Oscillibacter sp.; assembly: GCA_946551795.1. Lineage (GTDB taxonomy): Bacteria > Bacillota > Clostridia > Oscillospirales > Oscillospiraceae > Oscillibacter. Next base: position 26,236 of record CAMNRF010000025.1, read on the forward strand.
CCAGAGGATAGACGTTCTCCTCCACGCAGCTATCCGGGTTCACGGCGAAGACCATCTCCCCGAAGCCCCGGATGAAACAGTAGTGAATGCCGTTTTCCCAGCCGATGACCCGGGCGCCCACAGGGGTGCAGAAATATCCGCCTCTGGTATCCCCCTTTTCCAGGTTGATCCAGGTCCCGTCAATGTTCAGCTTTTCGTACTTTTGAAAGTCCGTCATAGCACTGGTTCCTCAGTACCGCCTGGCCCAGTCCACGATCAGCAGCACCGGCAGGGTCCACAGCAGCAAAAAGAGCTCCAGGGCCAGGGGGGTCAGCAGGGCGTACTGCCGCAAAAACACCAGGTAGAAAGACAGCAGCGTCCCCGCCGCGCTGCCCAGCAGAGAGAAGAAAGCGGAGCGGCGGACCGCTTTGCACATCCGGCGGCTGCCCACCACCGTCTCGGCGTAGGGCAGCAGTCCCTCCCGGAAGATCAGCGCCCGGGGGAGCCCCCGGTCCTTCTCCGCCTCGCTGAGGGCCACCCGGGTGGTCAGGTCCGGGAACTCCACCTTCACGCCCTTGTGGAACTTCCGCCGCAGCAGCTCCGGGACGATGTTGGGGTCCCGGGCGGCCAGGATGGGGGAGATGCGGCTCCGGGCCATCATCCGCAGGGCAAAATCCACGTTCTCCGAGGCGTTGTACTTCACGGCGAACACGGCGATCAGATGGTGGTCCACCGAGAGGAACAGCCCGGTTTTCAGATTGATGTCCCCGGGGAGGCGCACGTCCATCTTCCGCATGAAGGAGGCGGTGCCCATGAGAATGGACTCCCCCCGAATGGTGCCGGACCAGCCCCCCTCCTCGTAGAAGGCGAAGCCGGAGACCTCCTCATAGCTGCCGAGCTCCGTGCGCAGCAGCTCGTCAAAGAGCCGCTCCAGGCCGCTGCCGGCGGCCCGGGCCATGGAGGCGGCGTAGGACACCGCCGCGGACAGCACCTCGCCGAAGACCTTTACCCCGGCCAGCTGGATGGTGCCGGGGGGGAAGAGGTCCGCGTCCGTCAGGATCATCTTCCGCTTCCGGCTGATCCGCTCCGCGCCGGACCACCCGGCCACGGCGCAGCCCGCCTTTTGCAGGTGCCGGGCCAGGTTGCCGTAGGCCAGTCCCCAGCCCAGGGGCAGGGAGAAGGCGGCTCCCGCCGCCAAGATGGCGGACCAGTTCAAAAAGAAGTCGTCCCCCCGCTCCTGGCCCAGGGAGCTGAGGCCGGCGAAGACCAGGGAGGCCGCCAGCACCATGGGCAGGAAGGCCGTCTGCCACAGGAGGGCGCCGTTGTCCCACAGGGCGGCGGTGTAGAAGCCGGGGACGGCGCCCCGCTGTTTGCAGGCGCCCTGGGGCGTGTCCGTCACAAGATAGGGCGGATCGTCGTCCAGAGAGGCGGAGCGGAAGGTGTCGTACATCCCGCCGCTCTCCCGCTGGCAGGCCCACAGGGCGAAGGTCAGCCCCAGGCAGCTGACGGAGGCATAGGGCATGGCCTCCGTCCGCTGGTTCTCCATCAGGCGGCAGACGCAGTCCGCCGCCGACACCAGGGCGGACAGGGCGGTCAGCAGCTCACCGGAGCAGCGGCCCCGCAGCAGCAGCTTTACCCCCTTGGCAAAGACGTGATGGCACAGCAGGGCCGTCACGGCCAGACACACCAGCAGGACATAGGTCTGCCGCCGGGGATCGCCGCTCCAGCCGGGGACGGCGATGCCGAAATGCTCCAGCGCCAGCAGCAGCGTGGGGATCAGGGAGACGGCGGCCGCGGCGGGCAGAAGTTTCCCGCGGCGGTGATACGCCGCCCGGCACTCCGCCGCCGCCCGAAACAGTTCCGGCTCCGGGCCGATGGGCTCCGGGTCCGGCTCGGGCTCCGGCTCCGGGGGGCCGTAGAGCTGCTCCGTCTCCTCCAGGGGCTTCCGGGAGAACAGGCCCCGCCGTTTGGGCGGCAGCAGCGGTTCAGCCGTCGTCTCCTCCATCACCGCGTCCACGGTGCTGCCCACCATCTCCTCCAGGGAGACGGGGCGGGGGGCCTTGGGCAGGGCCATGTCCAGAATGTCCAGCTCCACGGTGGGGGAGGCGGGCTCCCGCAGAGAGGGGTCCGCCAGGATGTCCTCCAGGCTGGGCGCCTCCTCCGGCCGGGTCTCTTCCGCCGGCCGGGGTTCCTCTCCGGGCGCCTCTTCCGGCGCGGGGGGCGGGACGGGGTCCGGTTTGGGCGGCTCCGGCGGCTGGGGCCGTGCCCTGGCGGGCACCGGCTGGGGCGGCGGCGGCACCTGGTCCGGCGGGAGAGGCTGGGCCTCCTCCGGGGGGGCGGCCTCCGTGCCCCGCAGAAGCGTCTGCTCCAGGCTGCCGCCGAACTCCGCCAGGATCTCCTCCAGGGAGTAGTCCTCCTGTTCGGCGGGCACGTCGGTGGCGTTGTCCAGGCCGTATGGATTTTGGTTGTTCTTGGGGTCCATAATCTTCCTCTCCTCAGCCGATCCGCTGGCGGACGGCCTCGTACAACAGAATGGCCGCGGCGGCGGAGGCGTTCAGGGAGGAGAGCTTTCCCCGCATGGGGATGCTGACCAGGAAGTCGCAGTTCTCCGACGCCAGGCGGGTCATGCCCTCGCCCTCGCTGCCGATGACAATGGCGGCGGGTCCCTTCAAATCGGCGCTGTACAGGGCGGTGCCGCCGTCCGCCGCCGTGCCGAAGACCCACACGCCCCGCTTCTTCAAATCTTTCAGCAGGGAGGGGATGTTGGGCACCCGGGCCACCGGCAGGTGGGCCACCGCTCCGGCGGAGGTCTTGGCCACGATGGCCGTCAGCCCTGCGCTGCGGCGCTTTGGAATGATGACGCCGTGGGCCCCGGCGCATTCGGCGGTGCGGATGATGGCCCCCAGGTTCTGGGGGTCGGAGATCTCGTCGCAGACCACGATCAGAGGGGCCTCCCCCCGGTCCGCCGCGGCGCGGAGGATGTCCTCCACGCTGGCGTACTCCCGCACGGCGCTGAGCGCGATGACGCCCTGGTGGGCGTGGGTGCGGCTCATGGCGTCCAGCTTCCGCCTGTCCGCCTCCACCACCACCACGCCCGCTGCCCGGGCTTTGGAGGCGATGTGGCCCAGGGTGCGGTCCGTCTCCCCCTTTTGAAGGTAGATCTTATCCACGGCGGTTCCCGCCCGCAGGGCCTCAATGACGGCGTTGCGTCCTTCGATGATGCCGTCGGCTTCGGCGGTGAGGCCGTCTTTTCGCTTTTCGTCCATTGTGTCTCCCCCACAGAAAATTTTGTCGTATTCAAAAACCAGTATACCATACAAGCAAGCCGCAATAAAGTGAAATTCACAGAAATTTCATAGAAAAAAACATCCCTGGTTCTTGTAGCTTTTTCGGTTGTGTGTTATACTGCGATATACTGTCCGCCATATAGGCATATGGCGGAGCACCGGCATCTTCGGCGACTTTTCCCCTAGAAAGGAGTTCCAATATATGGATCAAAACGACAACAAGAACAAACGCGGAGGCAGCGGCAAAAGCGGCGGAGGCTGGAGGGGCGTTGTGCAGCTGGTTTGCTGGGCGCTGCTGCTGACCATCGTCATCAGCTACGCCTCCACCTATATGACCAGCGCCGGCCGCCAGGCCTCCTCCGTGGAGCTGGAGTACAGCGACTTTCTGGACATGCTGCGGTTCGGCGACGTCGCCGCCATCGATTTTGACAACGCCGAGAGCATCCTGATCATCACGCCGGTGGACGGGTACGTCTACACCGACGGCGAGGGCAGGGAGTACAAAAAGATCACCCTGGAGGACGGCTCCGCCGCCTACACGGTTTCCGCGGCCGCTCCGGGGGAGAACAGCGCCTACGCCCAGCAGGAGCGTCCGGTCTCCCTGCGGTTTTTCACGGTGCAGCTGGAGTCCTACGAAAAGGTCATTGAGCGCGTGGAGGAGATCGACGCCCTGCCGGGCGGCTCTGAGAGGGGCGCCGGCATCCGTGTGAATAAGGACTACCAGGCCCAGGTGAGCCCCATTATGCTCTTCCTGGTGGAGTACATGCTCCCCTTCGTGGTGCTGATGCTGGTGTTCATGCTGGTGATGCGCTGGGTTGCCAATAAGAGCGGCATGGGAGGCATGGGCGGCATCGGCGGCGTGGGCAAGTCCAACGCCAAGGTCTATATGGAAAAGCAGACCGGCGTCACCTTCGCCGACGTGGCGGGCCAGGACGAGGCCAAGGAGTCCCTGACGGAGATCAT